>NZ_JAYSDK010000012.1:0-125709 GCF_041914405.1 Zoogloea sp.
CTGCGCATTATAAAGAATTATCGAAAACCGTCAACACCATTCGACAAAATAATTTCAAGCCATCAAATCAGTATTCCGGAGCACCTGCCCCCGTATAAGTACCAGCAAAGTTCTCAAAGCGAGTGAACTCCCCGAGAAAAGTCATACGGATCGTTCCCGTCGAGCCATTCCGGTGCTTGGAAATAATGAGTTCTGCCATTCCCTTATCCGGAGAGTCCGGGTTATAGATCTCGTCCCGGTAAATAAACATGATGATGTCCGCATCCTGTTCAATTGCACCGGACTCCCGCAAGTCAGACGCCACGGGACGTTTATTCGGTCGCTGCTCAAGGCTACGATTCAACTGAGACAGCGCAATAATCGGCACATGCAGTTCCTTGGCCAAGGATTTGACGGAGCGCGAAATCTCCGACAGCTCAGCCGAGCGGTTATCGCTTTCCTTTAGCGACGTCATCAACTGAAGGTAGTCGATGACGATCAAACCCAGCCGCCCGCACTGACGATGAAGGCGCCGACAGCGGGCTCGCAAGTCGGTTGGATTCAAGCCTGGCGTCTCGTCGATAAAGATGGGCGCCTCGTGAAGCCTGCCCAATGCATACGTAAGACGCTGCCACTCGTCGTCGTTCAGCTTACCGGTCCGGATCTTGTGCTGATCGATACGACCAACGGACGACAGGAAACGGGTCGCCAGTTGGGTACCCGGCATTTCCATCGAGAAGATTGCCACCGGCAACCCTGCCTCCACCGCAACTGTTTCAGCGATGTTCAGCGCCAATGAGGTCTTGCCCATACCAGGACGAGCCGCCAGCACGATCATGTCGGAAGGCTGCAGACCCGACGTCTTCTCATCCAGGTCGGTCAGGCCCGTCGGCACGCCGGTAATCCCCGCTGGCGAATCCCGGTCGTACAACTCCTGGATACGATCAACGACCTGCCCCAGGATTGGCTGGATCGCTTGGAAGCCACTGACCGTACGCGCGCCAGCCTCGGCGATCTCGAACACTTTGGCTTCTGCTTCGTCAAGCAGCGTCTTGGCATCCTTACCGGACGGCGTCAGTGCGCTAGCGGCAATGTCATCACCCACCGACACCAATTTGCGCAGAATGGCCCGCTCGCGAATGATCTCGCCGTAGCGGCGTACGTTCGCGGCCGACGGCGTGCTGTTGGCGATCTCACCAAGATAGGCCAGACCGCCGACATGCTCGGCCTCACCGCTCTTCTCCAGACTTTCGAACACCGTCACTACGTCAGCCGGCTTGCCCATTTCCACAAGCTTGGCGATATGCCGGAAGATCCGCCGATGGTCATCCCGGTAGAAGTCGGCCTCATTGACGATATCGCCAACGCGCTCCCATACGGAGTTGTCGATCATCAACCCCCCCAGCAGCGACTGCTCCGCTTCGATGGAGTGCGGCGGCAAGCGCAGGGAGGACATGACGGGATCTTCGGAATGACTATCAGATTTGCGCATGGGGTCTTCAGCAACACAAAGACAAGGCCCGAAGGCCAAAAAGCAAAAAAGGCTGCACGAGGCAGCCTTTTTTGTGGGGAGCCAAAGCTCTCCTGACGATCAGTTCTCGCCAACCACCGTGACAGTGATGTTAGCAGTCACATCGGTGTGCAGGGAGACGACGAGCGGGAACTCGCCGACAACCTTCAGCGGGCCTTCCGGCATGCGGACGGCGGACTTCTCGACGCCAAAACCAACCGTCTTCAGCGCTTCCGCGACGTCGGCGTTGGTCACGGAACCGAACAGGCGGCCATCGACACCCGCCTTGCGGGAGATGGTCACGACAGTGCCTTCGAGCTTTTCGCCCTGAGCCTGAGCGGCAGCCAGCTGCTCGGCAGCGATGCGCTCGAGCTCGGCGCGGCGAGCTTCGAACTCAGCCAGGTTAGCGGCGTTGGCACGCTTGGCCTTGCCTTGCGGGATCAGGAAGTTACGGGCGTAACCGTCCTTAACCTTGACCACATCACCGAGGCCACCCAGATTGACAACCTTGTCCAAAAGAATGATTTGCATGCTGTCTCTCCGGAATTACTGATGCAGGTCGGTGTAGGGCAGCAGGGCGAGGAAGCGGGCACGCTTGATCGCGGTGGACAGCTGACGCTGATAGCCAGACTTGGTGCCGGTGATGCGAGCCGGCATGATCTTGGCGTTTTCGGTGATGAAATCCTTCAGGATGTCCACATCCTTGTAATCGATCTCTTCAATCTTTTCTGCGCTGAAACGGCAGAACTTGCGACGCTTGAAAAGGCTGCGACCGCCACGGTCGTCCTTACGCTTCATTGCTGGCTTGAATGCCATGATTCATTCCTTCCAAAAATTCGATCGTATCGATGTGCAATACAGGCGTCCGACTGCGCAGGCTCTTTGCGGCCAGAAATCCGACGACATGAGCCGGACATCCGAGACGGGCGCTGGCGAGCAGTTTCGCCTTGTCACCTAGAGCCACAACTTGCAGCTCGAGGCTAACATCCCGTTCCACACCTGCTTCGACCTGCCGGGACCGATGCTCCAAGCGCCCTGCCATCACCGGTATGCCACCGGGGGAGTAACGCAAGGCGCCGATTTCGGTCAGGACGCCATCAATCTCAAAACTGTTGCGCAGCGCTTCCTGCAACTCAGGCAGCGGGCTGCTCGGCGGCCGGCTTGGCCTCTTCACCAGCACCGGAAGTCAGGGAACGAGCCTTTTCTTCCTTCATCATCGGCGACGGGGTGGTCACGGCGCGCTTGGTGCGGATGGACAGGTAACGCAGAACGGCGTCGTTGAACTTGAAGCCGTGCTCGAGCTCAGCAATGGTGGACTGATCGCACTCGATGTTCATCAGCACGTAGTGAGCCTTGTGGATCTTCTGGATCGGGTAGGCCAGCTGACGACGACCCCAGTCTTCCAGACGGTGAATCTGGCCGTTCTGGGAGGTCACGAGGGAACGATAACGCTCGATCATGGCGGGAACTTGCTCGCTCTGATCGGGGTGAACGATGAATACGACTTCGTAATGCCGCATGGAATCTCCTTGTGGATAAAAGCCCCCCGTCATGCGAACGGTAGGACAAGGTTGCCCGTCGGCGGATAGAAAGAAAAACCCCTTCTATCCCGAGGGAGCCGGCGATGTTGGCACATCCGCGGGTCTTTTGCAAGAGCGACCCAGGCCGCAGCCAGGTCAGCCGTAGCCGCCCACCCCGCCGAAGCCTCCGCCCTTGAAGGAGGCACAAAGCTCAGAGGTCGCAGCCGCCAGCAGCATCCCATCGACGCCGACGGCGATGAAGCGCGCACCCGCGTCCCGGTAGCGGGCGACCAGCTCCCGGTTGCCGCACAACACGCCGCCGGCCTTGCCGCAGGCTGCGGTACGCTGCAGCCCATCCTCGATGCGTGCGACGATGTCCGGGTGATTGGGCTGGCCGAGCAGGCCGAAGGACGCAGCCAGATCAACTGCACCGAAGAACACTCCGTCAACGCCAGGCACTGCCAGGATCGCATCAAGATTTTCCAGGCCGGCACGGGTTTCCACCTGCACGAGCAGACACATCTGGTCGTTGGCTTTGTCCGCGTAATCGGTGATCCGTCCCCAGCGTGCTGCCCGCGCGATAGAGCTTCCGACACCGCGGATGCCCTCCGGCGGGTAGCGCATCGCTTCGACCAGATGCTGCGCTTGCTCCGCCGATTCGACCATCGGGATCAGCAGGGTCTGCACGCCAGTTTCCAGCAACTGCTTGATCAGCACATGGTCGCCCTGCGGCGGCCGCACAACAGGCTGCGAATCGTAAGACGCGATGGCTTGCAGCTGCGCGAAGATCGAGCGCAGGTCGTTCGGGCCATGCTCCGCATCGATCAGCAGCCAGTCGAAACCGGCGCCCGCACAGATTTCCGCGCTGAAGATCTCCGACAGCCCAAGCCACAGGCCGTACTGCAGATCCCCCGCCAACAGGCGCTCCTTGAAGCGATTGTTCTGTAATTCCATGTGGTCCCCATCCTTCAGACTTTGTTGTTGTTCAACCATCCCGGCACAGGCCTGACGCACATCATAAGCCACGTCCGACACCACAAAAAAAGAACCCCTGCGCGACGACTGGTCACGCAGGGGTCAAGCAACGACCGACAAACTCAGGGAGGAGAGGAATTACGTCGGTCGAGGGAGACACAAGGACGAGAGCCCAATTTCACTCGGAGCCAGAGGCCGCCGCCCGGGCCCGCGCATCCACCTCGTCCTTGCGCAACACACTGGCCGGCTCACCGCCGATGGCCCAATCCTCTGGCGGAACGCGCCGGCAACAGCCGCGCACCAGATCGCGGCGCACACCAAGCACATCCACGAGCAGGTCGGTGAAGCCCCTCAGCAGGCGCTGGCGCTGTTCCAGCGGACGCCCTTCGAGCACGATGCAGTCGAACCAGGGCGCATGCAGTCCGTTGTGCGCCGCCAGATCGCCGGCGACAGCCATCTGCAACGGCCGATGGGGTGTGATGAAGGCGCGCACCCGGTCCATCGGCGCGTCGAGCACTTCCGCGTAAAAACGGCAGGCGCCGAGGAGCAGGCGTTCGTCCTGCTCCGGCGTGCTCATGCCTTCAACGAGATGGAAATTGACGATCGGCATCGTGATACCTCCTAGGGCAGGCCGCGGCGGCGGCCGGAATCGAGCATCAGGCTGGAGCCGGTCATGGAATCGGCCTCTGGTGCGAGCAGCAGCGCCACCGCCCAAGCCACCTGCTCCGGCGTGGTGAAACGGCCAATGGACGAATCGGCGAGCATCTCGGCCAGCACCTCGTCCACAGTGATGCCCCGCAATGCGGCGCGATCCGCAGCGACCCGGCGTAGGCGTTCGGTGTCAGCGGGTCCTGGTGCGATCAGGTGGGCCGTCACCCCGCGCGGACCATAAGCCAGGCTGAGCTGGCGCACCACATTCACCAGTGCCGAGTTGGCCACGCCAGCCGCCGCAGCATAGGCCGTCGGCTCGAAGCCGTAATGACCGCCAATGGCGACAATCCGCGAGCCCGCCGACAGCAAACCGTCGACCGCCCGCGTCAGGCGCAGCAGGCCACCGACCTTGATGTTGACCGCATCCACCATGCTCGCCGTCGGCGCGCTGAGGATGCCGCCCGCCACCGCGACGCCTGGGCCATGCACCACCATCCGCACCGGCCGGTTGACGGCCGCCGCAATGGCTGTGATCGCCGAGTCATCGCCGATGTCCGCGACGCAGGCCGTCAGGCCGGGCACGCGGTCCTGCAGGCTAGCCAGCGAATCGGCGCTGCGGGCGACCGCCACCACACCTAGTCCAGCGGCCGTCAGCCTATCCACGATGGCGTTGCCGAAGGCGCCGGTCGCGCCGACGACGATGGCCAGTTCTTCAGGGGTATTCATGTTCGCGAGTCCATCCATCGGTTAGGGTCACGAGCACCTCAGGCCGTGACTTCCTTCAACAGGCCACGCTCCTTGGCCATGGTCATGGCGGTGTCCATGATCATGTCCTCCTGGCCACCGATCATCTTCTTGCGGCCCAGCTCCACCAGGATGTCCCGCGCCGGTACGCCGAAGCGCTCGGCGGCCCGCTTGGAATGGAGCAGGAAGGTCGAATAGACGCCAGCGAAGCCGAGAGTCAGGGATTCCCGGTCGACGCGCACCATGTGGTCCATCATCGGCACGATGATGTCCTCGGCGGCGTCCATCAGCTTGAACAGATCCACGCCGGTGTCGATGCCCATGCGCTCACAGACGGCGGCGAACACCTCCAGCGGCGTATTGCCGGCGCCGGCACCCAGGCCAGCCACCGAACCGTCGATGCGGCTCGCGCCGGCCTCAATGGCGGCGATGGAGTTGGCGATGCCCATGCCCAGGTTGTGATGGCCGTGGAAGCCGATCTCGGTCTCCGGCTTGAGCACGTCGCGCAAGGCCTGCACGCGGGCCTTCACGTCCTCCGGCAGCATGTAGCCGGCCGAGTCGGTGACGTACACCGTATGGGCGCCGTAGTCCTCCATCAGCTTGCCCTGCTTGGCGATGCCGGCCGGGTCGTTGAGGTGGGCCATCATCAGGAAGCCGGTGGTGTCCATGCCCAGCTTGCGCGCAAAGGCGATGTGCTGCGGCGAGGTGTCGGCCTCGGTGCAGTGGGTCGCCACATGCACGCTGCGGGCGCCGCAGTCGTAGGCGGACTGCAGTTCGCGCATCGTGCCGAGGCCGGGGATCAGCAGCACCGACACCTTGGCCTGCTTCATCCGCGACGCCACCGCCGAGATGTATTCCTCGTTGCTGTGCGGCGCGAAGCCGTGCTGCAACGAGTTGCCGCCCATCCCCGCCCCGTGGGTGACCTGCAGGTAGGGCACGCCGGCACCGTCGAGGGCGGTGGCGACCTTGACCATCTGGTCGACGCTGATCTGTTCGCGCTTGGCGTGCATGCCGTCGCGCAGGCACATGTCGTGCAGGATGACCTTGCGGCCCTTCAGGCTGGATGCGCTCATCACGCCACCTCCATGGATTGCAGCTTGATCTTTCCGGCGAGGATCTCCTCGGCGAACATCTCCGCGGTGCGGGTCGCCGCCGCGGTCATGATGTCCAGGTTGCCGGCGTACTTGGGCAGGTAGTCGCCAAGGCCGGCCACTTCCATGAACACCGACACGCGATGCCCCTTCGGCGTCTCGTCGAACACCGGGCCGTTGACCAGTCGGTAGCCCGGTACGTACTTCTGCACTTCCTTGATCATCTCCAGCACCGAGGCGGTGATACGCGCCTCGTCCGGCGCCTCGTCGGTGAGGCAGTAGATGGTGTTGCGCATGATTAGCGGAGGTTCGGCCGGGTTGATGATGGCCAGCGCCTTGCCCTTGCGCGCACCGCCGACGACCTCGATGGCGTTGGATGTGGTGTAGGTGAATTCGTCCAGGTTGGCGCGGGTACCCGGGCCAACCGACTTGGAAGCCAGGCTGGCAACAATCTCGGCGTAGCCCACGCTCTGGATCCGCGACACCGCATTGACGATGGGAATCGTTGCCTGGCCGGCGCAGGAGATCATGTTGACGTTCATCTCCAGCTTATCGGCGTGCTCGCGCAGGTTCACCGGCGGCACGCACAAGGGGCCGATGGCGGCCGGCGTCAGGTCGATCATCAGCACGCCCAACTCGTTGAGCTTGCGGCTGTTCTCCGCATGCACATAGGCGCTGGTGGCATCGAAGGCGATCTGGATGTTGTCTTCCAGCACGTGGGGCAACAGGCCGTCCACGCCTTCGGCGGTGGTCTTCAGGCCCATGCCGCGGGCGCGAGCGAGGCCTTCGGATTCGGGGTCGATACCGACCATCCACACCGGCTCCAGCACCGGGCTGCGCTGGATCTTGTAGATCAGGTCGGTGCCGATGTTGCCGGAGCCGATCAAGGCACAGCGGATCTTCTTCATGCGTTCTGCTCCTGGGCGGCCCGCGCGGCAGCGCGCTGGGCCATGGTTTGTCCGGCGACGTAGAAGCCGTCGGTGGCGTGTTCGGTGATCAGGATGCGGACGGTGTCGGCGCTGCATTCGAGGCTCTTCGCCACCGCCTCGGTTACTGCCGCCGCAACTTTGTGCTTCTGCTCGGTGGTGCGGCCCACCATCATGTGCATTTCAATAATTGGCATCAGGTTCTCCTCGGGCTTATTCGACGAAGCGCATCGACACGCTGCCCAGTTCCTGGAAACGGGCAATCACGCTATCGCCCGGCTTCACGGCAATGGCCTCTGTGATGCCGCCACTCATCACGAAACTACCGGCGGGCAGGCTCTCGCCGAGCTCGGCGAGGATGTTCACCAGCATTGCGATGGCCTCGGCCGGATGGCCGAGCACCGCCGCCGAGGCGCCCATCGCGACAATCTCGCCGTTCTTCTCGAGCACCACGCCGAGGGTCCGCAGATCCAGGTCCTTTGCGTAGCGGGCGCGACCGCCTCCAACGAAGCGGGCCGATGAGCCGTTGTCCGCCACCACGCTGGGCAGGTCGAACTTGAAGCCGGAGAAGCGCGAATCGATGATTTCCACCGCAGGCAACACGTAATCCGTCGCCGCCAGCACGGCGCCGGCGGTGCAGCCCGGTCCCTTCAGCTCGTCCTTCATCACGAAGGCGACCTCGCACTCGACGCGCGGATGGACCAGGTCGGTGGTGGAAATGGCTGCATTCTCGGGCCGCGCCATGCGGTCGGTGAGGAAGCCGATGGACGGCACATCGACCCCCATCTGCTTCATCTTGGCCTTGGACGTGAGGCCGGCCTTCCAGCCGACCTGCTTGTGGCCGCGGGCGAGGAAGCGCCGGCGCAGCTCCAGCTGCACGGCGTAGCCGTCGCCGATGGTCATGCCCGGATACTCGTCGGTCAGCTTGGGGATCGCATAGGCGCGGGTCTGGGCGCCTTCGACACGCTCGCACAGGCGGACGATGTCCTCGCGGGACAGGGTGATTTCCATGCTCATACGGCGCTCCTGCCGGAAAATTTGACGCGGCAGCTGCCGAGGCCGCCGACCGTGCACACCAGTTCGTCGCCATCGACGACCGGCACCAGCGCCGACTGGGAACCGGACAAGATCACCTCGCCAGCCTTGAAGGGGATACCCAGTTCGCCGAGGGTGTTGGCCAGCCAGGCCACCGCGTTGGCCGGCGAGCCCTGCACCGCCGCGCCGACGCCGGTGGAGTGCAGCTCGCCGTTCTTCTCCAGCACCATGCCGGCCAGCGTGATGTCAAGCTTGCGCGGGTCGCCCTTGGTCTTGCCGAGCACATACACGCCGCAGGAGGCGTTGTCTGCCACGGTGTCCTGGATGCGGATCTTCCAGTCGGTGATGCGCGAATCGACGATCTCGAAACACGGCACCACATAGTCGGTGGCACGGATCACGTCCATCGCGGTAACGCCCGGGCCCTGCAGGTCTTCCTTCAGTACGAAAGCGAGTTCGGCCTCGGCCTTGGGCTGGATCAGCGTGTCCAAGTCGATCACGTCGCCTTCCTGGTAGACCATGCCCGACGTGAGCTGGCCGAAATCCGGCTGGAACACGCCGAGGAAGTCCTGCACCGGCTTGCTGGTCACACCGATCTTCTTGCCGACGATGGTCTCGCCGGCCGCCACGCGGCGCTCGATGTAGCGCAGCTGAATGCGGTAGGCGTCGGCGAGGGTGATGTCTGGCTCTTGTTCGAGCAGCGGCGCAATCGTGCGGCGCTCGCGCCACGCGTCGTACAACGCGTCGCCGTAGTGTTGGATCTGTTCTTCGTTCATCTCTCTGTCCTGTGGGGGCGAATTCATTCGCCCGCGGGGCTTGGCCAAGGTACGGAGGGCGAATGAGCTCGCCCCTACGTCGGAACGTGCGTCAGAGCTTCACGCAGATGTTTCTGGTCTCGGTGTAGAACTCCAGCGAATGCACACCGCCCTCGCGGCCGATGCCGGACTGCTTGGAGCCGCCGAAAGGCGTGCGCAGGTCGCGCAGGAACCAGCTGTTGATCCAGGTGATGCCCACCTCGACGCGCGCCGCCACGCGGTGGGCGCGGGCCAGGTTGGTGGTCCAGATCGTCGTGGAGAGGCCGTAGTCGGTGGCATTGGCGAGCTGCACGACCTCGTTCTCGCTGTCGAACGGGCGGATATGGCAGCACGGGCCGAAGATCTCCTCCTGCACGACAGCCGCGCTTTCCGGCAGGCCGGTCCAGATCGTCGGCTGCACCCAGGCACCTTCGGCAAGTTCGGCCGGCACGTCGGGCACACCGCCGCCGGTCACCACGGTGGCGCCCTCCTCCACCGCCTTGCGGTAGTAGGACAGGACCTTCTGGCGGTGCTCCTGGCTGATCAGCGGGCCGTAGTTGGCGTCGTGGTTTTCCGGGCGGCCGAACTTGACCGCCTCGACCTTGGTCTTCAGCGCCGCGACGAACTTGTCGAAGATCGGCCGTTCCACATACACCCGCTCGGTACCCAGGCAGACCTGCCCGGTGTTGAGGAAGGCCGAACGGAAGATGCCATCCACCGCCGCATCGAAGTCCGCGTCGGCGAAGACGATGCCGGCGTTCTTGCCGCCCAGCTCGAAGGACACGTCGCGCATGCCGTTCGAAGCCGCCTTCATGATCGCCGAGCCGGTGCGCGTCTCGCCGGTGAAGGTGATCGCGTCGACGCCCGGATGCTGGGTCAGGAACTCGCCGGCGGAGTCCGGCCCGAAACCGTGGATCACGTTATAGACGCCCTTCGGGATGCCCACCGCGTTCATCACCTCGCCGAGCAGCGCCGCCGTGTGCGGCGACTCTTCGGACGGCTTGACGATCACCGTATTGCCGCAGGCCAGCGCCGGGCCAACCTTCCAGGTCATCAGCAGGAAGGGCGCGTTCCACGGGCTGATCACGCCGATCACGCCCTTGGGCACGCGGATCGCGTAGTTCAGCGCACCACGGCCGTCCGGCGTGGACATCTGGAAGGACTCCGCCGGCACGTTCTTGACCATGTCGGCGAAGACCTTGAAGTTGGCCGCGCCGCGCGGAATGAACACCTGCCGCATGACGTGGGACGGCTGGCCGGTGTCGGCCATCTCGGCGGCGACAAAGTCCTCGAAGCGGCGGGTGATCTCGTCGGCCACGCCGTACAGCAGATCGACGCGCTGCTCCAGCGTCAGCCCGCCCCATTCCCCGTGGAGGGCCGCCCGCGCGGCCTGCACGGCCGCATCCACCTCGCCGCGGCCAGCCTCGCTGATCCGCGCGATGACCCGGTTGTCCACCGGCGAACGCTTCTCGAAGGTCTTGCCGCTGAGGCCGGCGGTGTATTCGCCGCCGATGAAATTCTCGATGAGACGCATGCTTACCTCGGTATGTTGTCTGGATGCCATCCGGGCGGAGCCGGTATGGAAGCCAGTCTAAGAATGGGCCTCTATACCGTCCAATACTTTAGTTCTGAACATCGAATACCTTTTAGGTATCGAAGTCGGCGCGCGAAATCGGCGCTTCGCGCGCCGATCCGCTCAGATCGCCTTGAACAGCGGGCTGCGCACCTGCTGGGCGTCGGCCGCGGAGATGAACTTCTCGGTGTAGATGTCCCGCTCGAACAGGCGCCCCTGCATCAATGTGGTGATGCAGGCCTCGATCATCAGCGGCGGGCCGCACAGATAGGCCTTGTTACCGCGGAAATCGTTATCGAACGCGGCCTTGGCGGCCTCATGCACAAAGCCGCGGAAGCCGCTCCAGCCCGAGCCTTCCGCTTCGTTCGACAAGGCCGGCACGTAGCGGAAATTGGGATGCTTCTCGGCCAGCGCCAGGAAGTCATCGTGGTAGTACAGCTCGTCCCGCGTGCGCTGGCCGTAGACCAGCGTGATCGGCGGTTCGAAGCCCTCCTCCAGCAGATCGAGGATCATCGAGCGCGGGCTCGACAGGCCAGAACCGCCGGCCATGAAGAGCACCGGCACCTGGGCCGACTTCTTCACGAAGAAGCGCCCGTAGGGCCCACTGATGCGGACCTTCTCGCCAGCCTGCATCTTCTCGTGGACATAAGTGGTGCCCTGCCCGCCCGGCACAATGCGAATATTGAGTTCCACCTCACCATCCGACGATGGCGCACTGGCGATGGAGAAGGCGCGGCTGCCGATACCGCCGGGCAGCTCGAGGTTCGCATATTGGCCAGCCTGGAAGCGCATCGGCGCGTCGAGCTTGACCCACACGCCCTTGATGGTCGGCGTGAGGGATTCGATGCGCGTCACCGTGCCGTCGAAATCCCGCACCGGCAGGTTCTCAGCGTCCGGGTCTTCCTCGATCTCGGCTTCGATCACCAGATCGCTCTGGGCCGTAGCGCAGCAGGCCAGGCACTTGCCCTCGTCCCGCTCGAAGTCCATCAGCGCAAAGCTGGACGCCTCGCCGTGTTCCACCTCGCCGTCGCTCACCTGCACCTTGCAGGTGGCACACAGGCCGTGGCAACAGGCGTGGGGCAGGTAGATGCCGGCGCGCAGCGCGGCATCGAGGATGGTCTGCCCCTCCTCGATCTCGATGGTCTGACCGAGGGGCTCGATGGTCAGCTCATAGCTCATCGCGCACTCCTCAGGCCGCCGCCGACAGGCTGTTGAGGCCGGCCGTGCGGAAGCGCAGCTGGTCCTTGTGGCCGATGCCGTTGGCGGCCAGGCTGGCGTCGAAATCTGGCGTCCACGGCTGGTTGTCCTTCAGCCATTCGACCTTCGTCCAGTCGAGGGCCGCGGCATCCGGATCGGCCTGCACCAGGGCCGTAAGCGGGCCTTCGACTAGGTCGCGGAAGCGCGTCTCGGGCGGCAGGCACAGCAGGAAGGGCGCGGCGAACAGCAGGTGGCGGTCCCAGCTCGCATACACGATCTGCTTGCCGCCGAAATTTTCCACGCTGTCGCGCGGCACGCCGATGTATTCACGGATTGCAGCTACGGTCATTTGAGTCTCCTCGTCGCGTCGGGAGGCCGGAGCCGGCCCCCGACCAGTCTGTCTTATTGGTTCGTGGTGGCCAGGCCGCGCCAGGCTTCGAAGTTCTGCTGATCCTCGGAGCCGGCGTAGTCGCCGTTGTCCTTGCCGTCGCGCAGGCTGACCCACTCCATCCAGGCGCCCAGGTCGCCATTGATCGGCTCCTGGAATAGCTGCGGCATCGGCAACCAGGCCTGCACGTATTTCTCCGGCTCGTTCTCGAAGACGTGCTGGCAGCCGTCGGAGCAGAAGTGGTACTTCTGGCCGTTGTAGACGGTCTCCCGGTGGCAGGTCAGGGTCGGGTCGTCCGGCTCGGTGAATACGGTCGGCAGCTGGCAGCACTGGCACAGCTTGGCGAGGCCGTAGTTCTTGAACGGCGTGCCGGCGTCGGCCAGCTTCTTGATGTGTTTCCAGCGCGGGCGGTAGTACTTGTCGAAGGTGTCCGGATACTTGGCGGACAGCCAGTTCATGTCGTCCTCGGACGGAATCCAGCTGTGGAAGGCGGTACCGAAACTCCATTGGTAGAGACCCAGCATGAACTGGTGGGACATGTGGTCGATGGCCTTCTCGGCGTCGTCCCAGCCCTTCGGCGGCTTGATGCCATAGCGGGCCAGGTCCTTGAACAGCGCGCCGCCGTTCTCCACACCGTAGATGTCCCAGGCTTCGCGCCAGGACATCACGCGCTTGGGCAGCATGTAGTCCATCATCGTGCTGACCAGGCCCAGCACGCGGAAGCCGCGCCAGAACCACTTGTCGATCCAGTTCTGGACGATGGGCAGGTTGTCCGGGTCCTGCTCGAGCATGAACTTGATGCACTCCAGGCCCAGCGTCATGTGGCGGGCTTCGTCGGACTGGGCCGAGAAGCCGAAGGTCACCGTCGCCATGTCGCCGTTGTAAGCCGCGCCCGACATGAAGGGCACGAACAGCAGGTTGGTCAGCACATATTCGAAGCTGAAGCCGATGGCGATCATGAACTCGAAGGGGCCCGCCGACATCGCATCGTCGAAGAAGGAGCGCGCTACCGAGGTGTACCAGATGCGGTCGCGGGTGTCCGCGAAGGCATGGAAACCGTTGTAGTAACGGTTGTAGTTGGACATCGCGTGGATCTGCGTCTGCGCGTGGCGGATCTCGTCGATGGCCTGCATCTGGCACGCGACCTGGGTACCGACGCCGGGGAACTCGCGGCCGACGCGGGCAAAGCCCTTGTGCGCCGCGTATTCGCCGGGGCTGATGGCCTGCAGGAAGATCTTCAGCGCCGACAGGTAGCGCGCGTCGGTGAGGTTCAGGTGGCCGTTGTTCTGGGCGTGGGCGTCGATGATCGCGTAGAACTTGCGCTCCTTCTCGGCCTGATACTTCCAGTAGGCATCCATGGTCAGGCGGAAGGGGTCTTCCCACTTTTCCCAGTCGTGGATCTTGATGCCCTCGTAGCCGACGTAGGGGAACACGTCCTCCTTAGTCTGGTAGGTGGTATCCCAACCCAGGTCGCGGGTCATCAACTTGTACTTCTCTTTCAGACCAAGCTTCTTCTTGGTGACTTTCATGTCCATGGCGGTCTCCTCGCTCAGCTGTTCCAGCTCAGGGTCAGGGTTTCGTCGTCCTCGCTCACATTGCCAGTGAGGGAGATCAGGTTGATGTGCAGCTCCTGCAGGTCGAAGTCGCGGCCGAGCTGTTCCTCGATGGTCGATTTGCGGATCACCAGCTGGCCCTGGGCGTCGATCTTGACCATCGCCGGCTGACGATTGACGACTGCCTGCGGGTTGTCGATCTCGATCGCCTCGATGATCGGGCGGGTTTCCTCGTTGGCCTGGAGGGCAATGAATACGGTAGACATGAGAACCTCTCAGAGCGGAATGCCGGTTTTCTGGATGCGCGCGGTGAGCGTGGCGAGCTGCTGGCCGACCGCCTCGTCGGCCTCGGCGCCGAGGGCCAGCTCGACGATGGGCACCATCGCCGACGCGGCGCGGGCGCTCCAGCTGCGGGTCCATTCCTGCAACACATCGCGGTTGTGCTCCGACTCGGCGGCGGCCACCTTAAGCACCGCATCGACCCACTTGCGGGTCTCGTCGAACCAGTCGCTCATGAACTGGGTCAGCATCGCCACCGCCGAGGCACCACGCACCGACAGGTGCTCATCGACGATGCGCTCGTACACCAGCGGATACAGCAGACCGTCGAGGGCCACGTTCTGGGCGACGAACAGCTCGAACGGATCGCGCAACACCAGGCAGTCTTCGACGTAGCGGCGCAGCGGCTGCCACGCGGCATCGTCCAGCCAGGCCTGCTTGCCGGCCTCCAGCGCGTCGGTGTCGCCGAGCAGCAGGCCGAGGCGGGACAGGTACTGGGCGATGCCCAGGTTGTCCATCGCGTGGTACATGCACGGCTGGGTAAAGGTGGTGCCGTAGCCGTAGCCGCAGATGAAGGTGTTGTGCTGGTTGGCGCCCCAGGCGGCGTGGCGCAGCGGCACCAGCACCTTGAGGGCGACATCGCGCAGCTCGTCGGACAACATGTCGGCCAGGCCGCGGGATTCGACGAAGGCGAAATTGGCCTCGGCGGTTTCCTGCTGGCGGGCGCGGGTCAGCGTGTAGGTGCTGTAGTAGAACTGGCGCGGGTCCTTCAACGCGTACCAGTCCTGCATGACGATGCGGGTGATACCGGCGTCGTACAGTTCCTGCTCCGGATCCCAGGTGGGCTTGTAGTGGAGGTTCTCGGCGGCCTGGATGTCGTAGCTACCTTCCTGGTAGCGGGAGGCCGGCTTGTCGCCGAAGCGGCGCACCAGATGGTCGAAGGCCTGGCGCTGGGGCTGGATGGCGACCGTGCGGAGGTCGATCTGCATGTTGTGTGTCTCCGGGTGTTCGGATTATTTGAAGCGGGTGTGGGTGGCGTCGGTGAGGCGCCAGTCCCAGTCATCCGCCGGGGCGTCCGGGTCGCGCGGCGGCAGCATCTCCACCCGGTTGGCGGCGCAGAATTCGGCGAAGGCCTCGCGGCCGAGGATCATCTCGACGAAGATCTCCGGCTCGCCGATGGCGAACTCGAACTCGACGAAACCGTTGGGACGCTCGCCGCTCAGGCGCACGAAGCGCCGCGCGGTGTCCATCGGCGGGTGGATGCTCGTCATGGCTGGCGCTCAGCTGACGACGGACAGGAAGGTCTCGTGCAGCTTGCGCTGCGGGTAGTCGAGGCCCTGGCCGAAGTTGTCGAAGGTCCAGGTCATCGTTTCGTAATCGGGATACGGCAGGTGGCCGCCCATGAAGGTTTCGAAACGGTTGCCGGACGGGTCCCACGCGTAGATCGTGCAGCCGCGGGTCACGCCGTGGCGGGTCGGGCCGATGTCCACCGGCACGGCATTCATCGACATGATGTCGCCGGCGCGCAGCACCTGGTCCCAGCTCTCCATCAGGAAGGAACAGTGATGCAGCTTGCCGGGCTCCGGGTACTCGGCGAAGGCGATGTCATGCACCTTCTGCCCACAGGACAGCCAGATCGCCGCATTGGCGTTGCCGTCCGGGGTCAGCACGCGCTCGACGAGGTAGAAGCCGAGCACCTCGGTGAAGATCTTCTGCACTTCGGCCACATTCGGCCCATAAAGCAGCGCATGGTCGAAGCGGATCGGCGCGATGCCATGGTCACGTGCCTTGCACCACGGGGCCGGATTGACGAGGGGAATGCCGTTGCCGACCTTGGTCTTGTCAGCGAACAGCTCCATCACATGACCGGAGGGCAGCGTGAAACGGACCCGCTCACCGGTCTCCAGCATCTCGCCGGCGGGGATCCGCTCGGTGGCGATGCCGTAGGCGCGCAGGTCGGCGTCGAATTTGTCGAGGGTCACCTTGTCCAGCACGCGGAAGCCGAAGAAGTCGATGCCGGCCCGGTCCGCCTCGCGGATCACGTAGCTGTTGTGGTCGCGCTCGTCCCAGCACTTGAAATAGACCCGCCCCTGGGCGTCGCGGCCGGTTTCCACCAGGCCCAGTACGTCACGGTAGAAGCGCACGCTTTCTTCCAGATCCAGCACGCGAACCTGGGCATGGCCAGGACGAAGAACACCGGTAAGCGCCATATCTCGTCTCCTTTTATATGGTTATATCGAACGGTTTTTCAGGGAAGCGGGCGATCGGCGGCGGGCGTGCAGACTTTCTTCTGCAGCTTGCCGATCACCTTCAGGGAAAGATCGCTGGAGGGGTACACCCGGCACGCCAGCAGCCGGCGCTGGGCCAGGTCGTCGTCGGAAACGTGGTCCCGGCTCATCACGCGGGTGCTGAACTCACCCCCGGTGATCTCGACCTTGCAGACGCCGCAACCACCGCCGCGGCACCCCACCGGGATGCCGCGCAAGCCGAGCCGGTGCAGGCCGGAAAGCAGGGATTCCTCCGGTGCGCAGGCGTAGCGGACGCCCGAGTCTTCAATGCTGACGGTGTGTGTCATGGCCCCTCCAGATGTGTATCGACGTTTTCGTCAATCGGCGGCTTTCATCAACTTCATTTATGCCGCGCTTAACACATCTAATGCAGGCGCCGTGCCACTCCCGTAAACAACTGATTATTAAGGCTTCACTCAAAAAGGCGAGCAATTACCCTTTTTGGGCGCCTGACGCTTTTGTCCATGAGGCTTTTTCGCCTGACAAAAGCGTCAAGCTGCAGTGCAGCAAGCGAAAAAATGAAAATCCGGCAAGGGGCGGCAGGCTTTCGCCTCACCCAATTCCGGTGCTTTGTCACACTGAGATGCAAGTTGGCTCAGCGTGCTCGCACGTTGGCATAAGGGAGCGGAGATAATCGAGCAATGAAGTCGCCCTCCACTGCCCGCCGCCAACCCCACTGGATCGTCCGGGCACACTGGGTCATGCGCTCGGTCTCCTTCGTCAATGCCTTCGCGTTCTACGCACTGCACTTGTACGGCAAGGGCTACGCAATCTGGGTGTGGTTGCTGCTGGCCCTGCAGTTCCTGGTCTATCCGCATCTGATCTACCGGCGCGCCTGCCGGGCAGAGAACTCCCAGCGGGCGGAACTGCAGAATCTGGTGGCGGACTGCTTCCTGGTCGCGATCTGGGTTTCGGCGACCGGCTTTCCCCTGTGGATCACCTTCACGCTGCTCATGAGCACGGCGATCAACAACGCCATCAGCCAGGGCTACCGCGGGATATTTCTGGCCTTCGGCGCTTTTGGGCTGGGCTCCTTGCTCGGCGTCGGCATCGGCGGCTTCCAGCTCATCCCGGAAGACAATCCGTGGATCACCGGCCTGTGCGTGTTCGGCCTCAGCTGGTATCTGCTGGGCATCGGCCGGATCGCCCACACCCGGGCCCTGCTACTGCGCACGGTGCGCGAGCACCTCAAGCAGCGGGAACACGAGCTGCGCCACGCCAACGACACGCTGCAGCAGCAACTGGCCGAAAACCTCGCGCTGCAGCGCAGCCTGCACGAACAGGCCAACCGGGATGCCCTCACTGGCCTGTTCAACCGACGCTACCTGATCGACACTTTCGAGCGGGAGCTGGCCCGCTGCAGCCGCGCAGGCCAGCCCCTATGCCTGATGCTGATCGACGTGGACCACTTCAAGCAGGTGAACGACGGACATGGTCACCAGGTCGGCGACCTGGTGCTGCAGGAGCTGGGCCAGTTGCTGGCCCGCGAGGCACGCCAGCAAGACGTGGCCTGCCGCTTTGGCGGAGAGGAGTTCGTGATGCTGTTGCCCGGCCTGCCGGAATCTGCCGCCCACGAGCGGGCCGAGCAATGGCGGCGGGGATTTTCAGACCTGGGCGAGGCCCGTGACGATCTGCCGGGCGCACTGAGCCTGTCGATCGGCGTGGCGCTGTTCCCAGCCCATGGCGCCACCCCGGAGACCCTGCTCCGCGTCGCCGACCAGGCGCTCTACAAGGCCAAGACCGGTGGCCGAAACCAGGTGGTGATCCACGCCCCGGGCGAGGCTGCGACGCCGCAGCCTGCCGCCGGCTGACAAGGGCACGACGGCCAACCCTCACTCTTCCGTCGCGACCGCCCCCTGGCGCAGCCGGTAAGCCAGCTGGCGCCGCGTGATGCCGAGCAGGCGCGCGGCGTGGGTGAGGTTGCCGTTGGCGCGCTGCACCGCCAGTTCCAGCAACTTGGCCTCATGCCGCTCCAGGTCGAAGCCCTCGTTGAGGATCGCCTCGTACAGGCGATTTCGGCTGTCGTCGCGCTCGTTGCCGACCACGCCCGCCCGATCCACCTCGGCCCCCGGCGCCGTCACCGGCGCACCGCCGGCGAACAGGTGCTCGATCTCGATGAGTCCGCCGCTGGGCGCCAGCAGCACGCCACGCTCGATGAGGTTCTGCAGCTCCCGTACGTTGCCCGGCCACTGGTAGCCCATCAGCGCCTGCATGGCCCGGTCGCTGATGCCCTGCAGCTTCTTGTGATACGACGCCTCGTACTTCTCGACCAGCGCCGCCGCCAGCAGCGGGATGTCGCTGCGCCGCTCGCGCAGCGGCGGGATCAGCACCGGATAGGTCGCCAATCGGTAATACAGGTCGGCGCGGAAGCGCCCGGCGGCAATGGCTTGCTGCAGGTCCACGTTGGTGGCCGTCACCAGGCGCACATCCACCTTGCGCACCTGGTCGTCACCAAGGCGCTCCACCTCGCCGGTCTGCAGCACCCGCAGCAGCTTGACCTGGGCCGCCAGCGGCAGGTCGCCGACCTCGTCGAGGAACAGCGTGCCGCCGTGGGCGCGCTCGAAACGCCCCGGCCGTGACGCCTGCGCGCCGGTGTACGCACCCTTCTGCACGCCGAACAGCTCGGACTCCAGCAGATCGTGGGGGATCGCCGCGCAATTGACGGCCACGAAGGGCTTGTCGGAGCGGCTGCCATGGTCGTGGATCCAGCGGGCGAACATCTCCTTGCCGACGCCGGTCTCGCCGAGCAACAGCACGGTGATCGGACTGGCCGCTGCCTTGCCGACCAGGTCGAAGGCAGCCTTGAAGCCCGGCGACGCGCCAACCAGGTTGCCGGCCGGACGGGACGCGCAGAGTGTCTTGCGCAGGCGGCTGATCTCCTCGCGCATCTCCTCCAGCTGCCCCTGCAGGTTGTCGGGCTTGAAATACCCCAGGTAGGGGTCATCGCCCCACTCCTCCGCAGGCTTGCCGACGATGTGGCAATGGACGTCGCCACAGGCAAGGCAGGCGGTCTCGCGAAAAACGATCAGGCGGTTGAAGAACTGCGTGGCGTAGCCCGACGCATAGCCAACCAGCGTCCAGCAGGCCGGGGCCTCGCCGATCCCGAACAGCTGCAGGTGAGAGTCAGCCTCCCAGGAGTTGTCCCAGTCCACCTCACCGGCAAAGCTGCCGCGCTCCCAGTCGAGGTCGGACTGCACGATGTTGGAGCGCACCAAGCCTTCGAAGGCGTGCAACTCCGGCCCGATGCGGAAGACGTCATCGGGGTCGCCGCTACCGAACAGCTTCTTGGCCAGCTCTGCGTCCTTCTGGCCGGACGCGAAGCCCATGCGGATCAGCAGGCCGCGGGCCCTTTCGACACCGAGGGAGTCGAACAGCTCCCGGCGCAACGCGCCCATCGCTCGGGCGTGAAACAACAGCATGCGATTCTCGTCGAGCCAGATTTCTCCCTGCTCGAGGTTGAAGCGCAAGCGCGAGCGCAGGTTGAACTGCTCGATCAGTCTGGTTTTTGTCATTCCCCTCTCCGCGGCATCGGACGTGCCGTTTGTCGGTCTACTGTACTCCGCCCCTTCCCCGGCTAGGCGATGCCGGCGGTCCGGCCGGCGACCAGCGCCCCGTAGGCGTCCTTCAATGCCCGGTAGGCCGGCCGCACCCGTTCGATACCCTGCGTGCGGATCCACGCCAGATCGCCGGCCCGCGCGCGCTCCAGCATGCCGCTGCGGGCCCGACGGTAATCCTGCAGACGGCCCTTGAAGGCCTGCACCGCCCGCCGCCCCGCCTCGTCCTGCACGGCCCGGTCGATCTGCGTGAGCTGCGCATCGACGACCCCATCCAGCGCCTCGATGCGCTCCACGTGCGGCAGCGCCTGCTCGCGGTTGCGCGAATTGACCACCAGAATGCTGTTGGTGCGGGTCTCCTCGATGGCATCGAGCAACGCCACCAGCGCATCACGGCGCACGTCGATGGCCACGCTGAGGCCATTGAGCTCCACCAACCCGGTCATCAGCTGGCGCAGGCCGGCATCGCAGCCATTGACCCGCTCGTCGAGGGCACGCGCCAGGCCAGCCACGCCGCCCATCTCGTCCACCAGGCGGCCGCCCGAGGCCGCTTCGCCGTTGGCCCGGCTGACGATGTTCTCGACCGCCGCCATCGTCTGACTGGCGCCATCGGCGATCGCCGCCAGGGTCTCAGCCGCCTCGCCGGTGCTGTCGGCGCTGGCGCCGGCCTGTTCCTTCACCCGCGCCAGCAGCACGTTGAGCCCGTCGCTGCCGCTCTCGATGGCGGCGATGATCTCGCCGACGCTGACCGTCGCCTCGCTGGTCCGCTCGGCAAGCTTGCGCACCTCGTCGGCCACCACCGCGAAGCCGCGTCCCTGCTCACCGGCCCGCGCCGCCTCGATGGCCGCGTTGAGGGCCAGCAGGTTGGTCTGGCTGGCGATGCCCTGGATGATCTGCACGATCTTGCCGATCTGCTCGATGTGCGCATGCACGCCGGCAAACTCCTGCCCCACCGCACCGACCACACCGGCCAGCTCGCGCACGCTGTCCGACATCTCGGCCACCCGGCCGCCGCCGGAGGAGGCCCGGGCGTGGGCGTCGGCGGCGATGCCGAGCAGCAGCCCGGCCTCCGTCGACACGGCGCCAATGCCAGCCGCCATGCCATTGACCGCAGAAGAAGCAGCCAGCGCCAGCTCCGACTGCTGGTCGGCGGTCTGCACGACATCGGTGAAGGACGACACCAGCGTGCCGGAGGACACCATCAGGTCGCGGGCCAGTTCGCCCATGCGGCGCGCCGCCGCCACCTTTTGCTGCAGCAGCCCTTCGAGGCGGCGCACCGAGTCGGCAGCGCTGGCCGACGCGCTCGGATCGTCGAGCAGGCCGCGGATGTCGTCCAGTTGCCGCTGCACCTGGCGCAACGGGCGACGCGCCAGCGCAAACGCCAAGGCGCAGGTGGCCAGCACCAGAATCAGGCCAACCCCGGAAACGAGAATTTCAGTGCTCATGGAATACCTTCCTTGGGACGGCGGATGGGAATGACAGCTGCGGGAGCCGACGCACAGGCCGCCCCCGCAGGATCACCGGCACCAGCAGGAATGCGCCTCACGGCTCTTCAGGGCGTCGCGCCCCCCGCCTCGTCGTTCATCAGACGCACGAACAGCTGCCGGAAGGCCAAGTCCTGCTCACTGCCGACGCGGCAGTCCCCGTTCTGGCGGAAGGCGTCTTCAATAGCGCGCCAGTCCTCGTCACCGAGGAGACGGCGCGCCGCCGGCAGGATCAGCTTCTCTTCGGTGCTGATGTGCTGCCACTGGGCGTCGGCGAAGCGCTCGATCGCCACGCCCAGCTCACCCTGCCGCGCGGCGTCCTGGCGCCCGTCCGCCAACAGTGCGTCGATGGCCGCCAGTTGGGCGCCGCCGTCCCGGTGCTCCCGCTCCAGCGTCGCGATCAGCGCATCCAGTTCGCCGTCACGGCGGGCCAGGCGGCTGAACAGGTGACGCTCCTCCTTGGGGTGATGCAGCACGTCGGGAAAGGCGCGGAGGTAATGGAGCAGCGCCGCAACAAAGTCCAGGTCCGGCGCCCCGGCGGCGCCCCCTTTCAACCGCCCGGCCTGACGGCGCAGGCCATTGACGACGGCGGCGATGGCGCGGTGCTCGTCCTTGATGATGTCGATGGCCGCGCGGGCCGCGTCGTTGGCGACGTTGCTCTCGACGCTGGCCACCAGCACCGGCAGGCTGCTGTGGGCCAGCACCTTCTGGGTCTGCGAGCCGAGCATCAGCCCGCGCAGACCTCGATGGCCGTGGGAAGCCATGAAAATCAGGTCGCAACCGCGCTCCGCGGCCACGGACAGGATCAGTTCGTAGGGCCGCGCGCCGGTGCGGGCCACCGCCTCGCAGTCCAGCCCGACGACCCGCGCCGCCACCAGCGCCTTGGCCAGAATCGCGTTGGCCTCGCCGGCCGCCGCCGCAGCAAAGTCCTCCGGCGAAAGCGTGCGCAACAGCGCCCCGTCACCGCTGCCGCCCACGTCCTCGCGGGCGGTGAAAAAGGTGATCCGCGCCTTGAGCGCACGGGCGAATTCGACGGCCTGGCTCACCAGGCTGGAGGACAGTTCCGAGCCGTCCAGGGGTACGAGCAAATGGCGATACATGGGTTCTTGTCTCCTCAGTTCCTGTGGGGGCGAATTCATTCGCCCGCCAAGCACCAATCAAGCGCCATGGGCGAATGCATTCGCCCCTACGGGAGTAACCTTCTGGCGCAGCAGGAAATGCCCCAACGCCGGCAGCAGGATCAGCGCGCCGAGCATGTTCCAGATGAACATGAAAGCCAGCAGGATGCCCATGTCGGCCTGGAACTTGATCGGCGACCAGGCCCAGGTGGCGACGGCGATGCCCAGCGTGATGCCGGTCAGCACCACCACCTTGCCGGTGAAGGTGAGCGCCTTGTAATAGGCTTCCGACAGGCTCATGCCCCCCTTCAGGCGGGCCAGCGTGACGGTCATGATGTACAGCGCGTAATCCACGCCGATGCCGACGCCAAGGGCGATCACCGGCAAGGTCGCAACCTTGACGCCAATGTTGAGCGCCACCATCAGCGCCTCGCACAGCACCGAGGTGAGCATCAGCGGCAGCACCGCGCAGATCACCGCCCGCCAGGAACGGAAGGTGATGAATGCCAGCACCACCACCGCCAGATAGACCAGGCCGAGCATCTCCACGTTGGCCTTCTTGACGACGATGTTGGTGGCCGCCTCGATGCCGGCGTTGCCGGCCGCGTTGAGGATGCGCAGATCGTCGGTGGCATGCCGCCCGGCGAAGTCCTCGACCACCTTGACGACGCTGGCGAGGGTGTCGGCCTTGTGGTCCTTGAGGTAGGCGTACACCGTCAGCAGATCGCAGTTCTGGTTGAACATCTCCCGCGGGGCGCGGGTGATGATGGCGTTGAGGTTGTCCTGGGAGCGGGGAATCTCGAACCACTTCAGGCTGCCTTCGTTCATGCCGGCATTGGCGACCTTGGCGAGGCCGGCCAGCGAGCTGGTGGCCTCGACGCCGGGCAGCTGCTGCAGCTCACGCTCCAGCGCATCGACGGCGGTCAGCGTGTCGTAGTGGGCGCAGGCGTACTGGGGCGTCTTCACCATCACGATGTACACGTCGCTGCTGGCCGCATAGTTGGCCACCATGTAGGCGTTGTCCCGGTTGTAGCGGGAGTCCGCACGCAGCTCCGGCGCGCCGGGGTCGGTATCGCCAATCTTCAGCTGGAAGCTCACCACCAGGCCAGCAAGGCCCATCGCGGTGCCTAGCAGCACGGCGATAGTGGCCCACTTGCGCTGGGTGAACAGGTCGAGGAAGGCCCAGAACGGATGCTTGCGGTGCGCCGTGTCGCCGGCTTCGGCGATCTCCGCCTGCAGGCTGCGGCGGGCCGCTTCGGGGCTGACCCCGGTGTAGGACAGCAGGATCGGCAGCAGCACCAGGTTGGTGAAGATCAACACCGCCACGCCGATGCTGGCAGTGATGGCCAGATCCTGGATGACCTGGATGTCGATCACCATCAGCACCGCGAAGCCCACCGCGTCGGCCAAGAGCGCGGTCATGCCGGCCAGGAACAGGCGGCGGAAGGTATAGCGGGCGGCCACCAGCTTGTGGGTGCCGCGGCCCACGTCCTGCATGATGCCGTTCATCTTCTGGGCGCCGTGGCTCATGCCGATGGCGAAGACGAGGAAGGGCACCAGCACCGAGTAGGGGTCCAGCTCGTAGCCAAGGGTCGGCAGCAGGCCGAGCAGCCACACCACCGCGATCATCGAGCACAGCACCACCAGCAGCGTGCTGCGCAGGCAGCGGGTGTACCAGTACAGCACGACGGTGCAGATGGCGATGGCGGCGGCGAAGAACAGCAGCACCTGCTGCAGGCCCTCGATCAGGTCGCCGACCACCTTGGCGAAGCCGGTGACGTGGATGGCGATCTTGTCCGACTCGTACTTGGCACGCAGCGCCTCGATGCGCTGGGACAGCTCGTGGTAGTCGATACGCGCGCCGGTTTCGGCGACCTTGTCCTGCAGCGGCACCAGCACGATGCTCGACTTGTAGTTGGCGGCCACCAGCTGGCCGACCTCGCCGGAGCGCTCGACGTTGAGGCGCACCTGGGCCAGGCTCTCGGCGGAGCCGTCGTAGTCGTCGGGCACCACCGGACCGCCGTCGAGGCCGTCCTCGGTGACACCGGTCCACCGCACCGACGGCGCCCACAGGGACTTCATGTAGGGGCGATCCACGCCGGGCTGCAGGAACAGCTCGTCGGCGATCTTCTTGACCGTGTCGAGATAGTCGACGTCGAAAATCGTGCCGTCCTTGGCCTCCACCGCGATGCGCAGGCTGTTGCCCATGCCGGCCAGCTGGCTGCGGTTCTCCAGGAAGTTGACGATGTAGGGATGCTTCGTCGGGATCATCTTCTCGAAGGCGGCGTTCAGCGACAGGCCGAAGGCCTTGTAGCCGAGGAAGACGCTAACCAGCGCACAGAGGACGACGATGACGAGGCGGTTGTTGAACAGCAGGCGTTCGGGCAGGGAGCCGGAGCGGGGATCGAAGGCCGTGAGGTCGCGGATCACCACGCCATCCGGAATATCGTGGGCGTGACTCATTTCTTTGCTTCCGCAGTGAGGGTGGCGGGCTCCACGCGGCTGAGGCCGCGGGTGCCGGAAACGACCAGGGCGCCGTCGGCGGCCTGGACCATGCTGGTGAGGCCGGTGGGCAGGGACGTGGCCAGCGGCGTGAAGCGGTTGGCCGCCGCATCGCCGCGCAGCAGGCGGCCACTTTCGTCGGCCAGCAGCACGGCGCCGTCGGCCAGCTTCAGGCCGGCGGTCAGCGTGACCGGCTGGGCGAGTTCGACCTGCGCCCAGCTGGCGCCGTCGCCGCGCCAAGCGTTACCGCGCAGGCCGTAGGCCAGCAGGCTCTGCCCGCCAAGGCCAAGCGCACCGAAGAAGGTGCCGGCGTAGGGCGTCTGCAAGCGCTGGAAGCTGGCGCCACCGTCGGTGGAGCGGAACAGCACGCCCTGCTCACCGGCGATCAACAGGCCGCCGGCGTCCTGGCTGACGGCGTAGAGGTGCTTGCCGCCCGGGTTGGGAATACGTGTCATCAGGGACTGCCAGCTCTTGCCGCCGTCGGCGGTGGCCAATGCAAGACCGTAGGCGCCGACGATCCAGCCGTGCTGGGCATCGGCGAAGAAGACGCCAAGAAAGGGTTTATCCGGCCCGTCCTGCAGAAGGCCTTCGGCCTCACGCAGATGGCGGGCGGCTGCGTCGCCGCCGGTGGCGAGCTGCGCGCGGGCGTTCTCGGCGACGATCTGCGCCGCCTGGCGGCCGTCGAGCTGGCGCTGCCAGGTCTCGCCACCGTCCGCGCTGTGGAGCACCACGCCGCTATGGCCGACCGCCCAACCGAGCTTGTCGGACACGAAATGGATCGAAGTCAGCGCCACGCTGACCGGCACGCCTTTGGCTTGCCGCCAGCTGCGGCCGTCGTCATCGGACAGCAGCACCAGCCCGCGTTCGCCGACCGACACCAGACGCTTGCCGGCCCGACCGACGGAGAGTTGCAGGGAATGGGCTGCGCGCGCATTGAGCTGGGCCGGTTGCACCAGCAGGTCCGGCACCGAGCGGGTGTCGGCCGCACTGGCGGCTGGCGCCAGCAGCGCGAGCAAGGAGAAGGTCGCGGCGAGGCGCAACGACCGACGAGCGGAGAGAGAGGATCGCATCTTGAACACCTGTTCCGCGGCACTACCACGCAACACCGGTGTTCGCGACACCGGCCACGGCAGGCCGCAGAAAAACAAGGGAAGAACCGGGGTCGGCCGGACCCTGCGCGGGCTGCGCGCCGGGCCGGCCTTCCTGGGGAGGGAGAACTCAGCGGGCCGCCTCGGCCGCCACCGCATCGCCGGTGAAGTAGGTTTCCTTCTTGCGCGGCACGATCTTGAACTCTTCCTCGTTGAGCGCCTGGATCACGCTCATCGTGTTGGCCTGCAGGTTGAAGACGGTGGCGGTCTTCATCATCGTGCCCGGCAGCGCCGGCACCACGAAGGGGGTGACCTGGGTGGTGCGCCACAGCTTGCCTTCGGCGTCGAAGCCGTCAGCCAGCGCGATCAGCCAGGTGTCCTCGTCCAGGTAGTAGCGACGCTTGGGCACCGCGTGGCGCTTGCCAGGTGCGACAGTGGCCTCGACGACCCATACGCGGTGCTTTTCCCAGCGCACGTGGTCCGGATTGAGATGGTGCTTGCCGATCGCATCGTCCAGCTTGGCGCCGATGAAGCCGTTGTTGTTGTAGGGAATCAGCAGCTCCTTCTTGCCGATCAGCTTCCACTGGAAACGGTCGAGGGCGCCGAAGAAGCCCTGCACCTCGTCGAAGTAGTTGGCACCGGAGGCCACGAAGTCGGGCGTGTCGTAGGACACCGTCGGGGCGCGGCGCACGCGACGCTGGCCGACCAGGTACTGCCAGGCCTGGCGGGACTGCTTCATGTCGATGCTGTCGCGGATAACCAGCGACTCACCAGCCTTGAATGGCGGCTCCAGGGTGTTGAAGCGGAACATCGCGTACTCACCGGACCAGCTCTCGGGCGTGGCGTCCTTGTAGTACTGCGGGTACTGGAAGGCGATCTCGTTGCGGGTGGCCAGGGTCTTGCTGCCGTCCGCGTTGCCGACGATGTTCTTGAAGCGGTATTCGATGGACTCGGCTTCGAGGCGCATCAGGTAGTTCCACATCACCTCGACGCCCTCCTTCGGAATCGGGAAGGGCGTGCCACCGATGCAGCCTTCAAGAGAGTAGCCGCCGTCCTTGGTCTTGCAGCGGGTGGCGTTCTTGAAGACGTTGTCGTACACCTCCTGCGGCGCCGCGGCCGTGCGGTGGGACGGATAGACGTCGAGACGGAAGCTGTCCGGATACTTGGCGAGCAGCGCCTTGGTGCCGTCGGACAGCAGGTCGGCGTACTGGGCGGCGTTCTTGGCGGTGACTTGGAAAACCGGCTTTTCGTCGGCGAAGATCTGGGTCGGGATGACGCCCAGCTTCTTGCCCGGCAGCGGCTTGGTGATGCCGCCGTTCCAGGCCGGGATGCTGCCGTCCTTGTTGCCGTCCTTGTTGCCGGCCTTCTCGCCGCCCAGCGGCGTCAGCGTGCTCTTCAGCTTGGCGGCCTCATCGGCGCTCACCGCAGCATGGGCGGCCTGGCCGCCGGCCAGCAGGGCCACCAGCGCGGTGGCGAGAATCTTGGTCTGGTTCATGTGTGTCTCCTCGTTGCTTGATGCGAATCAGAAGCTGCGCTGGATCGACAGGGACACGAAGTCGCGGTCGCCATGGAAGTTCTGGTAGGACAGCTCGGGCACCGCGGTGCCATAGCGCACCACCGAGCCGGCCGATCCGATGTAGTGGGTGTAGTTGAGGCTGCCCTGCCAGGTCTTCTGGTAGTCCGCCTTCACGCCGATGCTGACGTTGCCGCCGTGCTCGGACGGGAACAGCGCGCCATTCACCGAGGAGCGGCCGCTGATGCCGTAGCTCATGCCGATCGGCACTTGCAGGTCGACGCCGGGCACCACCTGGAAGTATTCGGGCTGGAAGATGAACTGCAGCGCGCTGGCATCCTTGGTGGCCAGCGGATCGAGCTGGTCGGCGTTGTCGCTGATCGACAGGCGGCGGTTGTAGGCCAGCTCGCCGATAAAGGACGCGCCTTCCCACAGGGCGCTGGCGCCGAACACGCTGATCGCCGACATGTTGAGGTGCATCGTCTTGCCGACCGGATAGGCCGCGCGGCCCTTGCCGTTGGAGTCGGCATTGGTGATGACGGCGTTGCCGGAGGCCACCAGCGGCATGTTGTCGCGGAAGGACAGCTCGGCCGCCACGTTGGTCTCGCCGACCAGGGTGCTGACGCTGGCACCGACGGTGCGGATGTTCTCGCCGAAGACCATCACGTAGTCGCCGATGCTGCCGGCGCGCACATTGACGCCGGGGCGTGCGTAGAACTGGGGCAGCTTGTCGTGGAACTGGGCCGCGTAGAAGCCGTACTCCGCGTCACCCGACTTGAACTTGACCTGGAAACCACCCTGGCCGGAGTTGCGCGGTTCGATGTCCTGGCTGCGGTAGAGCACCGCGCCAGGGCCTAGGATCAGGGATTCGCCGCCGACATCGACGAAGTCGGCGAAGCTGAAGTAGCTGCCCGCCGCCGGCAGGCGCGTCTTGCGCCATTCGAGCTGGTAGTAGGCGCCGATCGACACGGTCGGGCTGAGCTGGACCTGGGTGGACAGCTGGCCGACCGGACGGGCGATCTCCTTGAACTGGGAATTGGGGACCGACAGGGCCTTGATCAGGTCTAGAGGCGTCTGCGCACCGGCGATGCCGTTGTTACCAAAGAACAGGCTCTCACCGTAAAGCTGCGTGAAGCGGCCGCCCTTCACGTTGACGTTCATGTCGCCGGGCGCGAAGTTGATGTAGCCGAAGGCGTCCATCAGCTCGGCCTTGCGGCCGTGCAGTTGCTCGGTGCCGCGGGTGAATTCGTCGTAGCGGACAGAGCGGGAATTGACCAGCGCCCCGCCGAGCGCGCCGGGGTTGTCGTTGCCGCGGTTATAGACGTCGTCGTACCAGGCGGCGCCGCTGAGGCGGAAGCCGAAGTCCTTCTTGTAGCGCAGCTCCAACTCGGACAGCAGGTCGAAGCGATTGGAGATCAGGCCCTTGCCGAAATTGAGGTCACCATCGTTGGTGTTGGCCTGGGGGCCGAGGGAGTTGTCGGCCACCGAAGGGTTGGCATTGCGCACGCGGAAGGCGGCGCTGTACTTGAGCGTGTTATCCCAGCTCAGGGCCACATCCGGGTTGCCGGTGTCGATGGCGACGGCGCTCGCCCCACCACTTCCCAGCAGCGTAAGCGCCAGCACCGTGGCGAGATGCAGCTTGGGTTGGCGCAGGCAAAACGGGGCCATAGCGGCGGTCCGGAAAGGACGCTTGTTCATGTCTTCCTCCTCATGCGTGATGTGTCTTGCGTCTGGTTGCCCGTCTGGTGGCGAAGGCCGCGGGCCTGAATCGCAGCGGGTTGGTGCGCAAGTTATCGAGCGGGAGGATTACCGTCCAATACCATTATTTCCCCTTCTTAATACCCTACAGGTATCATCAAGAAGACCGGCCTGCCGGTACATGACAAAGGGGAATCGAAACGTGGATCTACGTCACCTGCGCTACTTCGTCGCTGTCGCCGAAGAGGAGAACATCGGGCGCGCGGCGGCGCGGCTGCACATCTCGCAACCGCCGTTGACGCGACAGATCCAGCAGCTGGAAGAGGAACTGGGCGTCACGCTGTTCATCCGCACGCCGCGCGGCATGGAGCTGACCCAGGCGGGAGAACTGTTTCTAGAGGAGGCGCGCAACATCCGCGCGCTGGTCGAGCAGGCCACCGAACGCACTCAGCGGGCCGGCCAAGGCAAGCTCGGGCGGCTGGACGTGGGGATTTTCGGGTCGGCGATCCTGGACGCGATTCCGAAACTGCTGCTGGCTTTCCGCAACCGCTATCCCGACGTGAAAGTGGTGCTGCACACGATGACCAAGGCCGAGCAGATCGAGGCACTGCGCCAGCGCCGCATCTCGGTGGGCTTCAACCGCATGCTGGCCCCACTGGCTGACCTAGACATCAAGCAGGTCACCACGGAATCCCTGCTGTTGGCCGTGCCGGCCGAGCATCCACTCGCCGCCCAACCAGTGATCCGCTTCGCAGAGTTGCAGGACCATCCGATGGTGCTGTTTCCCACCGGCGCGCGGCCGAGCTTCATCGACAAGGTGATCGGCCTGTGTGCAGACAGCGGCTTCCAGCCGCAGATTTCGCAGGAAGTGGGCGATGCCGTCACCGGCGTCGCGCTGGTGGCCGGTGGTTTCGGGGTGTGCCTGGTGCCCGACTCGGCCACCACGCTGCAGTTTCCCGGCGTGGTCTATCGCCAGTTGGCTGACACCCCGCCGAACTTCTTCGTGGACCTCAGCTGCATCTACCGCAAGGATGACCAGTCTCCGATCCTGGCTGCCTTCCTCGATACCGCGGAACGCTACCGGGAAGAGACGGCCTGAAAAGGCTTACTGGATGATGAAGGACGTGAACAGCGCGTGCTTCACCGGGCCTTCCGCCGGCTTTCGACGCCCCTGCTTGTCGGTCCTTGCCGGAGTGCCAACCGTGGAATTGGCCGCGTCCTTGATTTCCTCGACGAGTTCCTCGCGAGCCTGTATCGACTGCAGTTCCGACCCTGAATGGGCGCACAGCAGCATCAGGATCTGATGCCGGATGATCGGCATGTAGGCGGTAATGACCGATGCCGCCGCCGGATCGTTGAGGCGGAAGGTGATCGCGATCTGGATGAAGCGGCTCTCCCCACCCGGCTCCGGTGCCAGGTTGGTGGTAATCACTTCCAGCGGCACGAATTCGCTGGCACCGCCGCCCCCGCCTCCATGTTCGTTGGCAAAAGCCGGAACGGCCGATCCGAGCATGCATACACACAGGAAAACGGCGCGAAGGATTGCACGGACGTTCAGCATGGACGGAAGCCTCTTCGGTCAGCACATAGCAAAAACGCCCCTTTCGGGGCGTTTTCTGAATTTGGCGGAGAGGGCGGGATTCGAACCCGCGTCAGGGTATTACCCTGAACACGCTTTCCAGGCGTGCGACTTAAACCGCTCATCCACCTCTCCTAAGTGGAGGCGGCACTATATACTAGAATTTAAAAAAGTCAAAGCCTTTTTTGAAATCACCTGCGTACCTCCTGGCCATCGGGCAGCCTCACGAAGTCCACCAGAGCTTGCACCTCAGCCGACGGCGGCGGTGTCAGCAGGCTGACGACGGCAATGACGATGAAGCCCACCGGCACGCCAAAGACCCCGCAGGAGATCGGATTGATGTCGAGCCAGGCCGCCTCCATGCTGCCACCGAAAAAGGTATGGGTGCGCGCGATGTAGAACAGCGTCACCCCCAGTCCAGCCACCATACCGGCCACCGCGCCCCATTTGTTGGCGCGCTTCCAGAAGATGCCCAACACCAGCGCCGGGAAGAAGGCCGACGCGGCGATCGAGAAGGCCAGGCCGACCATGAACAGGATGCTGTCCGGCCGCATCGACGCCACCCATGCGGCCACCACCGCCACCACCAGCAGCTGGGACTTGGTGATCACCAGGCGGCGCTGGGTGGATGCATTGGGATTGACCATCTGGTAATACAGGTCGTGGGACAGGGCGTGGGAAATCGTCAGCAGCAGGCCGTCCGCGGTGGACAGGGCGGCCGCCAGCCCACCGGCCGCCACCAGGCCCGACACGACGTAGGGCAGCCCGGCGATCTCGGGCACCAGCAGCAGGATCGCGTCGCTGTTGATACTGAGTTCGGCCAACTGGAGAATGCCATCGCCATTGATGTCCTCCACCCGCACCAGGCCCGTGCGCGCCCACGAGGCCACCCAGTGGGGCAAGGTCGCGATGCTGGAGCCGACCAGGTTGCTATAGACCTCCCACTTGGCAAAGACCGCGTAAGCCGGCGCCGTGAGATACAACAAGGAGATGAAGAACAGCGACCAGAACACCGAGTGACGCGCCTCGCGGACGGTCGGTGTGGTGTAGTAACGGGTCAGGATATGCGGTAGCGCCGCCGTGCCGACCATCAGCACGAAGCTCAGCGCGATGAAGTTGTTGCGCTCACTGGCCTTGCTTTGCGGCTCGGTGCCAGGGAAAGCCTCCGCGTGGGCCGCCGGGTTGACGGATCGCGCCAGGCTCTCCTGGCGCACCCGCTCCCACTTCAGGCGCGCCTCGTCCGGCGTGCGCGGCAGATCGCGAAGGGCCCGCTCGGCGGCGGCGATCTCCCGCGCCGGCGCCCCTGAGGTCCGCAGTTCATTGACGCGCCGGATCTGCACGACGCGCTCCGCTGCCAGCGACTCCGGCAGGTCCACGATCTTCCGCGCATACTCGTCGGCCCGCGCCCGGAACTGGGCATGCACGGCGTTCTCCCGCGGCTCGGAGAACAGTTCGAGTTCCTTGACCCCCAGATCCTGCAACACCCGCCCGTACACCACCTGGGGCACCGGAACGCCAGTGACCTTGTAGGACAGAATGGTCACCGGCACCAGGTAGGCGACGATCAGGATCACGTACTGGGCGACCTGGGTCCAGGTCACCGCCCGCATCCCGCCCAGGAAGGAACACACCAGCACGCCAGCCAGGCCGACGAACACGCCGATCTCGAACTCGATGCCGATGAAGCGGCTGGTGATCAGGCCGACGCCGTAGATCTGCGCGACGACATACACGAAGCTGGCCAGCACCCCCGCAAACACTCCGACGACCCGAGCGAAATGCCCTTCGTAGCGCGCACCGAGGAAGTCCGGAATGGTGAACTGGCCGAACTTGCGCAGGTAGGGCGCCAGCAGGATGGCTACCAGCACATAGCCGCCGGTCCACCCGACCACGAAGGCCAGGCCCTCGAAGCCAGCGTAGTACAGCGTGCCTGCCAGACCGATGAAGGAAGCGGCACTCATCCAGTCCGCGGCAGTCGCCATGCCGTTGAACATCGCCGGCACGCGGCGGCCAGCCACATAGTATTCGGACACGTCGGAGGTACGGCTCATCACGCCGATCGACGCATAGATGGCGATCGTCGCGAACAGGAAGATCTGCCCGATCCAGTGCGGCGTCAGCCCAAAGCGCTCGGCCACCGCCAGCAAGCCGACGAAGGCCACGAAACCAAGGGAATAGAGGAGGTAATAACGTCGAAGACGGCGGGAAAACGCGGCAAGGGAAGTCATCCAGTCGTGGCCTCAGTGATCGTCACGGACGCCGAAGCGGCGGTCCAGCCTGTCCATGCAGTGCGCGTAAATCCAGACGATCGCCAGGAACACCAGCAGCGCCCCCTGGGCCGCCATGTAGAACCCCAGCGGCCAGCCCAGGAATTCGATGGTGTTCAGCTCCCCGGCAAACCAGCCGGGCAGGAAGCTCACCGCCGCCCACAGCAACAGCAAGGCAGACGTGAGACGCAGCGTGGCCCTCCAGTAGGCCTGCTTTCTCGTGTCGGTATCGCTCATCCATCACTCTCCTGTCCTGCCATGGTGCCTGGCCGGCACCCCTGCCAAGACCCGAGTATAGCGTTCATGCATGGGCCCTAAAGCTGGTAGCGCAGCGCGAGCAGTTGCTGCAGGTGGCGGCCCCGCCGGAAAGATTCCTTCAGGCGGACCCGCTCCATCTCGTTGAGTTCGGCGGGTGCCACCAGGTTCGGCGGATGCGTGGCCGCCTTCTGACGGCGCAGACGCAGGAGCTGGATGAAATCGAAGGCTTCCACCAGCGGCGCCACATCCCGTGGCGCCCAGCCGAGCGCGGTCCCCGCCGCCCGCAGGCGCCCGACCGTCGAAGTGTCGGCAATCCTGCAGGCGAGCGCCAGGATGCGTGCCGCATCGACAAAGGGCCGGCTGCCATCACGCTTCAGATCCAGCAGGCCGCTGCGGCGATCGACGACGAAATCGCGGATCCGGCCCAGCGGTGGGCCGCTGCTCAGGGCGTTGCCAGCCATGAAGCGCAGAAAGAGGTCGTTGTCAGCCGCACAATCGAGCAGCCAGCGCATCAGGCCGGACGCCAGTGTGGCGTCGCCGGCCAGCGCGCGCAGGTCGAAGAAGATTGTGCCGTTGAGCAGGCTTTCCGGATCAGCGGAGCACATCCACTCGGTGAACTGCCCCCGCCACTCGTCGACGGACAGGCACCACTTAGGATTGCCGGCCATGATCCCACCGCGGCACAGGGAATAACCGCAGGCATCGAGCAAGGCATTGACCCGCTGCGCAAAGGGCAGGAAACGGGCGCGCAACCGACTGGCATCCTCATGCCCTTCCGGCAGGAAGATCAGGCCATTGTCCTGATCGGTGGAGAGGGTCTGTTCAAGCCTCCCCTCGGAGCCGAAACCCAGCCAGCACCAGCGCACCAGCGGCAGCTCGAACTCGGCTTCGGCCAGCTCGATGGCCTTCTGCACGATCAGGTCATTGAGGATCGAAATCCACTCCCCAAGTTGGCCCGCCCCTTCACCCATCTCGACGCGCTCACCGCCCTCCGCGTGCAGGCGGCGCGCCGCCGCAACCAGGGCGTCCGCCCCATCCACGGCCTGGATCGTCTCGATCAGGTCGTCAGTTGCCAGCCGCCCCTGGGCGTACAGATCTCCACGGCACAACACACCGGCGAAACGGCCCAGCTCATCCACCACCACCAGATGGCGCAGGTCGTGACGGGCAAGGGCCAGGCGGCCTTGATGAACGCTGGCATCCAGCGGCAAGGCCACCACCCCGCCGGTCATGACGCCGGCGACGGCCGCGTCGAGATCGCCGGCCGGCAGCGCGACGCGCTGCAGCGCATCCCGCTGGGTCAGGATGCCAAGCGGCAGGTCCGTACGCGGATCAGTCACCACCACGCTACCGACCCGCTCGGCGCACATGCGGCCAAGGGCGGCACGGACGCTGGTCTCCGGCGACACCGCCACCGGCGCCCGGCGCAGCAGGGCCGCCAGGCTGGCGGCACGCACTCCCGTCACAGCCGTGCCCATGGGCCGCCGGCCTCAGTACTTGACCCGCGCGTAATAGGTCTTCTCGGACGCACGGCGGGCTTCGCCAAGCGTCCGGATACCCATTTCGGCCAGCAACGGGATCATGCGCAGGAACACCTCTCCGGTGACGATCGCGTCACCCAGCGCGGTGTGGCGCCCCATCACGCTGACCCCCATGCGCTCGCTGATCGCCTCCAGGCGGTGGGACTCCTGGGACGGATGCAGTACCGCCGACAGCAGCAGGGTATCGAGTACCGGTTGCGCGAAGCGAATACCGGTACTCGCCTCCTTGAGCTGCAGGAAGCGCATGTCGAAGGCCGCGTTGTGGGCCACCAGCACGGTGTCCTCGGCGAAAGCGTGGAAAGCCGGCAGCACCTTGCCCATCGTCGGCTGGCCAGCCAACATGTCAGGCGTGATGCCGTGGATCTTGATCGACTCTTCCGGCAGGTCACGCTGCGGGTCAACCAGCTGGTCAAAGGACTCGGACTTGCGCAGCTTGCCATTGACGATGCGGGTTGCACCGATCTGGATGATCTCGTCCCCTTCCGACGGGTTGAGCCCGGTGGTCTCGGTATCGAAGACCGTGAAAGTCAGTTCCGACAGCAGGCAGTCATCGAGTTCATGGCTCGCCGGGGTCTGCTTGAACAGGTCGAAGTCGTAGTACTCCGGCCGGCTGTCGCCTTTCAGGTAGGCCGCTGCCTCGATCTGCTCCTGGGGGATCGCCGACGGCAGCAGCAGGCGGAAGAAGGCACGATGCTGGGTCTTTTCCCGCTGCAGCCAGATCTCGCCGTCGTGGCGCTCGATGACGTCGCGCACCGTCAGCGGCGAGTTCTCGCCGGCGAAGGTCATCGGCTCCAGCTCCCAGGCCATTACCGTCTCGGTGCTCATGGCCTGCCCCGACCAGATCAGGTCCAGGTGGGCCAGGCGCCCGGCGGCGCTGAGGCGGAAGCGCACCTCGCGCACCTCGAACTCGTCGGACAGTCTGCTCGCCAGATAGCCAATGGCCTGCAACAGCGAGAAGCTGTCCACCTTCACCCACACCTGCGGATCCACGTCCTCCAGCTTGGTGGGCAGGCCGAGCTTCTTCTCGATGCGCCGCTGGGCCGCCGCCACGAGGTCGGCACCGAGCATCTCATCGAGGGGCCAGCGGGTCTTGAGGGAGTCGGCGAAGGCGTTGGCGGTCTCGTCAAGGCGCGTGCTCATGCCCTGCACTTCATCGCGGATGACCTTCAGGAAACGGTCCTTCAATTCAGCATCGAGGTCAGGATATTCCAGCATCTCCGCGGCCGCCCGCAGGTTGGCCAGGGACGAGCGGCTGCCCTCGGTGAGGGTGTGAAGCATCTGATCGCGACGGGTCTCGACCTCGAAGTTGCGGGTGATGTTGTCGAGCATCAGCACAAAGCCCGACATGGCCGGTTCACCCTCCGCCTCGCCGCTGCCCAGCACCGGCGCCATCTGCACGCGCAGCAACTGGCCGGCCCGGGTGGTGGTGACGAAATTCGCCACCGGTTGCGCGCTACGCCGGCGGATGCGCTCCTGGATGCTCTCCAGGGCATGGGTGATGAGGCTGCGCTCGAAGACCAGGTAGATCGAGCGGCCAAGGCCGATGATCTCTCCGCCTCCCGCCGCCGTCGGCGTATCCGACATGGCCTTGAACTGCAGGCGGGCGCGATTGTTGTAGAGCAGGATGCGGCCGTCGAGGTTGCAAACGACGACGCTCTGGCTGAGCTCCGACATCAGCGCCGCCAACCGGTTGCGTTCTTCCTCCACCGAGCGGCGCGCCTCGCCGATGCGGGCCTCCACGTCCTCCTGCAGGCTGCGCCGCTGGTCGGCCAACTGATTGACCAACTCGGCGATGCGCTGCAGCTCTGGCGAGCCCAGCGGCTTGAGCCGGCGGGCCGGATCGGTGCCAACGATCAGCCCGACCTCGTCGGCCAGTTGCGCCGGCGCCGCAAAGGCCGCCTCCGCAAACGGCTTCATCAGCACCGCCGCCGCCCCCGCCCCGACCAGTCCGATCATGATCAGCAGACCAAAGCGGGGATTGAGGATGGGCTCCAGCACTTCGCGCTCACTGGGAGAGAGATCGCGCCAGAGGGCGATGCCGGCCACCGCGAGGACACCCACGACCAATACGCAGGCGGCCAGGATTGCCAGCCCCTGCCTGGATTTGACACTCACAGGAAAACCTCCCGAACGTTGCGCCGCGCCGCCAACGGCGGGCTCAAGCGGGAAGCTCCAGCAAGGCCTTGACCTTGGCCACCAGCTCCCGTGTGGAGAACGGCTTGGTCATGTAGGCATCGGCCCCCATCGCCAACCCCTTGGCCACTTCGGTCTCTCGCCCCTTGGCGGTCAGCATCAGGATGCGCGTACCGTGCAGTGCAGGCTCAGCACGGATTTCCTGGCAGACTTCGTAGCCGTTCTTGCGCGGCATCATCACGTCGAGCAGCACCAGATCGGGCGATTCGCGGCGCGCCAAGTCAAGAGCTTCCTGCCCGTCGCTGGCGATGCACACCTCGAAGCCCTCTCGCTTCATCAGGAATTCCAAAGAAATGACGATGTTTTGCTCGTCATCCGCTATCAGTATTTTTTTAGTCATCTATCCCCTCCCTCTTCGTCATCCCGGATCGTGGTACCGATACGCAGCACCAGCCGGACGCGAGAATTTATAGTTTATCCTGCCTCATCTTTCGTTTCTGTTGATTTGCCGCAAGGCAACAAAAACGAGAAACATGCGCCCTCCCCCGGCGCGCTGTCGACCCACAGCCTGCCGCCATAATGCTCGACGATCTGCCGGCTGATCGGCAAGCCGAGGCCGGTTCCCTGGGGCTTGTCGGTCATCGCATCGCCGCCCTGGCGGAATTTCTCGAAAACGATGCCCTGCTCCTCGGTGCTTAAGCCCGGCCCATTGTCCCGCACATCGACGCGCAGCCCCTCGGATGTTTCGCGCAGCGCGATCGTTACCCGCCCCTTGCCCTGGGCGACGAACTTGACCGCATTGGACAGCAGGTTCAGCACCACCTGCACGAGGCGATCCCGGTCCGCCAGCAGCAGCGGGACACGCTCAGGGAGCTGGACCACCAGCTCGACCTTGCGGTCCTTGAAAAGCTGGCTGGTGGCCGCCACCGCCTGCTCGACCACCTCGATCAGGCTGACCTCCCCGTTGTGCCACTCGGCGTGACCAGCCTCCAGCTTGGCCATGTCGAGGACCTGGTTCACCAGGCGGGTCAGGCGCTCCGCCTCGCTGACGATGATGGCCAGGAAGCGCGTCCGGTCGGCCACGTCGATCTCCGGATCCTCCAGCAACATCTCGGAAAAAGCGCGGATCGAGGTCAACGGCGTACGCAACTCATGGGTCACCGACGACATGAAATCGTCCTTAAGACGATCCACTTCCTTGAGACGTTCGTTGGCGGCGCTCAGTTCGCGTGTAGCCGCCTCGAGCTCCTGCGACTTCTGTTCCAGGCGATGGGAATAGGCCAGGATCTGAGAGGCCTCGTCGAGGATGTTCATCACCTCGTCGAGGCCCAGCGGCTCTTCCTGCACGACGGAGGCCACCATGACCCGCGCCGAGGCGCTGCCAATGGCCCCCGCCAGGGTGGTCTCGGCGAAGTGCACGAGGGCCGCATCGGCCTGCAAGGCCTCCACGCCAGCGACCCCGCGGCTCTCCGCATAGTCGGCGAAGACCTTGTAGGCGCGCTCCCGGCCGATGAAGCGCCCGATCAGCGGCAGCAGATCCTTGACCTGCGCGCTGCCGCGCCAGAATGCCTCGCCATCGGGACGCGTCTGCTTGAAGACATCGACGAACAATGTCGCCTGCCCGGCCTCAACCGCGTTAGGGCGCCGCCGCAGGGAAACACAGACATAGGCAGCGATGTTCGCCAGCAGGCTCCAGTACAGGCTATGGGCGATCGGGTCGATGCCTTGCAGGCCGAACATCTCCTGCGGGCGCAGGCTCTCGATGCCGAACAGGCCGCTACGCAGGAAATCCGCCGGCAACCAGCCCGACTTGGCAAAGGACGGCAGCAACAGCGTGTACAACCAGACGGCAAAGCCACAGGACAGCCCCGCCAGCGCCCCGCTCCGGGTCGCCCCATGCCAGTACATGCCGCCGAGCATGGCCGGTGCAAACTGGGCCACCGCTGCGAAACTGATCAGCCCGATGCTGACCAGCGCATGAGCCTCGCCGGCGAAGCGGAAATACAGGTAACCAAGGAGCAGGATCAGCACGATCGCCCAGCGCCGGATTCCCAGCAGGACGCCGGACAAGTCGGCCTCGCCCTGCAGCGGCAGCCAACGGTAGCGCAGCAGGAAAGGCATCACCAGGTCGTTGCAGACCATCGTCGATAGCGCAATCGTCTCAACGATCACCATGCCCGTAGCCGCCGACAGCCCGCCGATGAACACGAGCAGGGCCAGCCAGCCATCGCCGAATGCCATCGGCAAAGTCAGCACGAAGGTATCGGCATCCACGTCGCGCCCCGCGAAATGCATCATCCCGCCCAAGGCGATCGGCAGCACGAAGATGTTGATCAGCAGCAGGTACAGAGGGAACAGCCAGATGGCCCGGCGCAGGTGATTTTCGTTGACGTTCTCCACCACCCCCACCTGGAACTGACGCGGCAGGAACATCAGCGCCAGCATGGACAGCAGGGTCATCGCAAACCAGCTGCCATAGCTGTTGCCGCTGGCGCCCATGGTCATCAGGCGCGCCAGCCCGGGGGTTGCGGCCGCGCGGGAGAACAGATCCGCGAAGCCGTCGAATATCCCGAAGGTGACGTAGACACCGACGGCCAGGAAGATCAGCAACTTGACCAGCGACTCGAAGGCCACCGCCGCCACCATCCCCTCGTGGCGCTCGGTGGCATCCAGGTGGCGGGTACCGAAGAGGATCGTGAAGGCGGCCATGATCAGCGCGATGTACAGCGTGGTGTCCGTCAGCCAGGGCATGTTCGCCGTCTTCGGCGGCATTACGATCGCCGGATACTGAATGATGATCGCAAAACTGGTAGACACCGCCTTCAGTTGCAGCGCGATATACGGAATCACGCCGAGCACTGCGATGACCGTCACCAAGCCGCCGAGCAGATGGCTCTTGCCGTAGCGGGAAGCGATGAAGTCAGCGATGGAGGTGATCCGCAAGGTCTTGCTGATCCGCACCATTTTCAGCATGACGAACCACCACAGCCCAACCATCAGGGTCGGCCCAAGGAAGATCGGCACGAAACCGAAGCCCGACGAGGCCGCCCGCCCGACACTGCCGTAGTACGTCCAGGTCGTGCAGTACACCGCCAGGGACAGGGCGTAGATGGAAGGATGGGCAATGAGCGAACGGCCGGCATCCGCCCGCTTGTCGCCCGCATATGCCACTGCAAACAGCAGCAGCAGGTACAGGAGGGACACGACGACGACCATGCTGCCGGTCATGATGCACGTCCCGTGGCAGGCAGGCTTGGCATGTTCATCGACGAGTGCCCGGCTAGCGCTCGATGATCCAGGCCATCAGCGCAATCAGCACCGCCCAGACCCCGAACACGTAAAGGTAAAGCACGGGAATGCCTGCCAGGCTGGCCTGGACATCGAAAATGGCCAGCACCGGGTAATTCACCGCCACGCAGCCGAAAAGGAACAGCGCTACCAGGCGCTGCCCGGTCAACGTCGCCTTGATCATCTCCCCTCCCCCGATGCCAGCGTTTTGATTGTGGTCGTTTTATAAACCGAAAAACCAGGCTTGGCGAGCGTTTCGGACGAGTCCGCCAGACAGGGCGAACCCCTGAGCGGAGAAGGCCCGTCCCCCGGGACACAGAAACGCTGGACGAAAAAAAGGCGCGATGAACGCGCCTTTTTCTCCCCCTCAACCCCCGGTCGAACTGCACCGGGTTCCTCCCCTGTTTTTTCGTTTCGACCAGTCCGCGGTCTCCATATATTTAGTTTTATGGTGGCCTGTGAGCCACCTGCTGCGGACTGCCCGGCCTCACGGCCAGGGATGTCGCGCCCGGCAATTGCCGGGCCTGGAATTACTTGAGCTGCTCGAGGATCGCCGGGTTTTCCAGCGTCGAGGTGTCCTGAGTGATTTCCTCGCCCTTGGCCAGCTGACGGAGCAGACGGCGCATGATCTTGCCGGAGCGGGTCTTCGGCAGGTTCTCACCGAAGCGGATGTCCTTCGGCTTGGCGATAGGGCCGATTTCCTGGCCAACCCAGTTCTGCAGTTCCTTGACCACCTTGGCGGCTTCGTCGCCGGTCGGGCGGGCACCCTTGAGGACCACGAAGGCCACGATGGCTTCACCGGTCAGATCATCCGGACGGCCGACCACGGCGGCTTCGGCCACCTTCTCGTGGGCCACCAGGGCGGATTCGATTTCCATCGTGCCCATGCGGTGACCGGAGACGTTCAGCACGTCATCGATACGGCCGGTGATGGTGAAGTAGCCGGTGTCCTTGTCGCGGATCGCGCCGTCGCCCGCCAGGTACAGCTTGCCCTGGAAGTCAGCCGGGTAGTAGGACTTCACGAAACGGTCCGGATCGCCCCAGATGGTGCGGATCATGGACGGCCACGGACGCTTGACGACCAGGATGCCGCCCTGACCCCAGGGCACTTCGGTACCGGTCTCGTCGACCACCGCAGCCTGGATGCCCGGGAAGGGCAGCGTGCAGGAGCCGGGGATCAGCGGAGTGGCGCCGGGCAGCGGGGTGATCATGTGGCCGCCGGTCTCGGTCTGCCAGAAGGTATCGACGATCGGGCAGCGGCTGCCGCCGACGTTCTGGTAGTACCACTCCCAGGCCGCCGGGTTGATCGGCTCGCCCACCGAGCCCAGCAGGCGCAGGCTGGAGAGGTCGTACTTGGTCGGATGCACCGCCGGATTGTTGTCGGCGGCCTTGATCAGCGAGCGGATCGCGGTCGGCGCGGTGTAGAAGATGCTGACCTTGTGGTCCTGGATCATCTTCCAGAAGCGGCCGGCGTCCGGGTAGGTGGGCACGCCTTCGAAGACGACTTCGGTCGCGCCGCAGGCCAGCGGGCCGTAGGTGATGTAGGTGTGACCGGTGACCCAGCCGATATCCGCCGTGCACCAGAAGACATCGTTCGGCTTGATGTCGAAGGTGTACTTCATGGTCAGGATGGCATGCAGCAGATAGCCGCCGGTGGAGTGCTGGACACCCTTCGGCTTGCCGGTGGAGCCGGAGGTGTAGAGCAGGAACAGCGGGTGTTCGGCTTCGACCCATTCCGGTTCGCAGACGTCGGACTGCTGGGCGAGCAGGTCATCAGCCCAGATGTCACGGCCGGCGACCATGGCGGTTTCGCCACCGGTGCGCTTCACGACCAGCACGCTCTTGATGGTCGGGCAGCCGCTGGCCAGCGCTTCGTCGGCAATGGACTTGAGCGGGAGAGCCTTGCCGCCGCGGTTCTGGCCGTCGGAGGTGATCAGCAGGACGGCGCCGGCATCGTTGATGCGGTCGGCCAGGGACTGGGCGGAGAAGCCACCGAAGACGATGGAGTGGGTAGCGCCGATACGGGCGCAGGCCTGCATGGCGACAACGCCCTCGATGGACATCGGCAGGTAGATGACGACGCGGTCACCCTTCTTGACGCCCTGGCTCTTCAACGCGTTGGCAAACTTGCTTACGCGGGCCAGCAGGTCGGAGTAAGTGACCTTGGTGATATCGCCCTTGTCGCCTTCGAAAATCAGCGCGACCTTGTCGCCGAGACCGTTCTTGACCTGACGGTCGAGGCAGTTGTAGGAGACGTTCAGCTTGCCATCGGCAAACCACTTGAAGAACGGAGCCTGGCTCTCGTCGAGAACCTGGGTGAAGGGAGTCTGCCAGTCGATCAGCTCCTTGGCGCGCTTGCCCCAGAAGCCCTCGTAGTCCTGCTCGGCCTCGGCGCACAGCGCCTTGTACGCTTCCATGCCCGACACGGCAGCGTTCTTGACCACCTCTTCGGACGGATAGTAGAACTTCTGGGTGGTTTCGCTCGTCATTTTTTCACCTCTCCTCGCGTTATGAGTGTGCAACTTCGGTTGCGATAAAACCTTGGCTGGGTGGGGAGCAAGACTTCTGGGCCACACCTGCTTTTATTAGCTTTTTTGGGCGGGCTGATCCTGGTTCCGGGCGCCATTAGAAGTTATCAATCTTACACATGACTTACACCCGTTCCGGTCAGGCCCGCCAGGGCATGCCGGGCGCGTCGATCCGTTCCCGTCAGAGGCAGCCCCTTCACTTTCATGCCATTTGCAAACAAACACTTTTGCCATAAACTCAAATGACATAACCCAACCATCACCACCGTCATGCCGCTTCGCTCCCGCCTGTTCCTGGTGTCTGTCGTGCTGCTCGCTGCCTGCACCTCCATGCCGCCACGGCAGGACACGGGGGCACACCTGGGCCGGTCGGTCACCCCTCCGCTAACCGGTGCAATGACGGCATTGCCGCCCACCCCGGCCCCATCCCAAAAGGCGGCGGCGGGCACCAAGCCGGAGACCTATTCGGTCGTTGTCACCAGCGTACGCGTCCAGGACCTGCTGTTCGCCCTCGCCAGGGATGCCCACGTCAACATCGACATCCACCCGGGCCTCAGCGGCACGGTCACCCTCAACGCAATCAAGCAGACCCTGCCACAGCTCCTGACCCGAATCGCCCGCCAGGTGGACATGCGCTTCGAACTCGACGGAGAGACCCTGCTGGTCATGCCGGACACGCCTTACCTGCACCACTATCGCCTCGACTACCTCAACCTCAGCCGCTCGATGTCCGGCACCGTCTCCACCAACACCCAGATCGCCACCAGCGCCACCGGCATCTCCCAGACCGGCGCCAACACCACGCCCGCGCCCTCCCTCGCCGGCGGCGGCAACGTCTCCACCACACGGATCGAGAACATCTCCCGCAACCAGTTCTGGGAGTCGGTCGAAAAGAACATCCGCGACCTGCTCCACGAAACTGACAAGGTCCTGCCGCAGGGCTCAAGCGACACCCTCATCGAGAGCTCGGAGACAAGCACGACCAGCGGCACGACCGTCCTAAGCACATCGGCAGCGGCCGGGGCACGCAACCGGGGGGCGGCGCTGTCGTCATCCCGCGCCGGAGTGCGTCCAGCCACCGGAGGCGCGCCGACGGCAAGCCAGAACAGCAGCACGACCCTGGTGCACAAATCCACCTTTCGCGAAGCCGCCTCGGTAGTTGCCCACCGGGAAAGCGGCGTCCTCAGCGTACGGGCCACCGGGCGCCAGCATGAAAAGGTCCGCGAGTTCATCGACCAGGTCATGAGCGCCGCACGCCGGCAGGTCCTGATCGAGGCCACCATCCTCGAAGTCAGCCTGTCCGATACCTTTCGGCAGGGCATCGAATGGAGCCGGGTACTGGCCAGCGGCACCCGCTTCGGGATCACCGGCCCGAGCCTTGGCAGCAGCGCCGGCAATACGGTGACGCCCTTCAGCGCGACCTTCTCGAGCGCCGGAGGCATCGATGCGACGGTAAAGCTCCTCGAAGGTTTCGGAACCGTCAAGGTACTGTCGAGCCCGAAGCTGTCGGTCCTCAACAACCAGACCGCAGCGCTAAAGGTCGTCGAAGAGTACGTCTATTTCAACGTCAAGGCCGACACCACCCAGACCACCAATGCCGGCGCCCTGACCACCGTCAGCACGACGCCCCAGGCGGTGTCAGTAGGCTTGGTGATGAGCGTCACCGCCCAGGTCGGCGAATCCGACGAAGTCATCCTCAACGTCCGCCCGACCATCTCCAGCATTTCCGACTTCCGGCGCGACCCCAACCCCAACATCCCGGCCGGCATCGCCAACCTGGTGCCACAGATCCGTACCCGCGAGATCGAATCCATCCTGCGCATCGCCAATGGCGAAACGGCCATTCTCGGCGGCCTGATGGAAGACCGCATCGACTACAAGACCGGCCGGATCCCGCTGGCCGGTGGCATCCCGCTGCTGGGCGAACTGTTCACCAACCGGGACAACGGCATCCAGAAAACCGAACTGGTGATCTTCCTGCGGCCCATCGTGATGCACGGGCCCAGCATGCTGGCAGAAGCAAACCATCTCCAGCGCCTGCTGCCCGATGCGGACTTCCTCAGGGAGTCCCCCCGCCCGGGCGAGCGCAACTTTCCGGAGCCCCCCGTTCTCACGCCCGCCAACCAGCCGGCACGCCCCTGAGCAAAGCCCATGAAGATGGACGCCATCCCGCGCCCGCTAGGCGCAACTTTCCTGCACCTGGGACTGATCAGCCAGGACCAGCTCGACATCGCGCTGCACGAGCAGCGCCGCGGCGGCGGCCTGCTCGGCCAGCAACTGGTGCAGCTCGGCTTCATCTCCGAGGCAGTGCTACGCGACGCACTGGCCGATGCCCTCGCACAGTCCAGCGTCGACCTGGCCACCCAGCTGCCCGACCCCGAAGCCCTGGCCCTCATCCCCCGCGACGTGGCCAGCCGCCTCAAGCTGATTCCCCTCAGCTACGACGCAGCACGCCGGCATCTGCTCATCGCCACCGGCAACAGCCACGACAGCGAGGCCCGCGACCAGGTGCTCAACTTTCTCCCGGTCGGAACCCGCATCGAGACCTGCCTCGCCGGCCAATCGGAAATTGCCCGCGCCATCGACCAGCTCTACGGCCATACACTGTCCATCGACGGGATCCTGCACGAGATCGAAACCGGCACACGGGATGGGCACCGCACCGGCGCCACACGTGGCGAATACGCACAGCCGGTCGTGCGCCTGATCGATGCGCTGTTGGCCGACGCCGTCAAACGCGGCGCCTCGGACATCCATTTCGAACCCGAAGCCGGCTTCCTGCGCATCCGCTACCGCCTGGACGGCCTGCTGCGACAGATCCGCGTGCTGCGCGTGCTCGACCGCCACCGGGGCATCGTCCCCCTCGACGAACTTGGACTGGCCCCCGCCGCCTTCGAGCAACTAAAGCGGATGATCTACCGCCCCGAAGGGCTGATCCTGGTCACCGGACCGACTGGTAGCGGCAAAACGACCACCCTCTATTCCATCCTCAACCACCTCAACACCGAGCACGTCAACATCATGACCCTGGAGGCCCCGGTCGAGTACCCGCTCGCCATGATCCGCCAGACCGCCGTCGCAGACGCCGCCCGGCTGGACTTCGCCAACGGCGTCAAGGCCATGCTGCGCCAGGATCCGGACATAATCCTGGTCGGTGAGATCCGCGACACGGACACCGCGCGCATGGCCCTCCAGGCAGCGATGACCGGCCACCAGGTGTATTCGACCCTGCACACCAACTCCGCCGTCGGCACGATCCCGCGTCTGCTGGACATTGGCATCCAGCCTGACATCCTGGCCGGCAACCTGATCGGCGTCATCGCCCAGCGGCTCGTGCGGCGCCTGTGTCCGACATGCCGGGAAACCCATCCGGCCAGCGAGCCCGAGATGGAACTGCTGGGTCTGTCCCCGGACCAGCCCCGCCCCCTGCTCCACCACGCCACCGGCTGCACCCACTGTGAGTTCCAGGGCTATCGCGGGCGGCTAGCCATCATCGAGCTGCTGCGGCTGAACCCCGACCTCGACGAACTGATCGCCCGCCGCGCCTCGCCCCGCCCCGCCCCGCGAGATCCTCGACAGCGCGCGCCAGCACGGCTTTGCCAGCCTTGCCGAAGACGGCATCCGGCGGGTCCTCGAAGGCAGCACCACCGTCGAGGAACTGGCCCGGATGGTCGACTTAAGCGGTCGCAGCCGGGCATGACCGATTTTGCCCACCGTGCCCTCGATCCCCGCGGCCGCCGGGTCCGCGGGCGCCTGCAGGCCACCGATCTCGCCGATCTCGAACTGCGCCTGCGCAACCTCGATCTCGACCTCCTCCACGGCAAGCCCGTCGGCACCACGCCCTGGGCGCGCCGGCAAGGCCCGGTATCCCGGCGGGAGCTGATCAAGCTGTGCTTTCACCTGGAGCAGTTCCTGCGCGCCGGCGTACCCATCCTCGAAAGCCTGAACGACCTGCGGGACTCGATCCACCATCCGCTCTTCCGGCAGGTCATCAACGATACAGTGCGCTCCATCGAAGGCGGCCTCACGCTGTCCGAAGCCCTAGCCTGCCACCCACGGGTCTTCGATCCAGTGTTCTGCAACCTGATCCGGGCCGGCGAGCTGTCCGGCTGCCTGCCGGAAATCCTTGACACTCTCTCGACAGCCCTCAAGCGCGAGGCTGAACTCGCCTCCCATTCGCGCCGCCTGGCCATCTATCCGGCCATCGTCATCACCGTCATCCTGGCCGCCCTCGGCGTCGCACTGCTCTTCGTAGTTCCGGAACTAGCCCGCCTGTTCCACAGCACCGGACGCCCCCTTCCGTGGCAGACCCGTCAGCTGATCGCCGTGGCCGGCCTGCTCGCCGACTAAGGCTGGCTGCTGGCAATCACCCTACCCGCCTGCGCCCTTGCCGCCCGCACGGCGCTAAACCGCCACGCCGCGCTGCGCCTGCGTTTCGATGCCGCGCTATTGCGCCTGCCCATCGTCGGCCCGATCCTGAACAAGATCATCCTCGCCCGGTTCACCGGCCTGTTCGCGATGATGTACGCCGCCGGCATCACCATCATCGACGCCGTGAAGGCTGCCGAGGGGGTGGTCGGCAACTCCGCCTTGCGGCAAGGGCTGCAGCAGGTCGGACAGGCCATCCAGGACGGGCGGCAGCTTTCCGAAGCCTTCCTCGCGGTGGGTCTCTTTCCCCCCTTGGTCACCCGCATACTGCGGGTCGGCGAGAGCACCGGCGCCATCGATACAGCCCTCTCCAACGTCAGCTACTTCTACGACCGGGACGTCCGCGAAGCGATCGAGCGCCTGCAGGCCAGCATCGAGCCGATCCTCACCCTCGTCCTCGGGGCGCTGCTGCTGGTCGTGATGAGCGCCATCCTGACACCGGTGTACGACATCATCACCCACATGCCACTCTGACCATGGGCCACCACCCGCTCCTTTACCTCGCACCGGATGGCCTGCATTGCTATCTCCGGCATCGGCACGCAACCGAGCATTGCGGGCATTTCCCCACCGACGCGGCTGGCCTCGAGGCCTTCTCGGGGTGGCTGCACGGATTGTCCACGGCCACCCCGTTCACGCTCCTCGTAGACCTGCCCGACGAGCGCTTCAGGATCGAGACCCTGCCCCATGTCCGGGGGCCGGATCGCCGACGCCTGCGGGAGCGGCGCCAGGCGCAGCTCTTGCCCGACACCCCGTTCGTTGCCCATCAATACCTCGACCGCGAGCCGTCGGGGCGGCAGGATGAGCGCATCCTCTTCGCCACGCCGGGCCGGCCTTCCACCATCACGCCATGCCTGGAAGCCATCGAGGGGCACGGCCACCGGCTGCAGCGCCTCGTGCCTGCTGCCTTTCTGGCCGCTGCTCTCGCCGCACACCTTCCTGCAACACAGGGACCATTGCTGTTGGCCATGCAGCCCCCCGCCGGCCTGCGTATCTCGTGCGGCGAAGGCCGCAAGCTCCTGTTCAGTCGCCTGAGTCCGGCATCACAGACCGAGCCGCCACCGCTTTCCCAGTGGCAGGACGAGGCCCGCCAGGTTCATCGCCATCTGCTCACGCCGGCAAACAGCACCCCCAGCACCACGTCGGATGCCGTCATTACCCCCGGCGAGCTGCGCTTCGCCCACTCCCCCCCCGTCGTCCCTGGCCAGCCCCCGCCACGCCAGGCCCACCGATGGAGACGACAGGCTCCTGCTGTTGCGGCAGCCCTGCCACCATGCAAGGCTGCCGCATGCCACGCCTGCCGCGGCCCTGCACGCCGGACGCCTTCACCTGGCTGGCCAGCTGATGGTTGCGGGAACAGCCATGGTGCTGGTCCTGTGCATGCTTCTCACCGTCTCCAACGTGATGGAAACCCAGACTCTCGAACAGCGCGGCGCGGCGGCCACCGCCCGCGGCGACGCCATCGAACGCGCCCTGGCTGCACTGCCGGCTGCCAGCCCATCGCCAGCCCATCCACTACCGCGCCTGCAAGCGACCCTCGACATGCTTCAGCGCCTGGAGGCCGAGACGGCAAGCCCAGAGCCAGCCCTGCACCAGTTGGCCGACACACTGGCGCCGCTGCCAGACGCCGCGCTCAAGCGTATCGAGTGGACTGCGAACGGCACAACCGGCCCCGAAAACGCGGCACCATCTCGCACCCAGGGCCTGGACCTGCACTTCGCACTTCCCGATGGGCTCGCACGGGAGCGGGGCAACCACGCGCAACGCCTTCTCGCCGCACTGAGTTCCATCCCCGGCATCAAACTCCACACGGAGCACCTTCCTGTCGAGATGACGGGCAGCCACTCCCTCAGCCCGGCGATTTTGGACGCGGAGGGCAGCACCAGCGCTCTCCGCGTCCATCTCGAAATCCCTGCAGTCCAACCATGAAAGCCGGGACAAAATGGCACCGCCCGGGCCTACGCACCCCCTTGACGGTCGCCGGGCTTCTCTTTGCCACAGGCGTCGCCCTCCTGGCCAGCAGTCATTACTGGCGAAGCAACGCCCAGCAAACGAACGCCGCTGCCGACTCCCGCCTGGCACAACGCGAAGCACGCGACCGCCAGTTCCGGGAAACCGAGCGGCTCACCGCGGACGCTCAGGCCGCCTGGGCGCGCTACCCGGACGAAGGACCCTCGGCAAAGATCGATCGCGTCAGCTGGATGGAAGCACTCCACGCCCTGCGCACCGCACCGGGCATCACAGTCACCGACTTCGAATTCAGCCCTGAGATGCCGACCGACGCGCAGCGAGGAACCACCGCGATGCCGCTGGTCAGCCTAGTCCCCTTGCGCATTCGGGCCACGGTCGCGCACGAGGAGCGGTTCATCGAACTGCTGGCGGCCCTCCGAAAAATCGGCCAGGTCCGCCTACGCCCATGCAGCCTATCCATGGCAGACGATAACGGCAGTTCCGACGGAGGGGACATCCAGCCGCTCAGGCTGGACGTCGAATGCCAGCTGGTGCTGCTCTTCATGCGTTCCGGCTAGCGTCCCGCTGCCCCCCATGCCCCAACATGCCCGCGGTGGACAGGCGGAACGGCCGCCTGCAGAATTTTGCAATCGTGGGCACGCGGTCCCACTCGTCAAGAACAACGGTGATGCGCAAGACGATTCTACTCATGGCCCATGACGTCACACTGGCGCACCTGGGCCGCCCGCTCCGGATCGCCACCTACCTGCTGGCCGCCGGTCATGACGTGATCCTCGCCGCATCACCCGACGCGAAGCGCTTTCTCGGCAACTTCAGCGGACGCTTTCACGCCCTGCGACCGATCGACAAGGCAAGGTTCATCAACAACCTGGCCCAGGGGCGTCCTGTCTTCGACTTTTCCACCCTGCTCGCTTTCGCCGAGGAGGACGAAGAAATCCTGCAGGCGTATCGGCCCGACCTGGTGATCGGAGACTTTCGCCTCTCCCTCTCCGCCTCCGCACGCCGCCAGCGGGTCCCTTACGCAACGATCACCAATGCCTACTGGAGTCCGGCACAGTCTCCCCGCTTCACCGTTCCCAACCTGCCGATGGTCGATTATCTCGGCGTCCGCATTTCCCAGGCCCTGTTCGACCTCGCCCGCCCCGTTGCCTTCGCCTACCACGCCCTCCCGATGAATGCGCTAAGACGGCACTACGGTCTGCCCAGCCTGGGCCTCGATCTGCGCAGTGCCTATACCGATGCCGACCTTGTCCTGTTCTGCGACGTTGCCGAGCTTTATGGCGCCTCGCCAGGTGCAACTAGCAACGGTATCTTCATCGGCCCCATCCAGTGGTCACCCGACATTCCCCTGCCCACCTGGTGGGACGCACTGGATCCAGAACGGCCAATCATCTATATCACTCTTGGTAGCTCGGGCGACGGCAAACTGCTTCCCCGCCTCGTTGACCGCCTGCGCACCACCGGCATGCAGTTGATCGTTGCCAGTGCCGGAGCCCCAGGCATCGAGACCGGCGGCCAGGTCTTTAGCGCGGATTACATCCCGGGGGATGCTGCAGCCGCGCGAGCCCGACTGGTTGTCTGCAACGGTGGCAGTCCCACGTCCATGCAAGCGATCGCGAGCGGAGTGCCCGTTCTGGGGGTACCGGGCAACCTCGACCAGTTCCTGAACATGCACTACCTGGAGAGCTGGCAGGCAGGCCTCACGCTGCGCAAGACTCAGTTGCTCTCCCCACAGGCGGAGACTGCCATTTCGGCACTGCTGACCAACCCTGTCTTCGGTGCTGCGGCCCAGCGCCTCGCCGCCGTATGTACCCACTACGACACCGCAGCCCTGCTTGGTCAGGCACTCGAACGGCTGATGCAGGATGGCGGCGTCCGCCCATGAACAATTGTTCAGACGCACGCAGATGGCGCGACCTCGAGTGTCGAAAATATTTACAGCATTCAAAAAAAACGCACTCAACAACAAGACAACAAACTGTTTTTATTGAATATTCTCAATCTGGCACAGTAGATGCATTAGGTTTTCCAGGGCCCTTTGGCACAATAGCTAACCGGTCAATGCGCCTGCGGGCGACATGCCCAGTCCCATAAATCCAAGGAGAATTGGAATGAAACTTCGCTCTCTCGCACTTGCCATCGGCAGCTTGGTGACCGCCAACGCGTTCGCTGGTCAAGTTATCTCTATCGATCCGGATGGCAACCTGGGTGCCCAAGGCGCCATCTCCGTCGGCGCACTGGGCTGGAACACCGGCAACGTGATCTCCCTGCCGACCGCTGGCGGGGTCGTTCTGCCGGTCCCGACCGGCACCATCCAGACCTATGGTCACTCTTCGCTGGCCAACTTCAACGACGCCGGCGGCAACAGCATCACCGGCACCGGCCTGGGCAGCGCCTACGAGTGGACCTACGTGTTCGGCACCCGTGAAATCGGCATCCCGGCTGGCGGTGCTTTCCCGAGCGCTGACTTCCTGACGACCGGCGGCGGTGAGAACTTCTTCCGCGTGTATTACTCCGGCGTCGATTCCAGCATGGTCAATGGCACCGGCTTCTCCAACGGCACGCTCATCCTCGAAGGCTCCATCCGTGCCTACGACGCGGCCGACGGCACCGGCGTGGGTGGCTTCAAGGTCACCTCTGGCGCCACTGCCAATCTCGACAAGAACGGCACCAACGATTACCCGGGCATCACTTCCACCCAGGGTACCGGCTCCACCAAGCTGAAGGCGGACGTAACTTTCTACGACCCAAACTTCTTCCTGACCGGTCTGTCGTCCATCGTTCTGGTGCTGGACACCTTTAACAGCCAGCCCTTCGACAAGACCGATCCGTCCTCCTGCTTCACCAACAAGGCAGGCGCGTTGATCCCGGGTGCGGGCCACAACACTGCTGCTGGCACCGAGTGCACCAGCGCAATCGGTTCGGTGAACGGCAAGCTGCTGGCTGGCGCTGACGCGACCAAGCAGGGTGTCATGTTTCAGACCCGTGCGACCAACGACTTCGTTGCCAACCGGATTCCGGAACCCACTTCCCTGTCCCTGGCAGGTCTGGCCCTGTTCGGCTTCGGCATGAGCCGCCGCCGTCGCGGCGGCAAGTAAGACCAAGTACCAGAAAGTCAGTTTGGAGGACTGCCTCCAGACTGCGGACAAACCCCCGGCCTCGCCGGGGGTTTGTTTTTTTGGAGCTCGCCCTGCCCGCGGCAGCAAGCTCCAGAGCTTGTGTTCAGTGCTCGTCCGGGGGACGGAACATCGCCGCCACCTTCCGGACAACAAAAGCCGGAGGAAACAGGCCTCCGAAAATTCGCTGCCCAAAGACGCCCTTCGCGGTCGTCACAAGCACATCACCACGTTTCAAGCCCCCGAGCGAAGCCGCCACAACCGACTCCACGCTGGCACGGGCTTCACCCAGGGCGCTGCCGTAGGCGCCAGCCCGCGCATCGAACTCGGTCGCGGTAGGCCCCGGCACCAGCGTCTGGACCACCACCCCCAGGCTCCGCCACTCCTCACTCAGCGCCAGGCTGAAACTGTGCACAGCCGATTTCGAGGCCGCATAAGCAGCCATGTACGGGACAGGTTGGTAGACCGCCGGCGAACTGAGGTTGATCACGGCAGCCCCCTTGAACGAGGCAAGGTCATCGGCGAACAGCCGGCACAAGACAACCGGAGCAACGGCATTGAGCGTCATCTGCTGGCGGTGGACATCGGCCGACGCGCCGGCAAAGCGCCCCCAATGCCCGGCTCCCGCATTGTTCACCAGCAAGCGGATGCGGATCCCCTCCTCGCCAACACGGCGCAGCAGTTCCGTCGGCGCATCCGGCTCACTCAGATCATGGGCGAGTACCAGACATTTCACCCCCGTATCACGTGCCAGGGAGACAGCCAACTCGTTGAGCACGTCAGCCCGCCGCGCCACCAGAACCAGATTCATGCCCTCGGCTGCAAGAGCCCGACAAAAAGCCAGGCCGATGCCGCACGACGCGCCCGTCACCAGCGCCCAATCACCTCGCCAACTGGAAATATCCACATTCATGCAATCTGCTCCCTGTTGATCCCGATCATCTGATCCGCCATGCGCAAGGCACTGGCGGCGATGGTCAGCGCCGGATTTGTGCCTCCGCTCGACGGAAAGAAGGACGCATCGGCCACGTAGAGGTTGTCCACCTGATGTGCCCGATTGTTCCGATTGAGCACGCTGCTGGCAGGGTCGTCCCCAGCCCGACATGTGCCGCAGACGTGGGCGATGCGCTGGTTGTTCTCGGCTTGCTTGATCAGCAGCATCCGGTAGGGCTTCAATATTGCAGCCACCTCTGCCCTAACCGCGGCGATACGCTTCCGCTCATAAGGCCTGACCCGATAGTCGATACAGACTTCGCCCCCCTCCCCAACGAAGACCCGGTTATCGCGGTAAGGCAGATCCTCCGTGATCGATGCCAGCATCGTCGCTCGCCCGAACAGGGTACGCAAAAAAGGCTCCATCAGCGGCCGAGCAGCTTCGATGGCCAGGCCGGCCGCCTTGAAAAGCGCATGCTCGACGTCATCCCGAACGCTATCCACGAGCACCGCAGGCGGCGGCAACGCCCCAAAGGACTGGACCGTTCCGAACTTGCCGGCAGACGACAGGTAGAGGTCATTCAGGGCCACCTGCTTGGCTCCTTTCCCCAGGCCTGCATCCTTGGTGAAGACGGCATACAGATCGACAAAATGCCGCATCATCATCCGCCCCACCAATCCGGAACCATTGGCCAGGCCTTCAGGCCACCAATCGCTCTTCGAACGCAGCAGGAGATGCGGAGTGGCCAGAGCCCCCGCTGCTAACACGAAGGTCTCGGCCTCGATGCTCACCGGCTGGCCGTTATGCACGGCGCGCGCGCGCTGCACCCTGCTGTGGTCGGCATCCAGGCCGACGATGTCGCAGTTGTCCCACAGGGTTGCACCGTATTCCGAGATCGCAGTCGCCAGGCAGATTCGCGCACTGTCGTTCTTGCAGCTGTTGCCGCACAGATAGCCCTGACAGCCCGAGCAGCCGGAAATCTGCTCACACCCGACAGGCAGGCGGTAGGGGTTCAGCCCCTTGGCCGCGAAGAAGCTCATCAACTCGCGGTTCGGTGGTTCGAGCGCCTCCCCCTCAGCACGGTACTGTCCGGCCTCGCCCCCTGTCTTCAAGGGGTCAGGCCCTCCCTGTACACGATACAAGGCCTCAGCCTCACGGTAGTAGGGCAGCAGTTCCTCGAAGCTCACCGGCCAGGCCTCCGGCAATTCGGCGCCGTGATCACCGGGAAAATTGCGGGCCGGCGTGAAGTCGGCAGGGAAGAAACGCTCCAGCGCCGCACCGTAGAGGGCACTGGAGCCGCCTGTGCCGGATCCAATATAAGGAATGAAACGCCGTGTCCGACCCTGGGAAACGTCGTGAATCTCGTCCCACCACCGGCCGGCGGCCGCCATGGCATCGCGGTCGGCCGGCGTCGGCACGCCCCGATGCCCCTTGAAAACCTCCGCATAGTTCCCGCAACGGGCACCCGGATCATTCAGGTAGGACCGCCCCTTCTCGCAGAACAGGACCTTCCGGCCAGCCCGCGCAAGGATATAGCCAAGGGTGGCGCCCCCCATTCCCGTGCCGACGATCACCACATCCCAAGGACCGCCGCGCGGAGCAACTGTTGTCATATTCCTGCCCCTCTGAGTATCTCCCTGGGAATCTACCGGAATATATACCTTCCCGGGGCGCCCACCATGCCGGAGGAAAGATAACGCATGGAGAACACAAGCGCATCGCCGCCTCGCGCTCCATGTCGCTACGGCTCACCGTAACGCTGGTGGATAATATGCAGTATTCTTTTCCAGTTTGCCTAGCGACGCCTGCTACAACCCATGCAGCCTGACACCACACGCCGCGATATCGTCCTGGCCTTCCGAAACATCGTCCGCCAACGACGACGCTCCCTGTTCGCCCTCGCGACCATCGCCGGGGGTGTCATCGCGCTCATGCTGGCCGGCGGTTTCATTCAGTGGATTTTCGACAGCATGCGGGAATCCACCATCCGGGCACAGCTGGGACATGTCCAGATCGTTCGTCCCGGCTTCTATGAAAAGGGACTAGCGGATCCTTATTCCTATCTCTTGCCCGAGAAGGATCCACTCTTCGCCAAGATAGGCCAGACGCCCGGCGTGCGTACGATCGCGCCCCGCCTAGCCTTCACCGGCCTGGCAAGCCACAACGACTCGACGATTTCATTCTCCGGCGAGGGGGTCGATCCGGACCGGGAAAAAGAACTGAGCACCTACCTGTATATCGTTGACGGCGAACCCCTGTCGGCCGATGCGCCCAACGGAATCATCATCGGCCAGGGCCTTGCCGCCAATCTGGGCGTCAAGACGGGAGACACGATCGTGCTTCTGGCGGCCACCACCAAGGGCGGCCTGAATGCCGTCGAATGCAAGGTCCGGGGGCTGTTCATGACGGCGGCCAAGGCCTATGACGACGCATTCCTGCGGGCTCCGCTCTCCGTCGCCCGGCAACTGTCCCGGGCCGCCGGCGCAACCAGCTGGCTGGTCCTGCTGGATCAGACCGCCGACACCGACCGCTTCATCAGGGCAACCCAGGCTGAAGCTGATCGCAAGGATCTGCAGTTCATTCCATGGCACGAACTGGCTGACTTCTACAAGAAGACCGTCGTCCTCATGTCCCGCCAGGTCGGCGGCGTGGAGCTCCTGATTGCGCTGATCATCATCCTGTCGATTTCCAACACCCTGTCGATGGCGGTGATCGAACGTACCGGTGAAATCGGCACGATGATGGCATTGGGCGTGCGCCGCAACGGCGTGCTGCGCATGTTCATTCTCGAAGGCCTGCTCCTCGGTACCCTGGGCGGCCTGATCGGCATCGTGCTCGGCAGTCTGCTCGGCTCCCTGATCTCCTACGTCGGCATCCCGATGCCCCCCCCGCCGGGGATGTCCACCGGAGTGACCGGGCGCATCCACCTGCACCCCTCCCTGATCATCGAAGCGCTGTCCCTGGCCATCCTGACGACACTGGCGGCGAGCATATTCCCCGCCATCAAGGCATCCCGGATGAACATCGTGGATGCCCTCCGCCACCAACGCTGAGCCTGCCCGACCATGCTTTTCAAGCTCGCCCTCAGAAACGTACTCCGCCAGAAGATTCGTAGCGGCATGACCCTTGCCGCCATCATCTTCGGCGTGGTCGGCCTAATCCTCGCCGGGGGCTTCGTGCAGGATACTTTCATCCAGCTCGGCGAAGTCATCATCCATTCCCAGACCGGACATCTTCAGATCTTCAAGAAGGATTTCATCGAGAAGGGGACCCGGTCGCCGGAGCGCTTCCTGATCGAAGCGCCGGGCGAACTTGCCCGCCGCATCGAGAAGCACGACGGCGTTGATCAGGTGATGGGGCGGATCTACTTTTCCGGTCTGCTCAACAACGGCAAACGCGATCTTTCCATCATTGGTGAAGGCGTCGAGCCGGACAAGGAAACCAAGCTGGGCAGCTTCATCATGATCTCGGAGGGTCGCCATTTGAAGGACAGCGACCGCGAAGGCATCCTTCTCGGCCAGGGTGTCGCCAAGACCCTCGGGCTAAAGCCGGGAGACCGGGTGACGCTGGTACTGTCGGCCGCCGAAGGCGCCATGAATACCCTCGACTTCGAAGTGATCGGCGTCTTCCAGAGCTTCTCCAAGGACTTCGACGCACGGGCGGTCCGGATTCCCCTCTCGGCGGCCCAGGAGCTGATGTTCACGAAGGGAAGCAACATGCTCGTCGTGTCCCTTCACAAGACCGAGGACACCGATCGCGTCCTTGGCGAAGTCACTACCGAATTGCAGGGCGGCGCCTACGATGTGCGCAGCTGGAAGAGCCTTTCGGACTTCTACGAGAAGACGGTGCAGCTCTACGACCGCCAGTTCGGCGTGCTGCAGCTGATCATCCTGCTGATGGTCCTGCTGTCCGTCACCAACAGCGTCAATATGAGCGTCTTCGAACGCCAGGGCGAATTCGGCACCATGCAGGCGCTTGGCAACCGGTCGCGGGACATCGTCAAACTGATTATTGCCGAGGGAGCAATCCTCGGCCTGGCCGGGGCGGTGATCGGCGTAGCGCTCGGGGTGGCAGCCGCCCTTATCATTTCGGCCATCGGCATTCCGATGCCACCACCGCCCAATGCCAATGTCGGCTACACGGCCTACATCCGGATCGTGCCGCTGACCCTGGTCAGTTCTGCCTGCGTGGGATTCTTCGGAACGGTGCTGGCCTCAATCCTGCCGGCTTTCAAGGTAACTCGCCAGCAGGTCGTCGACGCCCTGCGCCAGAACGTCTGACGCAGGGCAAGACAACGGAAGGTCAGGAGCGATAGTCCGCGTTGATCTTCACGTAGTCGTAGGAGAAGTCGCAGCTCCACAGGGTGGCTGCGACATCGCCGCGGGCCAGATCCACCCGGATCGTGATCTCGGCGGCAGCCATCACGCGGGCGCCCGCAGCTTCCTGATAGCTTGCGGCCCGCCCGCCCTTTTCGGCAACCAGGACTTCTTCACCGTTGCTGGCCAGCCATACGCGCAGCGCGGAAACATCCAGGTCACCAATGCCGGCATAACCGATCGCGGCCAGAATCCGTCCCAGGTTGGGATCCGACGCAAAGAAGGCCGTCTTGACCAGCGGCGAATGACCAATCGCATAACCGACCTTGCGGCACTCTTCGCGATCCTTGCCGCCCTCGATCTGCAGGGTGATGAATTTGGTCGCGCCCTCACCATCCCGCACGATCGCCTGGGCCAGCCAGATCGACACTTCCAGCACCGCGGCGCGGAAGGCCGCGTAGTCTGGCGACGTCGTGTCGGCAATGGTGGTATTTCCAGCCTGGCCGGTGGCGATGAGGATGTAGCTGTCGTTGGTGGAGGTATCGCCATCCACCGTGATGCTGTTGAAGGACAGGTCGGCCACTTCCTTCAGCAGCGCATCCAGCACCGGCTGGGCCACGTCTGCGTCAGTAGCCAGGAAGCCCAGCATGGTCGCCATATTGGGCTTGATCATGCCGGCACCCTTGGAAATGCCGGTGAGGGTGATGGTCTTGCCGCCAATCTGGACCTTGCGGGAGGTCGCCTTGGCCACCGTGTCGGTGGTCATGATGCCGTGGGCGGCGTCGTACCAGCCATCGGCTTTGAGGGACGCCTTCGCGGCGGGCAAACCCGCCACGATGCGCTCGACGGGCAGCGGCTCAAGGATCACGCCCGTCGAGAACGGCAGCACCTGACCGGCCTCGACAGCCAGCTCCGTGGCCACGGCCGCACAGGTTTCACGGGCCGCCGCCAGGCCGGGCTCACCGGTACCGGCATTGGCTACGCCGGTATTGATCACCAGCGCACGGATATTGCCGGCCGGCAGATGCGCCTTGCACACCTGGACAGGGGCGGCACAGAAGCGGTTCTGCGTAAACACGCCGGCCACTCGGGCACCGGGGGCCAGTTCAATCAGCGTGAGATCCTTCCGGTTGGCCTTGCGCACCCCCGCCTCGGTCACACCAAGACGAACTCCGGCAACGGTATACAGGGCTGAGGCATCAGGAGGGGAAAGCAGGACAGGCATGGCAGGCTCCGGAAACGAGTGCGGATGAAAAAGGACCCGCAATGATAATCCCTGAGCCCTTACCGGCGCACCCGCGAGCTGTCGCCTTTACCACTTGGACTGCGCATAATCGCTGTCCGGGACACGCATCCCTACCGCCAGACTGGCTTGCAGGGCGAAATGCTGCACGGCCCGCCAGCTCTCGTCATCCAGCGGCTTCCCGCCCCGGTCGGCATACAACACCCCGATCTGCCGATTGGGCATGCCAAAGGGCACGACGAAAGCGTGGTTGCATGCAGTCACCCGGAACAGCCGCCGGATTCCCTTCGGGGCATGCTTAGGCGTGACCCAACAGGCCACACCGCTGTCGATCGCGGTATCGATCACGTCTTCAGGATCACCGTCCATCGGAAACGCGAACTGGGCGCACAGCCCCTCGCCGCCCGCCCCCAGGGCCGCCTTGCCTTGCAGCTGGCTCCGGTCCGGCGTCAGCAATGCGACGACGACGCGCTCGCAACCGACACCCCGATACACCCCTTCCAGCACCAGCTGAAGGATGTCGGCGATGCTTGCCCGGCTCAGGGTCAATGCGGTCAGATCATGCAGGATACGTAGCTGCAGGCCAGCATCGGGCCCGCTCGGGATCACTGCTGCCGGCACTTCCGGCTCCGCCGGCAGATCCCGGTGCGGGATGATCCTGGCAGCCTCCGGGGCGCCAAAGGTCCCCGCCACCCGCGCCGCCTCGTTGGAATTGACGATCACCTCGGCCTGCACGGTCGACACGCTCTGTCCGAGGTAGTCCGCCACATCGCGGATGGCCTGCCGGCCAACCTGGGAATCCCAGCCGCTTTCCGCAGCACGGGCCAGGCGATGGCCGAGGACGACCGCCCGCTCGGGACCGCGGCTGCGCGGATCCCCTTCAAGGGCAGCCGCCACCAGGCTACCGAGGCGCCATTCACGAACCAGTCCGACCGACAGGTGACGCAACGGAAACCCCAGCACGACCTGCTGGGCCTCTTCCTCGCGCATCTGGGACTGGGAAAGACAGCGATCAAGCATTTGGGCCTGCTCGCCACCAAAACACCAGAAGGCCATCTCGCCGACACGTGCCAGCAGCGCTGCAATGAACACTTCCTCGCCGGCGCCGTCACCGCGCTTCGCCGCCACCCAGCGCGCCTGCACGGCCGCATGGAAACTGCGGGCCATCTCGATCTGCACCCGGCTGCGCACGCCCCCCTGCAGCAGGGAGTCAATCAGGGACACCGAAAGGGCCAGTTCCGCCACCGGATCGAAGCCAAGCACCACGATGGCCCGCGAAACCGTATTGACGCCCTGGTGAGCGTGATTGAAATAGGCGCTGTTGGCCAGCCGCAGTACCTTGGACGTCATCGGTGCATCCTTCAGGATGACCTGGGCTAGCGCCGACGCCGACGCCCGCTCATCGTCCATGATGGCGCGCAAGGCCTGCACCGTGTGCCCGAATACAGGCATCTCACACCCGCGAATCCGGGCGATCCATTCCGATAAATCCTGACCGTTCTGACTCATCCCTTCACCTCTCGCCCCATAACGGCCGACATTCGCCCATCTTGAGGCAGACTGCAAAAGAACGGGGCCGGCATGACGCCGGCCCCGTAATGTGCAGGAAGCTATTTCAGTTCAGCTTGCCATGGCAATGCTTGTACTTCTTGCCCGAACCGCAGGGGCAGGGATCGTTGCGGCCGGCCTTCGGCGCGACGTTCACCTGCGGCTGCGCGGTATCCCGGTCCGGGTTGGCCGTCGCCAAGGCTTCTTCGTAATCGGCATGATGGTACTGGACATTTTCCAGCTCAGGCGGTGCCTCGGCCTCCTCCAGCTGCGCCTCGGAACGGATCTGCACGGTCATCAGCAGCTTGGTGACTTCGGTGCGCACCACCTGCAGGAGGTTCTCGAACAGCTCGAAGGCTTCGCGTTTGTATTCCTGCTTCGGGTTCTTCTGCGCATAGCCGCGCAGGTGGATGCCCTGGCGCAGATGGTCGAGGGCCGACAGGTGCTCACGCCAGTGGGTGTCGAGGCTCTGCAGCATCACATTGCGCTCGAAGCCGCGCCAGGCGCCGAGATCCACCAGGGCAACCTTATCCGCATAGGCCTGGGCTCCGGCCTCCAGGACGCGCTGCAGGATGTCTTCGTCAGCCAGATTAGGCTCGGCCTTGACCCATTCGCCAATCGGCAGCTTGAGCTGGTACTCGGATTCCAGCGCCAGTTCGAGCGCGGGGATGTCCCACTGCTCCTCGACGGAGTCGGCCGGCACGTAGATGCGGAACAGGTCGTGCAGCACGCCCTCGCGCATCGCCGTGATGGTTTCGGCGATGTCGGCGCTTTCCAGCAGCTCGTTGCGCTGCTGGTAGATCACCTTGCGCTGGTCGTTGGAGACGTCGTCGTATTCGAGCAGTTGCTTGCGGATATCGAAGTTGCGCTGCTCGACCTTGCGCTGGGCAGTTTCTAGCGAACGGGTCACCATACCCGCCTCGATGGCCTCGCCCTCGGGCATCTTGAGGCGCACCATGATTGCGTTGAGACGCTCGCCGGCAAAGATCTTCATCAACGGATCTTCGAGGGACAGGTAGAAGCGGCTCTCGCCCGGATCACCCTGACGGCCGGAACGACCACGCAGCTGGTTGTCGATACGCCGCGACTCGTGACGCTCGGTACCGATGATCTTCAGGCCGCCAGCCGTCAGCACTTGCTCGTGGCGCACTTTCCACTCTTCGCGCAATTTGCTGATCTGGGCATCCTTATCCGCGGCGGACAGAGACTCGTCCTCGCGGATCAAGGCGATCGGCTTCTCCACGTTGCCACCGAGCACGATGTCGGTACCACGACCGGCCATGTTGGTCGCAATCGTGATGACGCCCGGCCGACCGGCCTCCGCGACGATCTCGGCTTCCCGCGCATGCTGCTTGGCATTGAGCACGTTGTGCGGCAGCTTGGCGCGAGTCAGCAAGTCAGACAGCACTTCGGAGTTTTCAATCGACGTCGTGCCGACCAATACGGGCTGACCGCGGGCCACCGACTCCTTGATGTCGGCGACGATCGCATCGTGCTTTTCCTTCAGGGTGCGGTACACCTTGTCGTTCTGGTCCTTGCGGATCATCGGACGGGAGGTCGGCACGACGACAGTCTCGAGGCCGTAGATCTGATGGAATTCGTAGGCTTCGGTATCGGCCGTACCGGTCATGCCGGACAGCTTCGAATACATACGGAAGTAGTTCTGGAAGGTGATCGAGGCCAGCGTCTGGTTCTCGGCCTGGATGCGCACACCTTCCTTTGCCTCGACGGCCTGATGCAGGCCCTCGGACCAGCGGCGTCCGGACATCAGACGGCCAGTGAATTCGTCGACGATCACCACCTCGCCGTCCTGCACCACGTAATGCTGGTCCTTGTGGTACAGCGCGTGGGCGCGCAGTGCCGCATAGAGGTGGTGGATCAACAGGATGTTGCTCGGGTCGTAGAGGCTGGTTCCCTCGGCCAGCAGGCCCAGGTTGCCAAGGATCTGCTCGGCATGTTCATGCCCCTGCTCGGTGAGCAGCACCGAATGCGCCTTCAGGTCGACGGTGTAGTCACCCGGCGTGGTGATGTTCTCGCCCTCGCCCTCTTGGACGCTGAGGAGCGGCGGCACCGCGTTCATGCGCATGTAGAGCTCGGTGTGATCCTCGGCCTGGCCGGAGATGATCAGCGGCGTCCGTGCCTCATCGATGAGGATGGAGTCCACCTCGTCGACGATGGCGTAGTTAAGGCCGCGCTGCACCCGCTCGGCCACGTCGTACACCATGTTGTCGCGCAGGTAATCGAAACCGAACTCGTTGTTGGTGCCGTAGGTGATGTCCGCGGCGTAGGCTTCCTTCTTCTGGTCGTGGGGCATCTGCGACAGGTTGCAGCCCACGGTAAGACCGAGGAAGCGGTAGATGCGGCCCATCCAGTCGGAGTCGCGGCTGGCCAGGTAATCATTGACGGTGATGACATGCACGCCCTTGCCGGACAGCGCGTTGAGATACACCGGCAGCGTGGCGGTCAGCGTCTTGCCTTCGCCGGTGCGCATTTCGGCGATCTTGCCGTCATGCAACACCATGCCGCCAACCAGCTGCATGTCGAAATGGCGCATCCCATGCACGCGCTTGCCGGCCTCCCGTACCACCGCAAAGGCTTCGGGCAGCAGCGCATCGAGACTCTCCCCGTTGGCTACGCGCTGACGGAATTCATCGGTCTTCCCACGCAGTTCCTCATCGGACAAGGCCTGAATTTTCGGCTCCAGCGCGTTGACGCTGCGCACCGTTTGCGTGTACTGGCGAATCAGGCGGTCGTTACGGCTGCCGAAAATTTTCTTGAGTAGGCCTGCGATCATTTGATTTGGAAGGGAAAACGCGGCAAAACGCCGATTCTAACATGACGTCCGGACGCGACCATGGCGGTCCAGCGGGCGGGCGCCCGCTTGTACGACACGAACGTTCTCCATAGCATGGGGGCGCATTCCTGAAATCCAAGTCCTATGAGCACCAGTTCGATCGACAATTTCCTCGGCAGCGGCTCTGCCCTGTCCCGCATTCAGGCCCACGCGGCGCGCCTGCTGCGCCTGCAGGGGCAAATCAACCGCCTGCTGCCCGACTACATGGCGAGCGCCTGCAAGGTGGCCAACCTGAAAGGGGAAGAGCTGATCCTGCACGTCGATAGCGCGGGGCTTGCGGTCAAGCTGCGCCAGGCCGTGCCGAGCCTGCTGGTCGACCTGGCCCGGGCCGGCGTGTTGCTCCGCGATATCAAGGTGAAGGTTGCGGTACGGGAATACCGCCCTGCACCACCGCCACCGCCGTCCCGCCATATCAGCGACTCGACACGTAGCGGGCTTGATCAACTGGCATCTGGTCTGCCCGCCGATTCGCCGCTGGCCAAGGCACTGAAACGCTTCGTGAAGAGTACCGGCTAGACGAAGGGGACGAGCACCCGTTCGAGGATGAGCAGCGCGAAGAACAGCAGCGCAACGATGATGGCATAGCGGAACAAACGCCAGCCGAGGACCAGATAGCGCCGCTCCCGCGTGAAGATGAAGGCGAACACCGATGCGCCGATCCCGATCGCCACCAATACAGCCACGATCCGCATGATCAGCACGGCAGGGCCTCAGGCGCTGGCGAGGTCGAAGAGCTGGGCCACCGCCGGCGGAGTCTTGGCGTCTTCTTCGAAAGTGACGATTTCCCAGGCGCTGCGGTCTTCCAGCAGCACGCGCAGGATCTGGTTGTTGAGGGCATGCCCCGACTTGTAGGCGCTGTAGGACGCCAGCAGGGAATGGCCGGCCAGGTAAAGGTCGCCGATCGCATCGAGCACCTTGTGCTTTACGAACTCGTCCGCATAGCGCAGACCATCGGCGTTCAGCACCCGGTACTCGTCCATCACGATAGCGTTGTCGAGGCTGCCCCCCAGGCCGAGCCCATTGGCACGCATGAACTCGACGTCCTGCATGAAACCGAAAGTGCGTGCCCGGGAGACTTCACGCACATAGGAATGCTCCGCAAAATCAACGGTCACCGAAGTGCCAGTACTGTCGATGGCGGGATGATTGAACAGGATGGAGAAACTCAGCTTGAAGCCGTCATAAGGCTCCAGGCGCACCCACTTGTCCCCTTCCACGTACTCGACCGGCTTGATGACCCGCAGAAAACGCTTGGGCGCCTTCTGCTCCTCGATGCCGGCGGACTGGATCAGGAACACGAAAGGCCCGGCGCTGCCGTCGAGAATGGGGATCTCGGCCGCGTCCACGTCGATGTGAGCATTATCGATACCAAGACCGGCCAGTGCCGACATCAAATGCTCGACAGTATTGACCTTGGCGCCATCCTTCTGCAGCCCGGAACACATGCGCGTGTCACAGACCGCGTATGGATCGGCTGGCAGGTCCACGACCGGATCGAGATCCACCCGATGGAACACGATGCCGGTGTCCGGCGCCGCCGGACGTAGCGTCAGGGTGACCTTGTTGCCGCTGTGAAGCCCCACACCGGTAGCACTGACGACGGTTTTCAGGGTTCTCTGCTTCAACATGATGGCCGGCCTCGCATTCAACTCGTTGAATTTTAACACACCACTATTGCCGCACTGCAGCAAAAGCTGCTCGGGCGACCCTAGAAACAACAAACGCGCAGCGGACGGAGGCGACCTCCCGCTGCGCGTTTGTCCGGGCCACCGGCGTGACGCCGGCTGGCTGGCTTAGTCCGCCTGCTTGCGCAGGAAGGCCGGGATATCCAGCGTGGACATGCCGTTGGCGCTCATCGCCTCGACGGTCGTACGAGACGTACGGCGGATCACCGCCGGCAGTTCCAAGTTGCCGTAATCCACTTCCATGCCGACGTTGTCGGTACCGGTGCGAATCACCTGCATTTCCGGCTTGCGCGCCACGGCCGCACGCACCACGCCGAGACCGGTGGCCACCACGGTGACGCGAATGCGGTCTTCCATATCCTCGTCGAAGACGGTGCCGTACTTGACGAAGGCTTCCTGGGCCGCAAAGGCCTGCACGGTACGCACCGCATCGCGCACCTCAGCCATCTTCAGGCTGCGGTTGGCGGTGATGTTGATCAGCACGCAACGGGCGCCGGACAGTTCGGTGCCTTCCAGCAGCGGCGACACGGCAGCCTGTTCGGCGGCGATGCGGGCACGGTCGAGGCCGGAGGCCTCGGCGGAACCCATCATCGCACGGCCCATCTCGGCCATCGCGGTACGCACGTCCTGGAAGTCCACGTTCACCAGACCATGCACATTGATGATTTCGGCAATGCCGCCCACGGCGCAGGTCAGCACATTGTCTGCGGAACGGAAGCACTCCTCGAAGCTGGCATCGTCGCCATACACTTCCAGCAGCTTGTCATTGAGCACGACGATCAGGGAGTCCACCTGCTTGGAGAGCTCCTCCACGCCGCTCTCGGCGACGCGGATGCGGTTCTCGAAGTCGAAAGGCTTGGTCACCACGGCCACGGTCAGGATGCCCATTTCCTTGGCGATCTCGGCCACCACCGGCGCAGCACCGGTGCCCGTGCCACCGCCCATGCCTGCAGTGATGAAGCACATGTGCGCACCTTCCAGTGCCGCCGCGATGGCGTCACGGGACTCCTGGGCGGCCGCACGGCCCGCCTCGGGCTTCGCACCAGCCCCCAGGCCGCTCTTGCCGAGCTGAACCTTGGTATGCGCCAGGCAACGGGTCAGGGCCTGGGCATCAGTGTTGGCGGCGATGAAATCGACGCCCTGCACCCCTTCGCGGATCATGTGATCCACTGCGTTACCGCCCGCACCGCCAACACCAATTACCTTGATGTTCGTGCCACCGGCCGCCTTTTCAACAATTTCAAACATTTACCTCGCCTCCAAGAAAACTGCGCTGATCGTGCCAGTGCGCAATCGGCCCCGTATTTAGTGATAACCCTAAATTTTACAGCTAAATAAAGGCCGGCCGCACACAGTTATCCAAATGCAATGATTTCGCCCGCCGGAGTCACCGGCCCTCAAAAATTACGTTCAAACCAGGACTTCATCCGCGAAAATACCTGCCCCACGTTGCGCGTCTGCCGCGCCTGCAGACCCCGCCGTTTCTGCGCGGCCCCCTCCATCACCAAACCCATCGCGTTGGCGTAGCGCGGCTCACAGACCACGTCGGCCAGCGCGCCGTCGTACTTCGGATAGCCGATGCGCACCGGCATGTGGAAGATCTCCTCGCCCAGCTCGACCATGCCCTGCATGACGGCGGCGCCGCCGGCCAGCACGATGCCGGAGGACAACAGTTCCTCGTAGCCCGAGCGGCGCAGTTCGGCCTGAACCAGTTCGTACAGTTCGCACACGCGCGGCTCGATCACATCGGCCAGCGCCTGACGGGACAGCTTGCGCGGCGGACGATCGCCGACGCCCGGCACCTCGATCATTTCAGATGCGTCAGCCAGCGTGTGCATCGCAACGCCGTGGCGGATCTTGATTTCCTCGGCCTCGGCGGTCGGCGTACGCAGCGCCATCGCGATGTCGTTGGTGATCTGGTCGCCGGCGATTGGAATCACCGCGGTATGTCGGATCGCGCCCTGGGTGAACACCGCCAGATCGGTGGTGCCACCGCCAATGTCCACCAGGCATACGCCCAGTTCCTTCTCATCTTCCGACAAGGTGGCGTAACTGGAGGCCAGCGGCTGCAGGACCAGGTCGAGCACTTCAAGGCCGCAGCGGCGCACGCACTTGACGATGTTCTGGGCCGCGGACACCGCACCGGTGACGATATGCACCTTGACCTCCAGGCGCACGCCACTCATCCCGATGGGTTCGCGCACGCCGTCCTGGCCGTCGATGATGAATTCCTGGGTCAGGATGTGCAGGATCTGCTGGTCGGCCGGCAACGGCATCGCGCGGGCAGTTTCGATGACCCGTTCGACGTCGATCGGCGAGACTTCCTTGTCCTTGATCGCCACCATGCCATTGGAGTTGAAGCTGCGGATGTGGCTGCCTGCGATGCCGGTATACACGTCGCGGATCTTGCATTCGGCCATCAGCTCGACCTCCTGGATGACCCGGGAGATCGCATCGACGGTAGCCTCGATGTTCACCACCACGCCCTTCTTCAGGCCCGAGGACGGCTGCGTGCCGAGGCCGATCACATCCATGCGGCCGTCCGGCTTGAGTTCGGCCACCACGCAGGTGATCTTGGACGTGCCGATATCGAGGCCGACGATCAGTTCCTTGTATTCCTTGCTCATCGCTTACCTTTGCTTTCTTGCTTGCCCGCCGCCGCAGCAGGCGGTATCGGCCGGAGGGCAAAACCACTGGGGTAGCGGAGATCCACTACCGCCACATTCATGTTCACTTGCGCCTTGGCGCGGGGGTAATACTTCACGAAGCGGGCCAGGCGCTCGTCGATCGGCGCCTTCGGCTGGTCGTGTCCGAGCTCGATGGTGAGCCCATCGTCCATCTTTAGCTGCCAGGCCTCGCGGGCCGACAGTGAGACGCCGACGAGCTGCTTGCCGAGGGGGCCGAGCTTGTGCGTGAAATCGTCAAACTTGCTCAGCAGCACGCCGGACGAGCCTTCGGGCCCGCTGAAGACCGGCATCCGGGCATTGCTGGCCGCCGAGAACACCTCGCCATAGCGATTGACCAGGCGCATGTCACCAGTCTCGCCAACCCGCCAGTAAGCCGACGCGACGTGCTCCTCAAGGCGCACTTCGATTCCACCCGGCCAGTGCCGGCGCACATCGGCACGCCGCACCCAGGGCAGCTTCTCGAAAGCCCCGCGCACATCGTCCAGGTCGACCGTGAAGAAATTGCCACGCAGCGACGAACGCGCCGCGTACTCGAGCTGGGCTGTGGTGACCTGGGCGAGCGGCGTCATCACCACCACTTCGCGCAGCGGGTACACCGGCAGGCGCGATATCGCCGCCACCGCCGCGTAGCCGAGGCCCGCCGCGCCGAACACCATCAGCGCGTCGGAAATGAGATTGAGGAGCTGCGGACGGTCCCACAGCCCGTTTCCTCCCGCATCCCGGGCCGGACGCGTGGCGCGCCCGCGCTTCGCCGGGGCGGCCTTGCCTCCTGCCGGCGGCGGAACGTTGGAGGTGGTGCGCTGGTCAGCCAAGACGCGCTCCGGCAAGGATTTCCAGGCAAAGGGCCTCGAAGGACAGACCAGACACACGGGCCGACATCGGCACCAGCGAGTGGTTGGTCATGCCCGGCGCGGTGTTGATCTCCAGCAGCGTAAAGCGGCCGTCCTCGCGCAGGATCAGGTCGGCACGGCCCCAGCCGCGGCAGCCCAGCACTTGGGCGCAGCGCACAACCGCCGCCTTGATCTCGGTCTCCAGGGCCTCCGGAAGACCGCTCGGGCAGAAGTACTGGGTATCGTCGGTGAAATACTTGTTCTGGTAGTCGTAGTTGCCACCCGGCGCGACGATGCGCACCAGCGGCAGGGCTTGATCGCCGAGGAAGGGCGCCGTCAGCTCCTGGCCGCTCACGAACTCCTCTGCCAGGACCAGCGAATCGTACTTGGCGGCCAGTTCCCAGGCCGCCTTCAGCTGGCCCGCCTCGGTCACCTTGGTGGCGCCCATGCTGGAGCCTTCATGCACCGGTTTGACGAAAATCGGCAGGCCGAGCTCGGCCACAACCGCATCCCAGTCCGTCTTCTCGTCGAGGATCGCAAAGCGCGGCGTCGGCAGGCCGCTGGCCAGCCACACCAGCTTGGTGCGCCACTTGTCCATGGCGATGGCCGATGCCATCACGCCACTACCGGTATAGGGAATGCCCATCAGCTCAAGGGCGCCCTGCACCGTGCCGTCTTCACCACCACGCCCATGCAGCGCGATGAAGACACGATCAAAACCCTCTTCCTTGAGGATGTGCAGATCCCGCTCGGCCGGATCGAAGGCATGGGCATCCACGCCCGCGCCCTGCAGCGCCGCCAGCACGGCACCACCCGACATCAGGGAAATCTCCCGTTCAGCAGACGTCCCGCCCAGCAGGACCGCCACTTTTCCGAATCGACTGCTCACCTCAGTTGCCACCTTTTTAGACTCCACCGCTTACCAGTTTGCCGGGCACGGCGCCGATGCTGCCGGCCCCCATCGTGATCACCACGTCCCCGTCCTGCGCCGCGGCCAGGATGGCCGCCGGCATGTCTTCGATGTTCTCGACGAACACCGGCTCGATCTTGCCCGCCACGCGCAGCGCCCGCGCCAGCGAGCGGCCGTCGGCCGCCACGATGGGCGCCTCGCCGGCGGCGTACACATCGCCGAGCAGCAAGGCGTCGACCGTGGACAAGACCTTCACGAAATCCTCGAAACAGTCCCGCGTACGCGTGTAGCGGTGCGGCTGGAAGGCCAGCACCAGGCGCTTGTGCGGGAAGGCGCCGCGGGCCGCGGCGATGGTCGCCGCCATTTCCACCGGATGGTGGCCGTAGTCGTCGATGACGGTGATCGCACCGCCACTCGGCAGGGCCACCTCGCCGTAGCGCTGGAAGCGCCGGCCGACGCCCTTGAACTCGGCCAGGGCCTTCACGATGGCCTCGTCGGACACACCAACCTCGGTCGCTACCGCAATCGCCGCCAGCGCATTGAGCACGTTGTGGCGGCCCGGCAGGTTGAGCACCACGTGCAGGGGCTCGAACTCCCCGTGGCGACGCAGTACGTCGAACGTCATCTTGCCGTCCACCGCGTGGATGTTCTCTGCATGCACGTGGGCCGACTCGGAGAAGCCATAGCGGACGATCTGCTTGGAGACCAACGGCACGATGGAGCGCACGTGCTTGTCGTCGTCGCACAGCACCGCCACGCCGTAGAAGGGCAGGTGCTGCAGGAAATCCACGAAGGACTGCTTGAGCCGCGCGAAATCGTGGCCGTAGGTTTCCATGTGGTCGGCGTCGATGTTGGTAACCACCGAGATCACCGGCGTCAGCAGCAGGAAGGACGCGTCGGATTCGTCCGCCTCGGCAACCAGGAAATCGCCCTTACCCAGGCGCGCATTGGCCCCGGCGGCGTTGAGCTTGCCGCCGATCACAAAGGTCGGATCCAGCCCGCCCTCGGCGAGGATGCTCGCCACCAGCGAGGTGGTGGTGGTCTTGCCGTGGGTACCGGCAATCGCGATGCCCTGCTTGAGGCGCATCAGCTCAGCCAGCATCTGGGCCCGCGGCACCACCGGAATGCCGCGGTTGCGGGCGGCGATGACTTCCGGGTTGTCGCCCTTGACGGCGGTGGACGTCACCACTGCGTCAGCCTCGGCCACGTTCTCGGCCGCATGCCCCTGCACCACGCGGGCACCCAGCGCCTGCAGACGGCGGGTCGCCACGTTGTCGCCGAGGTCGGAACCGCTGACCTCGTAGCCGAGGTTGAGCAGCACCTCGGCGATGCCGCTCATGCCAGCGCCACCAATCCCGACGAAATGAATGCTTTTGACTTTGTGTTTCACGTTCTTCCTTTACCCGGCGAGACCAGCGCAGACGTCCGCCACACGGGCCGTCGCTTCCGGCTTGGCACACCCGCGGGCCTTGTCGGCCATCGTCAGCAGGCGCTCGCGATCCATCTCCTGCAGCAGCGCGGCCAGGCGCTGCGGCGTCAATTCGGTTTGCGGCAACAGCACCGCCGCGCCAGCCTCGGCGAGGAAGCGGGCATTGCCGGTCTGGTGGTCATCCACCGCATGGGGGAAAGGCACCAGCACGCTGGCCACACCAACGGCCGCCAGCTCGGCGACGGTCAGCGCGCCGGAACGGCAGATCACCAGATCGGCCTTGGCATAGCGCGCCGCCATGTCGTCGATGAAGGGCAGCAACTCGCCTTCCACACCAGCGGCCTGATAGGCCGCACGCAGCGCATCGATCTGCTTGGCGCCGGCTTGATGCGTGACCAACGGCCGTTGCTCCGGTGCCAGCAGCGCCAGTGCCTTCGGCATCGCCTCATTAAGAGCCGCCGCGCCGAGACTGCCGCCAACCACCAGCACCCGCAGCGGACCGCTTCGGCCGGCAAAGCGCTCGGCTGGCGGCGCGACTGCGGTGATCTCGGCACGCACCGGATTGCCGGCCCATTCACCCTTCTTCAACACGCCGGGGAAACCGGTCACCACCTTGTCGGCGACGCCGGCCAGCACGCGGTTGGCCAGGCCGGCAACGGAATTCTGTTCATGCACCACCACCGGCCGGCCGAGCAGCGCTGCCATCATGCCGCCAGGGAAGGTCACGTAACCGCCCATCCCCAGCACCACATCCGGCTTGACGCGACGGATCTGGCCGAGGGCCTGGGCAAAACCGCGCAGCAAGTTGACCGGCAGCAGAAGCTTGCGCAGCAACCCCTTTCCTCGCAGCGCCGAGAAACGCACCCAGGCCATGTCGTAGCCGCTGGCCGGCACGATGCGCGCCTCCATGCCTTCCGGGTTGCCCATCCACACCACCTTCCAACCGCGCGCGCGCAAGGCGTCGGCAACGGCAAGGCCGGGGTAGATGTGGCCGCCGGTACCGCCGGCCATGACCATCAGCGTCGGCATCAGGCCTTGCCTCCACGCATGATCTGGCGGTTTTCCCAGTCGATCCGCAGCAGGATCGCAATGGCCACGCAGTTGGCGAGAATGCCTGAGCCGCCGAAACTCATCATCGGCAGGGTCAGCCCCTTGGTGGGCAGCAGGCCCATGTTCACGCCCATGTTGATGAACGATTGCACGCCGAACCAAATGGCGATGCCCTGGGCCACCAGTGCCGCGTAGTTGCGCTCCAGCACCACCGCCTGACGGCCGATAGCGAAAGCACGCTGGATCAGGATCGCGAACAGCACGATGACCGTCACTACGCCGACGAAGCCGAGTTCCTCGGCGATCACCGCCAGCAGGAAGTCGGTATGGGCTTCAGGAAGGTAGAACAGCTTCTCGATGCTGCCACCCAGGCCAACGCCGAACCACTCACCGCGGCCGAAGGCGATCAACGCATGGGACAGCTGATAGCCCTTGCCGTAGGCGTCCTGCCACGGGTCCATGAAGCCGAGGATGCGCTGGCGACGGTATTCGGAGAAAGTGATCAGCAGCACGAAGCCCACCGCGGCCACCACCGCCAGCAGCGCGAACAGGCGGACATTGATGCCGCCCAGGAAGAGCACGCCGAAGGCAATCGCGGTAATCACCACGAAGGCGCCAAAGTCCGGCTCTTTCAGCAGCAGGAAGCCGACGAAAAGGATCACCCCGGCCATCGGCAGGAAACCCTGCTTGAAGCTGCCCATCAGCGGCAGCTTGCGTGCGGTGTAGTCCGCCGCATACAAGGCGGCAAACAGTTTCATCAATTCGGACGGCTGCAGGTTGACCACCCCCAGCGGCAACCAGCGCCGGGCACCATTCACGTCCCGCCCCACATGGGGAATCAGCACGATCAACAGCAACACCACCCCAGCAATAAACAGCCACGGCGCCATCTCCTGCCAGGCCCGCATCGGAATCTGGAAGACCACCACGCCGGCAATCACCCCGATCGCCAGAAAGACCGCGTGGCGGATCAGGAAGTAGGCCGGCTGGTGGCCGAACATGCGGCTGCCCTCGGCCGTCGCGATGGACGCCGAGAACACCATCACCAGTCCCATCAGCAGCAGCGCCGCCGAGGACCAGATCAGAGCCGGATCAAGCTCCCGCGGCTGGCTGAGCGGCCGCATCAGGCGATGAACCGCCCGGCCAGCCACCAGCGAACCGTTGTCGCCGGCGTGGCGGGCCCAGAAATCGGACAGGCGGGCGGCAAGCTTCATACGGCACGCACTCCGGGGAGACGTTTCACCGCGTCGATGAAGACCTGGGCGCGGTGGGCATAGTTGCGGAACATATCGAGACTGGCGCAGGCCGGCGACAGCAGCACCACGTCACCGGCTTCAGCCCGGGCATTGGCCTCCAGCACCGCCGCATCCATGTCTGCGGCGTGAAGCAGCGGTACGCCGCAGCCAGCCACCGCCTCTTCGATGGTCCGCGCATCACGGCCGATCAACACCACCGCGCGGGCATAGCGGGCGAAGGCATCCTTCAGCGGCGAGAAATCCTGGCCCTTGCCGTCGCCGCCGACGATCAGCACCACCTTGCGGCGCAGGCCTTCCAGCGCTGCGACTGTCGCGCCGACATTGGTACCCTTGGAGTCGTCGTAATAGGTCACGCCGTCACCCCGCTCGGCGACCAGCTCGACCCGGTGCGGCAGACCGCGAAAGGCTTTCAGCGCCGCGACCAGGCTGTGGCGCGGCAGGCCGGCAGCCTCGCCCAAAGCCAGCGCGGCCAGCGCGTTGGCGACGTTGTGGTTGCCCGCCAGTTGCAGTTCCGAGCGCGCCAGCAGACGTTCAGCGCCACGCATCAGCCACTCGCCATCAGCTGCCTGCACCACGCCGAAATCATCGACGCCGGTCGGCGCATCGACGCCGAAGGTGAACACGCGCCGGCCCGGCAGGGCCATCGCAGCCACCCGGGGGTCTTCCCGATTGAGAACCTGTACGCCGGCGCCCTGGAACACTGCAGCCTTGGTGGCAGCGTAGTCGTCCAGTCCGTCATAGCGATCCAGGTGATCGTCCGTAACGTTGAGAACGGTAGCCGAAACCGCGCCAAGCGCCGGCGCGGTTTCGAGCTGGAAGCTCGACAGCTCGAGCACCCAAACAGCAGGAAGCGCCTGGCCAGCGGCCTGACGCTCCATCAAAACGTCCAGCGCGGCCGGGCTAATGTTGCCCGCCACCACGCCATCCACACCGCAGGCCCGCACCATCTCGCCGGCCAGCGTGGTGGTGGTGGTCTTGCCGTTGGTGCCGGTGATCGCGATGATCTTCGTCTGCTCACGCACGCCGAGGGCCTCGAGGGCCTGGACCAGCAGGTCCATCTCGCCAACGACCGGGATGCCGCGCTGGCGCGCCGTCACCACCAGCGGCTGACGCGGATCGACCCCCGGGCTGATCGCAACGCGGCTCACGCCATCGAGGAGGGCCGGCTCGAACGGACCGGTGGCGAGCTCCGCGGCCGGCACCTCGTCACGTAGGCGATCCACGCCGGGCGGCACCGCCCTGGAATCCGCCACCCGCAGCGCCACGCCCTGCCCGGCCAGCCAGCGGGCCATCGCCAGGCCGGATTCGCCAAGACCGAGAACGAGAGTGAGGTCAGACGTGCTCATGTCGGCTTACCGCAGCTTGAGAGTGGACAGGCCGAACAGCACGAGCATGATCGTGATGATCCAGAAGCGCACGACAACCTGGGTTTCCTTCCAGCCACCGAGCTCGTAGTGGTGGTGCAGCGGCGCCATGCGGAAGATGCGTTTGCCGCCCGAATACTTGAAGTACAGCACCTGCACCATCACCGACAGGGCCTCGGCGACGAACAGGCCGCCCATGATGAACAGCACGATCTCCTGGCGGACGATCACCGCGATGGTGCCCATCGCCGCACCAAGGGCCAGTGCGCCAACGTCGCCCATGAAGACTTCCGCCGGGTAGGCGTTGAACCACAGAAAGCCCAGACCGGCACCGGCGATTGCGCCGCAGATCACCGCCAGCTCACCAGCGCCCGGGATGTAGGGCACGCCGAGGTACTTGGAAAAGCCCATGTGGCCGGCCACGTAGGCGAAGATCGCCAGCGCCGAGCTGACCATCACGGTCGGCATGATCGCCAGGCCGTCGAGGCCGTCGGTGAGGTTCACCGAGTGGCTGGTGCCGTTGATGACGAAGTAGCTCAGGATGATGAAGCCGATCACGCCAAGCGGGTACGCCACGGTCTTGAAGAAGGGCACGATCAGTTCGATCTGGGCCGGCAATGTGGCGGTCAGGCCGAGGAACACGGCGGCGGCCAGCGCGATGGCGGATGTCCAGAAATACTTCCAGCGGCTCGCCAAGCCCTTCGGATCGCGATAGACCACCTTGCGCCAGTCATCCACCCAACCCACAGCCCCAAAGCCGAGCGTCACGAACAGCACCACCCACACGTACTTGTTGCGCAGATCCCCCCACAGTAGCGTGGTGATGGCGATGGCTATGAGGATCAGCGCACCGCCCATGGTGGGCGTGCCAGCCTTGGTCAAATGGGACTTGGGTCCGTCGTCACGGACCGCCTGGCCGATTTTCTTGGCGGCCAGCCAGCGGATCACCGGCGGGCCGAAGACGAGCGACAGCACCAGCGCCGTACCGGCAGCCAGTACCGCGCGCAACGTGATGTAGCCGAACACGTTGAAGAAACGGGCGTCCTTGCCCAGCCACAGGGCAAGTTCAAGCAGCATGCCGAGCCTCCCCGCAAACGAAGGAAACCGGACAGCCCACCCATGTACCGCTAAGAATCATCAAACCTTCTCCGTGATGGCGTTCACGACCCGTTCCATCTTCATGAAACGGGAACCTTTCACGAGCACCACCGTATCTGCATTGAGCTCCTGTTTCAGCGCCGCGACGAGGTCGTCGAGCTTGCTGAAATGGAACCCACCTTCACCGAAATTGCGTGCCGCAATCTCGCTCATCTCACCCAGACCGAACAGAAAATCGACGCCTTCGCTCTTGGCGTAGCCACCGATCTCGTCGTGGTACTGGAAACTCTGCTCGCCGATCTCCCCCATGTCTCCGATCACCAGGATCTTGCGGCCCGGGGTGGCGGCCAGCACTGCGATGCCGGCACGCATCGAGTCGGGGTTGGCGTTGTAGCTGTCGTCAATGACCACCGCGCCATTGACGCCCTTGCACAGGTGCAAGCGTCCGGGCGTCCCGGTGAATCCTCCCAGGCCTTCGGCCACCGCATCGAGGGATATGCCGGCCGCCAGGCACGCCGCGGCAGCGGCCAGCGCGTTGCGCACATTGTGTTCACCGGGCACTTGCAGCCGGAAGCGCACTTCGCCCTGGGGGGCATTGAGCACGACATCGCTGGCAAAACCATGGCAGGTCGTGCGTGCAGTGACGTCGGCGGCGGCCTTCAGGCCGAAGCGGAGCGTCCGGCGCCCTTCATTGAGGCCTTGCCAGAAACCTGCGAAGGCGTCGTCGGCATTGATCACCGCGATACCGTCCGACGCCAGACCGTTGTAGATCGCCCCCTTCTCGCGGGCGACCTCCTTGAGATTACCCATACCCTCCAGATGCGCGCGCTGGGCATTGTTCACCAGCGCCACCGTCGGCCGGGCCAGATGAGTCAGATAGTCAATCTCGCCCGGATGGTTCATACCCATCTCGATAACCGCTGCCCGGTGGTTGCCCGACAGGCGCAGCAGCATCAGCGGAAGACCGATGTCGTTGTTGAGGTTGCCCTTGGTGGCCAGCACGGCGAGGTCCGGATCGAAGCCGTCGCGGCGCACCTGTGCGCGAAGGATAGCCGCGCACATCTCTTTTACCGTGGTCTTGCCGTTGCTACCGGTGACGCCGATCAACGGGAGCTCGAAACGGCTCCGCCAGTTCGCCGCCAGGCGGCCAAGGCCGAGACGCGTGTCGTCGACGATGACCAGCGGCAGCGGCACCGGGTTGGCCGCCGCCCAGGCACGGTCGACCATCGCTGCCACGGCCCGTTGCCCAGCGACGGCAGCAACGAAGGCGTGGCCATCGAAGCGCTCGCCACGCAGGGCAACGAACAGCTGGCCGGGCTGGATCGCGCGGGAGTCGGTGCTGACTGAGGAAAAGGTGACATTGCCCCCTACCGCAGTGCCCGCCGTGGCCAGGGCGGCTTCCTGAATGTCCATCACAGGAGGTCTCCCTGGGCATCGTTCCAGGCCTGCAGCGCGACCCGCGCCTGCTCCACGTCGGAGAAGGGATAGCGCACGCCCTTTATTTCCTGATAGGGCTCATGCCCCTTGCCGGCGACAACGATCACGTCGTCGGCGGCCGATGACAGGATCGCCTTGCGGATCGCCTCGGCACGGTCAGGAACGATCTCGGCCTGCGGCCCGGCGGCCACCGCGATCTGCTGGAGGATCGCCAGGGGATCTTCGCTGCGCGGATTGTCGCTGGTCAGCACGACCCGGTCGGCCAGGCGGGCAGCCAGTTCGCCCATGATCGGCCGCTTGCCGGGGTCGCGATCGCCACCGCAGCCGAACACGCAGGTCATGCGCCCGTTGCGCGCAGTGACGGTGGCGCGCACTGCGCGCAGCACCTGCTCGAGGGCATCCGGGGAGTGGGCGTAATCCACCACCACCAGCGGATCGCAAACGCCGCCCATGGTCTGCATGCGTCCCTGGGGCGGGGTCAGGCCTTCCGCCACCGAGGCCGCGTCATCCAGGGTGAAGCCCGACGCCATCAGCGTGCCGATAACGGCCAACAGGTTGGAGACGTTGAACTGTCCGACCAGATTGGGGTACAGATCGGCGGACTCGTTGCCGCAACGCGCCGTGAAGCGAATGCCGGCGGCCGTGGTGGTCAACTTGTCGGCGATCAGCACGCGATTGACCGGCGCCGCGTCAGCGTTGCTGGCAATGAGGGTGTAGCCGATGACTTCCAGCCCGTGTCCGGCCAGCCGACGCGCCTGCTCCATGCCGAAGCGGTCATCCAGGTTCAGGACCACCGAACGCAGGCCGGGCATGTCGAATAGACGGGCCTTGGCGGTCGCGTAGTTCTCCATGCTGCCGTGGTAGTCGAGATGATCCCGGGTCAGATTGGTGAGCACCGCCACGTCAAAACGCAAGCCGTTGAGACGCCCCTGGTCGAGTCCGATGGAAGACACTTCCATGGCCACCGCCTGGGCGTCGGCGGCGCGGAACTCCGCCAGGGTGCGATGCAGGGTCAGACTGTCCGGCGTGGTGTTGAGGCTGGCCGACAGGGCGCCAGGAAAACCGATGCCGAGAGTGCCGATCACCCCGCACTTGCGGCCGAGGGCGGCAAATGCGCGGGTCAGCCACTGGCTCACCGAAGTCTTGCCATTGGTGCCGGTCACACCGACCAGCCAGAGGGCTTCCGACGGGCGCCCGCAGACTTCGTCTGCAAGATAGCCTGACAGTGTCGCCAAGCCGTCCACCGCCAGATTGGGAACCTGCAGGCCGGCATCCCAACTGTGGCCTTGGCGCTCCCACAGAACGGCGGCGGCACCCGCGTGCACGGCCTCGGTAATGAAACGCCGACCATCCACACGGTGCCCGGGACAGGCCAGGAAGACATCACCGGCACGGACCTGGCGCGAATCGGCGCACAGACGGGTCACTTCCACGCCGGCCTTGGCCAGCTCTTCGAGAACGGCGCGCGCCTTCTGCTGAGGCTGCTGCATTTACATGGACTCCCCGGAAGCGGCGGAAGTGCTGCCCTGGCGGGCAACCTGCAAGGGTTTCAAGGGGGCATCGGCCGGCACGCCGAGGGTCCGCAGGGCGCCGCCCATCACCTGGGCGAAGACCGGGCCTGCCACGCTGCCGCCGTAGTGCTTGCCGGCAGTGGGTTCGTCGATCATCACGGCGACGATCAGACGCGGATCGGAAATGGGGGCAATGCCGACGAAGGAGGCCACGTACTTGAGGGCGTAACGGCCACCAACCAGCTTCATGGCCGTACCCGTCTTCCCGCCGACGCGATATCCGGGCACATTGGCCTCGACCGCGGTTCCCCCAGGCTGAACGACCATTTCAAGCATCTGGCGCACCTCGCGGGCAGTCTGCGGCGAGAACACCCGCGTACCGTGCAAGGGCGGCGCATCGAGACGCAGCAGGGACAAGGGCACCATGTCGCCATCGCGGGCGAACACCTGGTAGGCGTTGGCCATCTGCATCAGGCTCACCGAGATACCATGCCCGTAAGACATCGTCGCCTGCTCGATCGGGCGCCAGCTCTTGGCCGGCCGCAGCCGCCCGCCGACCTCACCCGGGAAACCGAGCTTGAGCGGCGTACCGAAGCCGAGGTTGTCGAACATCTTCCACATCACTTCCGGCTGGAAGGCCAGCGCCATCTTGGCAGCACCGATGTTCGACGACTTCTGGATCACCTGAGCCACCGTCAGGGCGCCATGGGGGTGAGCGTCGGAAATCGTCGCGGTGCCGATGGTCATCCGCCCCGGAGCGCAGTTGATGATCGTGTTGGCCGTAAATTTGCCGTTTTCGAGCGCCAACGCAGCCGTGAAGGGCTTCATCGTGGAGCCCGGCTCATAGGTGTCCGTCAACGCGCGGTTGCGCAACTGCTCACCGGTTAGGTGGACCCGGTTGTTCGGGTTGAAGGTCGGCGCATTGGCCAGCGCCAGGATCTCCCCGGTCTTCGCATCGAGCACAACGACGCCGCCAGCCTTGGCCTTGTTGTCGGTGATGGCTTGCTTCAACGCGGCATGGGCCAGGTACTGGATCTTGTTGTCGATGGCCAGCGCAACTTCCTTGCCGTCCTGCGGCGGACGAATGGACTGCACGTCCTCGACCACGTTGCCCCGCCGGTCCTTGACGACCCGACGGGAGCCGGGCTTACCAGCCAGCGCCGACTCGTAGGCCAGCTCGATGCCTTCCTGCCCCTTGTCGTCCACGCCGGTGAAGCCCAGCACATGGGCCATGACCTCACCGCCGGGATAGAAACGACGGTATTCCCTTTGATCGTGGATGCCTGGCAACTTGAGCGCGGCGAGGCGGTCCGCAAGCTCCGGCGACACCTGGCGCTTCAGGAACACGAACTCCTTGTCCACCGCCAGCTTCTGGTTGACCTCGTTAACGTCCAGCTCCAGCAGGCTGGCCAGCTGCCGCGTCTGGGCCGGACTGAGGCGGGCATCCTCGGGGATCGCCCAGATAGATTTGACCGGCGAGGAGACCGCCAGCACATCGCCCTGGCGGTCTGTGATCTTGCCGCGTGTTGCCGGCACCCCCAGCAGACGGGCATAGCGGGACTCGCCCTTGGCCTGCAGGAACTGATCATTGACCCCCTGCAGGTAGGCCGCCCGGCCGATCAGCGCCAGCGAGCCGCCAAGCAGGCACAGCAGCACGAAGCGCGGTCGCCAGGCCGGCAACTCGGAACGCAGGAGGGGATTATGGTTGAAGGTGACGCCCTTCTTGGCCTTGTTCATGGCCGCTCCTCGATGGCAATGATCTGCCCAGACTGAGGCGGGCGCATCGCGAGCTTCTCGCGAGCGAGTTTTTCGATGCGGGCGTGGGCGGCCCAGGTGCTTTGCTCCAGCTGGAGCTGCCCCCACTCGACTTCCAGCTGGTTGGAACGTTGTTGCTCGCGTTCGACCGCGGCATACAGCTTGCGAGCCTGATGCTGGGAGGCCACCACGCCGAGGCTGCTGGCCACCACCAGCATCAGCAGGAATCCGTTGAGGCGCGCCATGTCAGGACTCCAGCCTTGTTGCAATGCGCATCACGGCACTGCGGGAACGCGGATTGGCAGCCACTTCGTCGTCAGACGGCCACACAGGCTTGCCGACCAGGGCCAACTTGGGCTTCGGCAGATCGGCGGCACGCACCGGCAGACGCGCAGGAAGCTGCGGCGGACGCGACTCGTCACGCATGAAGCGCTTGACGATGCGGTCCTCGAGCGAGTGAAAACTGATCACTACCAGACGGCCGCCCACGGCCAGCCGTGCAACGACCTGCGGAAGGATCAGCGACAGTTCCTCGAGCTCTTGATTGACACAAATCCGTAGAGCTTGGAAGGTACGCGTCGCCGGGTGCTGGCCCGGCTCGCGTGTGCGGACCGCTTTTTCCACGATCGCGGCAAGCTGTCCCGTGGTTGCAACAGCCCCCCCTGTCCGAGCAGTTGCAATCGCCTTTGCAATCTCATAAGCAAACCGTTCTTCACCGTATTCCCTCAGTACGCGGGTGATGTCAGCAATCGGCGCATCCGCCAACCATTCCGCCGCGGTCACGCCGCGGGTCGTATCCATTCGCATGTCGAGCGGCGCGTCGAAGCGAAAGCTCATGCCCCGCTCTGCCTCATCCAGCTGGGGGGATGACACACCCAAGTCCAGCAGGACTCCGTCCACCCGTTCGATTCCGCGCTCGGCGAGCGCCTCCGCAAAATCCGAGAACGGCGCATGCACCAGCTCGAAACGCGGATCCGCCACCGCCTGGCCAGCGGCAATCGCCACCGGATCCCGGTCAAAGGCAATCAGGCGGCCCTGCGGCCCGAGACAGGCCAGGATCGCACGACTGTGCCCACCCCGCCCGAAAGTACCGTCCACGTAGACGCCATCTGGTTTGATAGCCAAGGCAGCCACTGCTTCTTCCAGTAGCACCGTGATATGCGGTGTGTTCGTCACAGCGGCAAGGTTTCCCAACCGGCAGGCATGAGCTGGTCACCCAGCGCGAAGATCGCCTCCTGCTGTTTCTGCCAACCAGCATCCGACCAGAGTTCAAAGTGATCGCCCTGCCCCACCAGATGCACCTGCTTTTCAAATTGAGCGAAGGAGCGCAGCTCCGGCGCGATGAGGACACGCCCAGCCGCGTCCATCTCCTCGTCGCGGGCAAAACCGACGAGCAGGCGCTTGAGCAAGGCGGAGTGCTGATCGAGGCTGGAGCCGGCCAGCACCTTGTCACGGATTGGCACCCACGCCGGCGCCGGATAGATCAGCAGGCAACGATGGGGGTGGGCAGTAAGGACGAGTTGATTCTCGGCGAGCTTCGTCAGCGCGTCCCGATGCCGCGCCGGAATCGCCAGGCGACCCTTCGCATCGAGACTGAGCGCTGCGGCGCCTTGAAACATCATTCCCCCACTTCTCCACTCGGATGAACCGGAAAAACTCACTTTTTCCCACTTTCATCCACTTCGCCCCACTTTAGAGGAAAAGAAATACTCGGTCAACTTGACCACCACGTAAATTTCTTTTGGACACAAGCACTTACAGTTAAGAAGGGCGCAAGACAAATCCGCTTATAAATCAATGCCCATAAGGAGGAATGCAAAAGTGTTGGATCAATTCCAACGCCAGCGGAACCTCAACCGACGAGAAAAAACAAGGTGAAATTGCACACCGCCACCCTGCGGGCAGACCGGAAACGGCCCCGCAGGTGGGGAAAAGTGGAGGAAAAACGTAAGATGGGGGAAGCCCGCCGATAAGCCGGGTTTTGTCGAGCAGCCGGATCTGACGATCCAGCCGCCGGGCAATCATTCCTCTGGTCGACGCGTTACCGCGCCGCTCTAGCAGCCTACCCGGGGACTCCGCGAGCAGCGTCAACGTCCCCCTATTTGGCCTTGCCCCGGATGGGGTTTACCGTGCCGTCACTGTTGCCAGTGCCGCGGTGGGCTCTTACCCCACCGTTTCACCCTTGCCTGATCTCCGAAGAGCCATCGGCGGTCTGCTCTCTGTTGCACTTTCCGTCGCTTTCACCCGAGGGCTATGGCGCCCGGCCGTTAGCCGGCATCCTGCTCTATGGGGCCCGGACTTTCCTCGATGCCAAAGCACCGCGATTGCCTGGCGAACTTCCCGGCGCGGAGTATAGCCGCTCAAGCCTTCCTGTGCCCGGAAAATCAGTCCGGATCGCGCAAATCGGCCGCCTGCTCGACCACCCGACCGACCACGCAGTCGAGACGGGACATGAAGGCTGGGTCATCCATGCTTCCCCAGGCCGTCAGCGCCTCGCCCACCGAAATCCCAACCTCCAACCTGCCGCAGCCACCGCTGCCGTTGCCGACCAGCCCCGGCAAGCGCCCGGCAACCTTGCGCCCGAGACGCCCGCCGCCGGCAAAAACCACCACCACGTCGTCCTTGTTACGGGGATCCACCCCCAGGCTGCGCACCCCCACCGCACGCAGGGCGGCACCATGACGCGCCTCGATCTGCTGGACAATTTCCGAATCCTTCCGAGACCGCATATCGCCGCCATCCGGCCCACGCATCTGGAAATACAACACAGCACCAACCGCCAGAAGGATCAGCACACACAAGCCGATCGCCACTTTTCTCACATCCATGACTTATACCGTACCCGACAACCCAACTTCGTCCATTCCGACAACAGAACCACCCCGTGCCCCGACGGGCGGGCCAGCCTGCCCCCTTGTCAGCAAATATTGCAAAAAGCCACTTGCATTACATTTACTTACGTATGTGATCGCCACTCACACACACCACCGCCACCCCGGTGCTGCAATGAAAATGTTCCGTTCCGGAGTCAGACACAATGACAACACGACTCGTCCACCACGTGCTGTTGGCCTTCGTTGCCACCACCACCCTGCTTTCCACGCTGCCGGCGAACGCCGATGGCCCACGCGGACACGCCCACGGCCCCGGAGGCTTTGCCGGCCCTCGCGGACCGATAGGCAGCCCCGGCTACTGGCACCATGGCCATCACGACGGACGCTGGGGCTGGTGGTGGGTTGCCGGTGCGACCTGGCTATTCTACCCGCAGCCGATCTACCCCTACCCGCCGGTCGTGGTCCAGCAATCACCTGAACCCGTGGTCGTACAACCGGCTCCCCAGCCTGTCGCCCAGAACTGGTACTACTGCGACAGCGCGAAGGCCTACTACCCCTACGTGCAGAGCTGCGCGGAGGGCTGGCGCAGCGTACCTGCGACACCGCCAGCCAGCACTCCAGCCCCCTCCAGCCCCCAAAGCAACTGGTACTACTGCGACAGCGCCAAGGCCTACTATCCCTACGTTCAGAGTTGCCCCGAAGGCTGGCGCGCCACCCCTGCCTCGGCGCCGGCCGCCAATACAGCCCCCACGGTCCCCGGAGGTGCCCAATGAAAGCCGCTTTCGCCCTGCTCCCACTTATCCTGCTGAGCGCATGCGCCAGCCTGCCCAGCGGCCCCCGCGTCGCCGTCATGCCAGCCCCCGGCAAGCCTTTCGACCTGTTCGTCGCCGAGGACCGGCAGTGCCGCGCCTTCGCCGAGCAGTCCATCGGCACCGCCCCGCAGGATCTGGCCGCCCAGAACGTGATCAACAATGCCGCCGTGGGCACCGCTGTCGGCGCGGCGGTCGGCGCGCTGGGCGGCGGCCACAACGGTGCGGCGACGGGGGCCGCAGTCGGCATGGTGGCGGGCACCGCCAGCGGCGCATCCCAGGCGGGCTATGCTGGCGCCGACGCCCAGCGCCGCTACGACATTGCCTACCAGCAATGCATGTACGCCAAGGGTAATCAGCTGCCGGGCTATGGCTACCGGCAAGCCCCATCGAACGCTCCCAGCTACTATTACCCGCCTCCGCCGCCGCGATGACTGGGGCCCGCCGCGGATGACTTCCCCTGCGCCGTCCGGCACAATCCGGCGCAGGAGAACCTTGCATGAAATTCGATGTACTCGTCGTAGGCGCCGGACTCGCCGGCGCCGCCTTTGCTGCCGCATTGCGCGGTAGCAGCCTGAAGATCGGGATTGTCGAAGCCCGCCCGCCCTACCGGCCTTCCGGCTGGGATCCGCGCATCTACGCGATCAGCCCCAGCAATGTGGACTTCCTGACCGGCATCGGCATCTGGCCGCACCTGGACACCAGCCGCATTGCAGCGGTCTATGACATGGAAGTCCATGGCGACGCCGGCGGACGCCTGGACCTCTCCGCCTATGACTGCGGCCTGCGAGAACTGGCCTGGATCGTCGAATCCAGCCTGATGCAGCAGGAACTGTGGGAAACCGTCAAACGCCAGCACAATGTCACCCTGCTGTGTCCGGCGGAGCCATCGGCCCTGGCGATGGACGACGATGCCGCACGATTGACGCTGGCCGATGGGCGACGCCTGGAGACGCGCCTGATCGTCGCCGCCGACGGCCGGGACTCCTGGGTCCGCGAGGCTGCCGGCATCGACGCACGCAATACGCCCTACGGCGAAAAAGGCGTGGTCGCCAACTTCCGCTGCGAAAAACCCCACCAAAACACGGCCTTTCAGTGGTTCCGCAAGGACGGCATCCTCGCCTACCTGCCCCTGCCTGAGCAGCAGATGTCGATGGTGTGGTCCGCGCCGGATGCCCTCGCCGACGAACTGGTCAGCCTGTCGCCCGCGGAATTGTGCGCCCGTGTCGCCGAAGCTGGCGGATACCGCCTCGGCGCCCTCGAACTGATCACGCCCGCAGCTGCTTTCGCACTGCGCCTGATGCGCGTCGAAACCGTCGTGCGGCCTCGCCTGGCGCTCATCGGCGACGCCGCCCACGCGATCCACCCCCTGTCCGGACATGGCATCAACCTCGGTTATCAAGACGCCCGCGTGCTGGCCGAACAACTGGCCACGCTGCCAGCGTGGCGCGACCCAGGCGAGTTATCGATCCTGCGCGCTTATGCCCGCGCCCGCGCCGAGGAGACCGCGCTACTCCAGTACACCACGCACGGCCTCAATCGCCTGTTCAAGCCTGCCGACCCGCTTTTGTCCGGGCTGCGCAACTTCGGTCTGAACCTCACCAACCGCCTGCCGGTCGTACGCAATGCGCTGATGCGCTATGCCATTGCCGGCCGGTTCTGAACCCTGCCGCCCCTGAACCTGTAGTTCCTGGAGATCCCGGATGAAATTCCCCTTCGTACGCTCGCTGCTCGCCTCCCTTTTTCTAGCAGCGGGTGTCGCCCACGCAGCCGACGAAGCCTCGGTCAAGAAAAGCCTGGAGAGCTTCCTCAACGCCCCGGCCGTCGACAGCGTCAAGAAAACCCCCTACGGCAACCTGTACGAAGTGGTGCTCAAATCCGGTGAGCTGCTGTACACCGACGCTGGCGTCAGCTTCATCATCGACGGCAGCCTGATCGACGCCAAGACGCGCAAGAATGTGACCCAGGCCCGCCTGGCCCAGTTGATGAAGATCGACTTCGGCACGCTGCCGCTGGATAACGCCATCAAGCAGGTGCGCGGCAACGGCAAGCGCGTGATCGCCACTTTCGAGGACCCCAACTGCGGCTACTGCAAGCGCCTTGCCAAGGATATGCAAGGCCTCAAGGACGCCACCGTTTACACCTTCCTGTATCCGATCCTGAGCCCGGACTCCACCGAGAAGTCGAAGAACATCTGGTGCGCCAAGGACCGTGCCGCTGCCTGGAATGACTGGATGACCGCCGCCAAGGTGCCGCCGACCGCCGCCGCCAGCTGCGACACCAGCGCCATCGACCGCAACGTGAGTCTGGGCCAGAAACTTAAGGTCAGTGGCACGCCAACCATCTTCACCGCCGACGGCAACCGCCTGCCGGGTGCCGTGCCCTTGGCCCAGCTTGAACAGGCCATGACCCAGGCCGCCAGCGGCAAGTGAGACCAGGCGGGGCCTCGCCCCTGTTTCAGGCAGCGGCGCGCCGGCGGCGCGGCCTGACAATGGGCTGGCAGGCCGTCGACGGCTGGCCGAACAGATAGCCCTGCAGCCAGTCCACGCCGGCATCCCGAGCCACATCCAGTTGCAGTGGATGTTCGATGCACTGGCATGCCACCTGTGCCCCCAGGCGGCGGATCTCCTCGACCAGATCGGTCATGACCTTCCTTGCCAGGCTCAGGTGGCCGGAATGGCCGATCAGGCTGCGATCCAGCTTGACGACGTCCGGCGCCAGCGTTTCGAGGCGCTCCAAGTCGGAGGTATGGCGCCCGAAATTATCGATGGCGATCCGATAGCCGCGCTCCCGGTAGCCGGCGATAGCTCGCAGCAAACCCGGCAGGGCCTCGAAACCATCATCCGACACCTCCAGCACGATGCGGTCCGGCGTCAGGCCGCAACGGGCCAGGATGGACTCGAAGACATGCCCATGGTGCTCACGGATCGTCCGCAGATGCTGGGGATGCACATTCAGGGACAGGAAGCCACCGTGCTGGTTGCGCTCCTGCAGGAAGTTCAGTGCATGCAGGGTACGCGCCAGCCGGTCGAGGTGTACCAGTTCGGCATCATCACGGGCGTCAAGGAACACCGCTTGCGGCGAAAGGCCGACCGCATCCCCTTCCAGCACTTCCAGATGGGCCTCGTGGCCAAGCACGCGATCGCCCTCCCGTGCCATCACCGGCTGGAACAGCGTCCCCAGCAGCATCGAGCCGAAGCGCGCCCGCACCCGCCCCTCTGAGATAACGAAGCTCTGCTCCGGTGCCGACGGGCAGGCCAGCTGGTTACGCTTGTTGAAGTAATGGACGAGTTCGGTGAGGGGCACGATGTTCTCCCGCGAGTGAATCCTGCGGCGCCGGCAGCCGGCTCCAAACCGGAGGACGATACCGACGCCCCCCATGCCAGCCAACCATGAAATAACGCAAAACTTATTCCCGGCTGCGACCACCTCCGCGAGCACTCAACGGGGAATCTGGTCCCGCGGCCACAGCACCCACATTTCGCCCTTCTGGCGCATCCGCCCGGCCTGCACGCCCGCTTCGGCGCCAAAGCCCCAGAAGAAGTCCCCGCGTACACCACCCTTGATCGCGCTGCCGGTATCCTGGGCCAGCATCAGGCGGCGCAAGGGCTGCTGACTGTTGGGGTAGGTCGTCGACAAAAACACTGGCGCCCCCAGCGGCACGCTGCGTGGATCCACCGCCATGCTGCGCCCTTCTGTCAGCGGCTGGCCGATGGCCCCGACCGGCCCGCCGGCAGAACTGGCCACCTCCCGGAAGAAGATGTAGCTCGGATTGGCGTTGAGCAACTCCTGCAGACGTGCCGGGTTGGCCCGCGCCCAGTTCTTGATCCCGTCCATCGAGGCCTGCTCCATCTTCAGCTCACCTCGATCCACCAGCCAGCGCCCTATCGACTGATAAGCGTAGCCATTGGTATCGGCATACGCCAGGCGAACCACACCGCCGTCCGGCAGCTGCACACGCCCAGAACCCTGCACCTGCAGAAAGAACAGCTCGATGGGATCTTCCGCATAGAGGATCGTCTTGCCCGCGAACTTGTCCGGCTGGCGCGCCATGTCGCTGCGGGAGAAATACGGGACAACCTTGTTGCCAACCAGGCGGCCGCGCACCCGCTGCCCCTTCAATTCCGGAAAGAGATCACCCAGCTCGATGGTCAGCAGATCCTCCGGAACCCCCAGCACCGGCCACTGAAAAGCCTTCGAGCGGGTCCGGCTGCCCTTGATCAGCGGCTCGTAGTAACCCGTCACCAAGCCCTCATGGGTGCCGTCGGGATTGACGACTCGCCAAGGATTAAAACGGGCCTCCATGAAGCTCCGCACCGCTGACGCGCTTGGGGTCGTGCCCAGGGATCTTGCCGCATCGCAGGGCACCTGCCACACGGGCTGGCGTGCCAGCGCCCGGCAGGACGCCAGGAAGGCGGGCCAGGCCTCGTCCAGGGCGTCACTGCTCCAGCCGGGCAGATCGGACCAGGACGATGACAGCAGCGGCCGGCTCAATGCCTGTGGCACGACACCACCACTACGGGCGGCCGGGGCCGCAGCGGGAGGCGCAGCTGAAGGCGTCACGGAAGGCGTATGGGCGCATTTGGCGCAACCGGCATCGCTGACCGGCTTGGGAGCGCTTGCACAAGCGGCCAGCAGGGATGAAACCAGAACTACGGACAGACGGGGAAAAGCGCGGAACATGGATGGAGTACACTCACGGCTTGCAGAACAACCATTTCAGTATAACCACCGGTTCGCCGGCCGGGCGCACAGAAGGACACTCCATGTGGTTGATCGGTCTTGAACTCGGCGTTGTCGCCGTGCTGCTCGCCATCGTCGGACTGGCCCTGCGCAGCCCCCGGCACAAGGATTCGGATCCCCCTCCCCATGACTGACCTGAACCAGTTTCTCGCCCGCGCCGAGCGGGTGCTCGAACGTCTCGAAGCCATCCTTCCCGCCGCCCCCACGCCCCCCGACTGGAACGCTGCAATCGCCTTCCGCTGGCGGCGCCGGCGCAATGCCGCCGGGCTGGTAGCGGTGACGCATCCGCACCAGATCCGCCTGGACGACCTGCAGGACATCGACGACAAGAAGGAACGCATCGTCGCCAACACGCGCCAGTTCCTGGCCGGCAAGCGCGCCAACAACGTGCTGCTCACCGGCGCCCGCGGCACCGGCAAATCCTCGCTGGTAAAGGCGGTACTCAACGAATTCGCCGCCGACGGCCTGCGCGTGATCGAGGTGGACAAGGACGATCTGGTGGACTTGCCGGACATCGTCGAGCTACTGGAAGGGCGCCCCGAGCGCTTCATCCTGTTCACCGACGACCTCTCCTTCGAGGACGGCGAGCCGGCCTACAAGGCGCTGAAGAGCATCCTCGACGGCTCCCTCGCTGCAGTGCCGGACAACGTGCTGATCTACGCTACGTCCAACCGCCGCCACCTGATGCCGGAGTACTTTGCAGAGAATGCCGCCACTGTGCATAAGGACGGCGAGGTCCATCCCGCCGAGGCCGTGGAGGAAAAGATCTCCTTGTCCGAACGTTTCGGCCTGTGGATCTCCTTCTACCCTTTCAGCCAGGACGAATACCTGGCAGTCGTGAAGCACTGGCTGGGCGAGTTCGGCGTACCCCCCGAGGCCATTCCGGCCGCCCGCGGCGACGCACTTCAATGGGCGCTGCTGCGCGGTTCGCGCAGCGGGCGCGTGGCCTGGCAATTCGCCCGTGACTACGCGGGGCGCTTCGAAGCATGAAGAAGATCGTCCATGTGGCAGCCGCGGTAATCACCCGGCCCGACGGCAGCTTCCTTGTCGGTCAGCGCGCCGACGACACCTTCTACGCCGGCTACTGGGAATTCCCAGGTGGCAAGGTCGAGCCGGGCGAAACCCCACGCGATGCACTGATTCGCGAACTGCACGAAGAACTCGACATGCAGGTGGACGAAGCCTGGCCGTGGCTGACCCGCGAACACGTCTATGAGCACGCCCATGTCAGCCTGCACTTCTTCGAGGTCCCGACCTGGCACGGAGAAATTCACGACCGCGTGCATGCCGCGCTCTCATGGCAACAGGCCGACGCGATGACCGTCGAACCGATGCTGCCGGCCAACGGCCCAATCCTGAAGGCCCTGCGTCTGCCGCGCACGATGGGCATCACGCAGGCCGCGGAAGTCGGCGTAGCCGCCCAGTTGACGCGCATCGACAAGGCCCTCGCCGGCGGACTGCGCTTGGTCCAGATCCGTGAAGCCGGCCTGGCCGAGAGCGAGCGGGAAGGCTTTGCCCGGGAAGTCGTGGCCCGCTGCAGCGCGGCCGGGGCCATCGCGCTGGTCAATGGCGACCTGGAACTGGCCCACCGCTGCAACGCCCATGGGGTGCATCTGCCCGGCCATCTGCTGGCCAGCACGGAAACGCGGCCGGACTTCGAATGGGTCGGTGCGGCCTGCCACAGCCGGGCGGAGCTCGAACACGCCGCCGCGCTGGGCCTCGACTACGCGATGCTGGGTTCCGTGAAAGCCACTTCCAGCCACCCGGGCCAGGCAGGCCTGGGCTGGGACGTCTTTGCGGAACGGGTGCGCAACCTTCCACTGCCAGTGTTCGCTGTCGGCGGCCTGGATGTGGCCGACCTCAACACCGCCAAGGCGGCGGGCGCCCACGGCATCGCTGCAATCAGAGCGATCTGGAAGGACTGATCAGCGGCCGAAATGCGAGAGGGGATCCGCCTCGTCGTCGAGGGGCGTTTCCCCTTCCACCCGGTAGGCGTCGGACGCCCAGGCGCCCAGATCGATCTTCCGGCAGCGCTCGGAGCAGAACGGACGATGGGGGCTCTGCGGCCCCCACACCACCGGAGCGCCACAGGTCGGGCATTTCACCTCGCGAGGTGCACGCGGCTTTTCCATCAGAGATTGCAGAACGTCAGCTGGAACGGCACGTCCACGTCCACCTGCCCCGGGCGGGTGACGGTTTCGGCGTTCATGAAGCGGATGTTGAGGGCGTACTTGTTGGCGCTGGTTTCCGGTACGCAGTGGGCGCCGCTCTGCAGGCGGATGCGGATCATCTGCACGGTGCGGCCACCCATGGTCTGCTGGAAGGCACCGCGCAGCGCGGTCAGGTCTTCCGGCTGGCCGCTGGCACGGAGCAGGCGCAGCACGATGGCCTGGCCATCGCGGATCGGCAGCAGCGGATGCAACCAGGCGCTCAGGTCATGTCGGCGCTGCTCGGGATCCCGGTTCAGCCAGTGATGATAGGACGGCAGGTCGAACTCGCAGGCTCCACCAGGAATGGCGGCGCGGCTGCGGATGTTCATCAGCCATTCGTTCTCGCGCAGGTACTGCCCGGTCTTTCCTGCCATCGCGAGCAATGACGCCGAGGCCTGCTCGATCTCATACAGGGCACCGGACAGCGCATCTTCTGATATCTGGGGATTGTTGCGGAAGGACAGCAGGATCTGGCGCTGGCGCTCCAGCTCCTGCACCAGATCGACTTTCAGATCGGCCCGGCTGGCAACTTCGAGAATCTCGAACACGGTCAATAACATCACGTGGTGTTCGAGCGAACCATCCGACGCAAGGAAATGTGCGGCCTTGTCGAAAAGGTCTTCCAGCCTCAGGAGCGTCCGGATCCTCTCGTTGAGCGGATATTCGTAAGTGATCACGCGCGCGCCTGAATATCGAGTGGGAAGGTGTCGGTCTGACCGGCGCGAATCATATCACACGCCCTCCCGCTGCGCGGCGAGCGCCAGGTAGCGGCGATGCAGGCTAGCGACCTGCTCCCGCAACTGCGGCAGGTCGCCGCTGTTGTCTACCACATCGTCCGCCGCCGCCAGACGATCGGCCCGCCGGACCTGCACGGCCATGATGGCCCGCACCTGGCAGGCCTCGAGGCCGCTGCGGCTGACAACGCGCTCGACCTGGATCTCCTCCGGACAGTCCACGACACACAGACGCTGCACCCGCCCACGGTAGGTGCCCGACTCGATCAGCAGGGGCACCACCAGCAGCACATAGGGCGCTTGCGCAGCATGGCACTGGCGGTCACTCTCGGCGCGGATCATCGGATGAAGAATCGCCTCAAGTCGCTTGCGGGCGTCCGGATCCTCGAAGGCCAGCGCCCGCATCGCGGGCCGGTTCAACGAGCCATCCTCGGCGATCACCCCGGCGCCGAAGGCTTCGCGTATCGCAGTCATCGCAGCCCCATCCGGCGCAGTAAGCGCATGGGCGATCCGGTCGGTATCTACGACAGCGACCCCCAGCTCCTCAAAAAGCTCAGCTGCCGCGCTCTTGCCGCTACCGATACCGCCGGTCAAACCGACGACGAAAGCTTGTTCGCTCATGGCGTGCACTCGAGACGATTGACGCCACGCAGGCGCTCGGAAAGATCGCTGACCACGGTGGCCAGGCTGTCGCTGGGGCCGCGCACTTCGAGACGGGACACCCCGCCGCCCCGCGCCAGCACCTGGGCGCTTCGCACCCCTTTTTCCTTCAAGGCATCAAGCTGACGGCTGGCCGCCAGCTCGCTCTTGTAGAGGCCCAGGGAAATCGCAAACTGGGTCGGCCCGGCTTCCTGCATGATAAAGAGATCGGTAATACCGAGCTTGCGCAGTTCGGCTGCCTTCTTGTCGGCGGCATCCTTGCTGCCCTGCGACGGAATATGCACCCACCAGGACGAAGGCGCCTCGCCGCGCGCCTCGGTGAGCTTGAAGCCGGACCCCGCCTTGGCGATTCGTGCCGACAGCTCCCGGGTCTGATCACCACTGAGACCACTGAAGATCACGCATGCCTGCGGCGCAACAGCCTCCTGCGCGGGCGCCTCCTCGACCTTGCCCTCCACCGCCGGCGCCTGGGCGGGAACTGGGGCACGTCGCACCGGCGCGCGCGGCTCCTCGCCGACCAGACGGATCCCGTCCGGGTTCAGCTGGTTGCTCAGCCGCTCCGGCTCACCGTGATGGAGCTCTCCGCCCAGCCAGCCCTTCCACAGGGACAGGGCAAGCAGATTGGCAAACAGCAGGATGATGACGAACACACGCAATGGGGCCATGGGCTTAAGACTAACGTATCCGCCGCACGCGGAAAAGGCACCCGCCCCGGGCGGAACGCCGCGCCGCGCTTCAGGCTTCGTCCAGCATGCGGGCCAAACCTTCGAGAACCAGGTTGTCCACCACGCGCAGCGGGCACTCAAGATGCGGCGCCAAGGTCGCCGCCGCACCACCGTTGAGGAGGCAGAGTGCATTCGGCTCGCTGCCGACGAGGCGGAACATGCGCTCAATGGCCCCAAGCTGGGCCTGCAGGCAACCGCTAACGATAGCATCCGCCGTGCGCCGCGGCGCCGCGACGAAACGCCCGTCCGAATATGGAAGCTGAGCCGTGTCACGGGCCAGGGACAGGCGCATCAGATCCAGTCCCGGCAGGATCACGCCGCCCTGAAAAACGCCGACGGCATCGAGCACATCCGCCGTGGTTGCCGTTCCCGAAGTCACCACCAACGCAGCACCGCCATGGAGCGCACGGGCGCCGACCAGGGCGGCCCAGCGATCCGCGCCGAGACGCGCCGGCTCGGTATAGCGGTTAAGCACACCAAACCCCTCCGCCTGAGGCTGGATCCACACCGGCATCAGCTGGCGTGAAGCGAGCATCGCGCCGAGTCGGCCACCGACCGTGGTTCCTGCCACGTTGGCGCCGAGCATGCGATGGACTTGCCCGAGTCCGGCCAGCACATCCGCAAAACCGTCCAGAGCACTCAGCAGGACCGCGCCTTGCCCCCGCCAGCCGGCGCCATCGTGGAGCCCCCACTTGAGGCGGGTATTGCCCACGTCGAGCAACAGATCCATCAAGCGACCCTCAGGGAAACATCGCCTGACAACACACGGCGCAAGCCATCGGCGGTTTGCAACAGCAGGGCTCCGTCCTCGTCCGCCCCCAGGCAGATCCCGGCCAGCTCCTCGGCCTCCCCAAGTATGCGCACCGGCAGATCGGCGAATGCATTGCGCTGCTGCCAGGCACCGCGTAGCGCGCCAAAGCCGGCGGCAGCATAGATGTCGAGAAGGCGGTGCAACTGGAGCAACACCAGCCCGAGCAACTGGCTCGCCCCCGGTGGCTGCGTGAGACAGGCAGCGAGATCGGTTACCCCTGTCGGGTAGTCAACGCAGGCATCCGGCGGCAGGCGCCGGTTGATCCCGATCCCGATCACGGCGGCCGGCGTTCTGCCGCGCCCCGGCAGAAGTTCGACCAGGATGCCCGCCAGCTTGTGGCCGTGGATCAGCACGTCATTGGGCCACTTGAGCTGGACGCCCTCCACCCCCAGTTCCTCCAGCGCTCGCGCAACGGCCAGCCCGGCCACCAGGGACAGCCCCGCCGGCACCGGTGCCCCCGGCTCGAAACGCCATAGGGCCGAGAAGGTCAGGCTCGCACCCGGCCACGATTGCCAGACGCGGCCACGGCGACCTCGCCCCGCGGTTTGCACATCGGCCGCCAGCACGTGCACGCGCCCGTCATCCGGCGGTGGGTCGGCCAGCAGACGGCTGTTGGTGGAGTCGCACTCCGGCAGGATCTGCACGGAAAATCCGGCGGCCTCACCGCCGAGGGCGGCCGCCACCTCGGCCCCGTCGAGGGCCTCGCAAGCAGAATGGTCCACGAATCAAATCCGACTGTTGAAAACGAGCCGGACATTATGGGCCAAGGCGAGAGCGCTGAGAAACGGGCCGGGGCCGGGTACATGACACCGACGCAGCCCTGGCGCTCGGAAAACTGCGGGCGAGCCGCCACCCGCAGATTAAGGACAGAATGCAGACGCCCAATCAGGCGTGGTCCGACTCTTCCAGCCCCAGCTCCTGGATCTTGCGGGTGATTGTGTTGCGGCCAATGCCCAGCAGCTGAGCCGCCTCGATCCGGCGCCCGCCGGTTGCAGCGAGAGCCCGGCGGATCAGGATGCGCTCGAAGTCCCGACTCAGACGATCGAAGACCTCACCCGGATTCTGGGCCAGCGCCCGGTCCGCCTCCGCCATCAGGGCGTCGCCCCAGTTGGCCGGCAGCTCGCGGGTCGGTTGATCCTTCAATTCCGGCGGCAGATCGGCAACCTCGACGGTCTGGCCCGGCGCCATCACGGTCAACCAGTGGCACAGGTTCTCCAGCTGGCGCACGTTGCCGGGAAAGTCCAGACTCTGAAGATACTTCAGCGTCGCATCGGACAGGCGCTTGGCTTCGACGCCCAGCTCTTGCGCGGACAGCGCGATGAAGTGCTTCGCCAGCGGCGGGATGTCCTCGCGCCGCTCTCGCAGCGGCGGCAGGCGCAGCCGGATCACGTTCAGGCGGTGGAACAAGTCCTCGCGGAACAGGCCTTGGCGGACACGGTCCTCCATGTTCTGGTGGGTGGCAGCGATGACCCGCACATTCGCCTTGATCGGCTGGTGGCCTCCAACCCGGTAGAAATTGCCGTCGGACAGCACACGCAGCAGCCGCGTCTGCAATTCAGCCGGCATGTCACCGATTTCGTCGAGGAACAGCGTGCCGCCCTCCGCCTGCTCGAAACGCCCGCGGCGCATGGTCTGGGCGCCGGTGAAGGCCCCGCGCTCGTGGCCAAACAACTCGGACTCGAGTAGATCCCGCGGAATCGCCGCCGTGTTGATCGCGATGAAAGGCGCGTCCCGGCGCGGACTATGGCGGTGCAATGCCCGCGCCACCAGTTCCTTGCCAGTTCCCGACTCACCATTGATAAGCACGGTAGCATGGGACTGGGACAGCCGCCCGATGGCCCGGAACACCTCTTGCATCGCCGGCGCCTGGCCGAGGATTTCCGGAACCGCGCTAAGCACCTCTTCGGTGCCGGCCTGGTGCGCACTTTCATCGATGGCACGACGCACCAACTCGACCGCCTGGTCCACATCGAAGGGTTTGGGCAGGTACTCGAAGGCCCCGCCTTGGAAGGCCGCCACGGCGCTGTCCAGGTCGGAATAGGCGGTCATGATGATGACCGGCATATGGGGGAAGCGGGCCTTGACCTTGCTCAGCAAGGCGAGGCCCGACTCGCCGGGCATGCGGATGTCCGACAACAAAACCCGCGGCGGCTGGGACGTTCCCTCAAGCGCCGACATCACCTCGCTGGCGGTCCCAAAACTCTTGTACGGAATCTCCTCCCGAGCCAGGGCTTTCTCAAGCACCCAGCGGATCGAGCGGTCATCATCAACTATCCATACGGCTGCATTCATATCATTCACACGCACAAGAGTGAAACATGGCAGAGCTCTGCCTGACTATCCACGCACCATTTAGGTGCATTCACTATAACGCTCTCAAGCATCCGCATCCCGAGTGATAGGCAGGAAAACGGTAAAACAGGTCCGCCCCGGACGGGAGTCCACGTCGATTGCGCCCTGATGCTGATCGATGAAACTCTGTGCCAGCGACAAGCCCAGACCACTGCCGTTCTCACGCCCGGAAACCAGCGGATAGAAGATCTTGTCGCGGATCTCTTCCGGCACGCCGGGGCCGTTGTCTATGACTTGCAACTGCAATGCCAGCTTGAAGCGCCGCTTGGCCATCGTGATCTGCCGTGCCGCACGGGTACGCAGCACGATTTCACCCTCACCCTGCATGGCCTGGGCGGCATTACGGGCAATATTGAGAATGGCCTGGATCAGCTGCTCCCGGTCACCGGTGATCCCGGGAAGGCTGGTGTCATAGTCGCGACGCACCTCAACCGACGGGAACTCGGCGAGGATCAGACGCCGCACCCGCTCCAGCACGTCATGGGGATTCAGCTGCGAAGGCTGCATCATCCGGTGGGAGGTAAGCAGCCGATTCATCAGGTCCTGCAGGCGATCCGCTTCCGCAATGATGACCTGGGTATATTCCCGCAACTGGGGATCGTCCAGCTCCCGCTCCAGCAATTGGGCCGAACCTCGAATGCCGCCAAGGGGGTTTTTGATCTCGTGCGCAAGATTGCGGATCAACTCCCGGTTCGCCTGCTGCTGGTGCGCTAGCTGCTCTTCCCGTGCCACTTTCAGGTGCGCATCCATCGGGCGAAACTCCAGAAGGAGGCGCGCACCGGCAGCCTCGACGGGCGTAACCGTGCAATCCAGGTGCAAGGCCACCATTCCGGGGCGACTCACGGTCAGGTTGTGTCCCGTGTAGCTCCAGTTGTCGCGCAGGACGTTGTTCAAGGCGTTGTCGAGTCCTGCAGGCTCACCGAGCAGGCGTCGCAGGGAGAAACCAACGATCTTCCGGCTACTGACGGCAAACAGGTTTTCCGCCCCAGGATTAAGGTAGCGCACCACGAATTCGTCATCGATCAGGACGACTGCCGAAGACAGCAGTTCCAGACCGGCGAAGGCGGGTGGCGTGATGTCGAGCTGATCGTTTTGCATACGCAGGCCCAATGCAAGAAGCAGACCAGGTTCAGCGGGGCCGGCATGCCGCCCAAGGCCCGCCATCACCTCATCGAGCGCTCAGCGCAAATTGGAGATTTCCCGCTTCAGCGCCTCGACATTACGCTCATGCAGCTGAATCCTGTCCCGCAGGGGCTGCAGACGCTCGCTGGCACGGCGCGTGGCGTCCTGTTCGGCGAGTTGCCGGCTGGCCGCCTCGAGCGCACCTTGTTCCGAATTCAGCTCATCCTCCAGGATGCGGCGACGATCCGTGTCCCGCGCTTTCTGCGTTCCCGCATCCACCCGCGGAAAACCCGCCGAGCCGCCAGCAGCCCCGCCGGACGACGCAGCAGCAGCCGCCGGACGCGCAGCCCCGGGCACCGACGACACGGCCTGGTCACGGGCAAGCACGCTGCACCCTTTCGAGGAGGTCTTGCTGTTGGTATAGGTCACATGCCCCGCTTCATCGACGCACTTGTAGATGTCGGCATGCACCAGCGGCGAACACAGCAGTGCAGCCAATACCAGGGTTGTTCGAGGGCTCATCATTGGCACAGGTGAAAACCGGAAGCGGGAGCTAGTTTAGGGGCCGGACAGGACAAATACAAACTCCTGACCCGGAAACGAAAAAGGACGGGAGCAATCCCGTCCTTCTTCAACGCAGCGACCGGTCAGCACGCTGACCGGCCTGATCCGGAAGGATCAGATGGCGTAGTACATCTCGAACTCGACCGGGTGCACTTCGACGCGCAGACGGTTCACTTCTTCGCTCTTGAGGGCGATGAAGGAGTCGATGAAGTCATTGCTGAACACACCACCGCGGGTCAGGAACTCGCGATCCTTGTCCAGTGCTTCCAGGGCCTGTTCGAGGCTGGAGCAGACGGTCGGGATGAGCGCATCTTCTTCCGGCGGCAGGTCGTACAGGTTCTTGTCGGCGGGATCACCCGGGTGGATCTTGTTCTGGATGCCGTCGAGGCCGGCCATCATCAGCGCGGCGAAGCACAGGTAGGGGTTCGCGCCCGGATCCGGGAAACGGGTCTCGATACGACGAGCCTTTTCGCTGTTGACGAACGGGATCCGGATGGAAGCGGAACGGTTCTTGGCGGAGTAAGCCAGCTTGACCGGAGCTTCGTAATGCGGAACCAGACGCTTGTAGGAGTTGGTCAGCGGGTTGGTGATCGCGTTCAGGGCACGGGCGTGCTTGATGATGCCGCCGATGTAGTACAGGGCGGTCTCGGACAGACCGGCGTAGCCGTTGCCAGCGAACAGGTTCTTGCCGTCCTTCCAGATGGACTGGTGCACGTGCATGCCGGAACCGTTGTCACCAACGATGGGCTTCGGCATGAAAGTCGCGGTCTTGCCGTACTGGTGAGCGACGTTCTGGACGATGTACTTGGTGATCTGGGTCTGGTCGGCACGACGCACCAGGGTGTTGAACTTGGTGCCGATTTCGTTCTGACCAGCGGTCGCCACTTCGTGGTGATGCACTTCAACCGGCACGCCGCAGGCCTCAAGAGCCAGACACATGGCGGCACGCATGTCGTTGAAGGAATCAACCGGGGGAACCGGGAAGTAGCCACCCTTCACAGCGGGACGGTAGCCGGTGTTGCCACCTTCGAACTTCTCGTCGGACGACCAGGCGCCTTCTTCGGAGAAGATCTTGTGGTAGGCGCCGGACATGCCGACCTTCCACTCGACGGAGTCGAAGATGAAGAATTCGGGTTCGGGGCCGAAGAAGGCGGTATCACCAATACCGGAGGACTTCAGGTAAGCCTCGGCGCGATTGGCGATGGAGCGCGGATCGCGGTCGTAGCCCTTGCCGTCGGCCGGATCGATCACGTCACAGGTCAGGACCAGGGTGGTCTCGTCGAAGAACGGGTCAATGTAGGCGGTGTTGGGATCCGGCATCAGCAGCATGTCGGAGGCCTGGATACCCTTCCAGCCCGCGATGGAGGAACCGTCAAAGGCATGACCGCTTTCGAACTTGTCTTCATCGAAAGCACTGATGGGCACGCCGACGTGCTGTTCCTTGCCCTTGGTGTCGGTGAAGCGGAAGTCAACAAACTTGACTTCGTTCTCCTGGACGATCTTCATGACGTCTTGCGGGGTCATATAACTCACTCCTAACGGGTTGAAGCTGCTGCGCAGTGGATAAAGGTCAATTATTACGACAATTCAGTCGGCGAAACCAACAAGCAGCAAGCGTGCCAGTACGCGAATGAAAACACTTCATTGTGCCACAAGGCTAATGCGCAGGGCTCTTAAAAAAACTCGCACCATAAAGGTGCATAAATACAAACAAGGCACCATTATGGTGCAATTTTACAAAGTAGAGCGATCCGCCCCCAGTGGGACGATGCACCATTGCAGTAATCCCGCAGCCGCTGCTGCAGGCACGCCAGCCGATCAGCGTCCGCACACCACTCAAAAGGCAGATAGACCTCGGCCTCAACCCGCTCGCCAACATAGTGGAAGACAGCTGGCGCAGCCTGCGGCACATCGCCGAGCAAGGTTTCCAGTTCGTTAACCAGCACCTCGCGGCCGGGCAGCGTGCGCCCCGCTGCAGCGATCTGGTCTTCCTCGGTATCCACATGTACAAGCACGTCGAGCACGTCAGGATGGCGGCTGCGCACCCGGTAACGGGCAAGTTCGGCGATCCGGTGCCCTTCCGATACGCTGATCCGGGCATCCACCCGCACATGGGCGTCCACCAGCACCCGGTGAGCCATGCGGCGGGTGCGCAATTCATGTACGTCGATCACGCCGGGCGTTTCGGTCACCGTCGCACGGATCTTGGCCACCTCGTCTGGCGGCACACCGGTATCGATGAGCTCCCGCAACGCCTCATAACCGAGCATCGCCCCCATACGCAGAATCATGAACCCCACCAGCGCCGCACCGAGAGGCTCGAGAAACCGGTAGCCGAGCAGACTGCCGCCGATGCCCACCGCCACCACCAACGACGAGGCCGCATCCGCCCGCGCATGCCAGGCATTGGCCACCAGCATCGGCGAACGCAGGCGCTGGGCCACCGCCAGCATGTAGCGGAACAGGCCCTCCTTGCCAGCCAGCGTCAGCAAGGCCATCCACAAGGCCATCGGATGCAGCTCTGGCAAGGCGTCCAGGGTTTGCAGGCGGCCGGCGGCGGTCAGCAAGAAGCCGGCACCGACGCCCGCCAGCACCAGGCCCAGCACCAGCGAAGCGGCCGTCTCGTAGCGCCCGTGACCATAGGGGTGAAGTTCATCAGCGGGGCTCGCCCCATGGCGGCTGGCGAACATGACCAGAAAGTCGCCGAGGAGGTCGGACAGCGTATGCATGCCGTCGGCAACCAGGCTCTGGGCATGTGAGATCAGGCCGACGGTGATCTGCAGCACCGTCAACACGACATTGACGGCCACGCTGACCCAGGTTGCTGACTGTGCCTTGCGGGCGCGCTCGGCATCGAGGGTCTCGCCCGCCGCCGCGGTGGAGTGAGCTTCGAAAGACATGACTTGCAGCCCGTAGGGCCGGGGGTATACTCGCAGGCCCGCCATTCTAGCCGGATGTCCGCCATGGGAAAATTAAGCGATACCCTTGCCCTTGCCCAGGAACGCGGCCGCAGCCTGAACGTTCCCTATGCAGGGAGCCTCACCCCCAGGGAAGCCTGGGAAGTGCTGCAGCTCGCTCCAGGCGCCAAGCTCGTGGACGTGCGCACCCGTGCCGAGTGGGACTGGGTCGGACGCGTGCCGGGCTCTGTGGAAATCGAATGGATGCTCTATCCGGGCAATGAACCCAACCCGCACTTTCTCGCCCAGTTCAAGCGCCAGGTCGATCCGGAAGCGCTGGTGATGTTCTTGTGCCGCAGCGGCGCCCGCTCCAATGCGGCTGCAACGCTGGCCGCGGCGTCAGGTTTCACCAACGCCTACAACATCCTGGAAGGCTTCGAAGGCGACAAGGACGCCAGCGGGCACCGCAACGCCGTCGGAGGCTGGCGCCATGCCGGCCTGCCATGGACCCAGGGCTGAACCAACAGGACCCCAAACCGATGCAAGCCGTACCGATCAGTTTCGACCGTTTCAACACCCTCGCCGACGCCGACGCCCACGAGCGCATCCGTGCCGCCCGTGCCCGCCTCGGCGACAAGGCCGTGCTGCTGTGCCACCATTACCAGCGCGCAGACGTGTACCAGTACGCCGACCTGACCGGCGACTCCCTCAAGCTGTCGCGCCTCGCCGCCGAAACCGACGCCGAATACATCGTGTTCTGCGGCGTGCACTTCATGGCCGAAGTGGCGGACATCATGTCCAAGCCTCACCAGCAGGCCATCCTGCCCGACCTCGCCGCCGGCTGTTCGATGGCCGACATGGCCAACCTCGCCAAGGTCGAGCGCTGCTGGCGCGAGCTGTCCGAGGTGCTGGACACCCCCGACACGCTGATCACACCGGTTACCTACATCAACTCGGCGGCCGACCTGAAGGCCTTCTGCGGCGAGCACGGCGGCATCGTGTGCACCTCCACCAACGCCCCCACTATCCTCGACTGGGCCTTCAAGCAGCGCGAGAAGGTGCTGTTCTTCCCCGACCAGCATCTGGGCCGGTGGACCGGCTTCAATAAGGGCATCCCCCTCGACGAGATGGTGGTGTGGGATCCCGACCAGGAATACGGCGGCCTCAGCGTCGAACAGATCAAGAAGGCCAAGATCCTGCTCTGGAAGGGGCACTGCTCGGTGCACCAGATGTTCCAGCCGGCGCACATCATCAAGTTCCGCAACCAGTACCCGGACGGCAAGGTCATCTCCCACCCGGAAAGCGCGCTGGAAGTGTGCCGCCAGTCCGACTTCGTCGGCTCGACCGAATACATCATCAAGGTCGTCAAGGAATCCGCCCCCGGCACCCGCTGGCTGGTCGGCACCGAGCTGAACCTGGTGAACCGCCTTGCCGAAGAAGTGAAGCACGAAGGCAAGATCGTCCAGTTCATGGCGCCCACCGTGTGCATGTGCTCGACGATGCAGCGCATCGACCCGCAGCACCTGGCCTGGACCCTCGAGAACCTCGCCGACGGCAAGGTGGTCAATCGCATCACGGTACCCGAACACGAGGCCGCGCTGGCCAAGGTCGCCCTCGAGCGCATGCTCGCGGTATCCTGAGCGTACCTCTCGTCAGCCCACGACGGCGCCTGCGGGCGCCGTTTTGCATGGAGCGGCGCAAGATGCGGCAAACCGGCGACAGGCGCAGAATGCAGGAAAAAAGGAGACCGCGATGAGCACCACGCTGCGCATCTGCACCTACAACATTCACAAGGGCTTCTCTCAGTTCAACCGTCGCCTGGCCATCCACGAACTGCGCGACCGCCTGCGGCTGCTCGGCGCCGACGTGGTCTTCCTGCAGGAAGTCCAGGGCATGCACCTGCGCCACGCCAGCCGCCACCCGGACTGGCCACAACAGCCTCAACACGAGTTCCTGGCCCGCGACGTATGGCAGCAGACCGCCTACGGCGGTAACGCGGTGTATGACCACGGCCACCACGGCAACGCGATCCTCAGCCGCCACCCCATCCTGTCCCAGGCCAACCAGGACGTATCCGACCACCGCTTCGAGAGCCGCGGCCTGCTCCACTGCGAGATCCGCGTCGAAGGGGTTGCGCAGCCGGTGCATTGCATCTGCGTACATCTGGGCCTCACCGCCGGCAGTCGGCGCCGCCAGATGGCGGCCCTGGTCGAACGCCTGGATAGCCTGGCGCCGGACGGATCACCGCTGATCATCGCCGGTGACTTCAACGACTGGCGCAACCACGCCGACGACTGTCTCACAGGGCCACTCGGCGTGACCGAGGTCTTCACATCGATCCGGGGCCGCCCGGCGCGCAGCTTTCCAAGCACCCTGCCGCTACTGCGCCTGGACCGCATCTACGTGCGCGGCTTCGCCGTCGATCGCGCCGAAGTGCATTACGGCGCCCCTTGGAGCCAGATTTCAGACCACGCACCGCTGACCGCCCAGATTCGGCTCCCTTGAAGCACGCCGCCCCATGAGTATCACCTGGCTGCGCGGCAACGCGCTGACCCTGCTGGAGAACGGGACCGAGTTCTTCCCGGCCCTGCAGGCCGCTATCGACGGTGCTCGCCACGAGATCTTCCTCGAGACCTACATCTTCGCCAACGATGACATCGGCCAGACCATCGCCGCCGCGCTGGCCCGCGCCGCTGCCCGTGGCGTCAGCGTGCGCCTGCTCGTCGATGGCTTCGGCGGCCGCGAGTTCGTCGCCGAACACCTCGCCCCGCTGAGCGCGGCCGGCGTCAACGTCCTGATCTACCGTCGCGAGGTCGGTACCCTGTCCCTGCGGCGCCGCCGGCTGCGCCGCCTGCACCGCAAGCTGGCGGTCATCGACGGGCAGATCGCCTTCGTCGGCGGTATCAACATCACCAGCGACTACGAGGCGCCCAGCCTCGACGCTCCCCGCCACGACTACGCTGTGCGCGTCGAGGGCCCCTTGCTCGGCCCGATCCACGCCGGCGTGCGCCACGTGTGGGAACTGGTGGCCTGGGCCTCCTTCCGCCAGCGCCTGCGCCTGCCGGCCAGCCCACCGGTCATGCCCCAGCCCTGTGGCGACGTGGAAGCCGCCTTCCTGGTCCGCGACAACATCCGCCACCGACGCGACATCGAGGACGCATACCTGCTCGGCATCGCCGGCGCGCGGCGGGAGATCATCCTCGCCAACGCCTACTTCCTGCCGGGGCGCCGGTTCCGGCACGCCCTGCTGGACGCATCCCGACGGGGGGTGATGATCACCCTGCTGGTCCAGGGGCTCGCCGACCATCCGCTGCAGCAACGCGCCACCCGCGCGCTTTACGGCCAGTTGCTGGCCGGCGGCCTGCGCATCGTCGAATATCACCGCAGCTATCTACACGCCAAGGTGGCTGTCATCGACGGACGCTGGGCCACCGTCGGCTCCTCCAACATCGACCCCTTCAGCCTGCTACTGGCCCGCGAAGCCAACGTAGTGGTCCGCAATAGCGGCTTTGCAGAACGCCTGCGTAACTGCTTGACCCGGGCGATACGCGAGGGCGGGCAGGAAATCTCCGCGGCCGACTGGCAACGGGGGCCGCGCCTGCAGCGCCTGCTCAACTGGGCCGCCTACGGACTGGTGCGCCTGATGATCGGTATTGCCGGCTACCGTAACCACCATTGACGGCTGACACGAATCACCAAGCACGGCGCCAGCGGCTAACATACGGGGCTTCCGAGTCTCCTGAACGCCCTGCCACCATGTATTCCCCCCCCGCCTTCGAGGCCAAAATCTGCCCCCCTGAGCAGCTGAGCGAGCGCATCGCCACGCTGCCTCGCCCGCTGGTATTCACCAACGGCTGCTTCGACATCCTGCATCGCGGCCACGTCACCTACCTGGCCCAGGCCCGTGCCCTCGGCGCAGCGATGGTCGTCGCCCTCAACAGCGACGACTCGGTACGCCGCCAGGGCAAGGGCGACGACCGGCCGATCAACACGCTGCAGGACCGCCTCGCGGTGATGGCCTCCCTCGGCTGCGTCGATCTCGTTACCTGGTTCGACGAGGACACCCCGATCGCCCGCATCCTCGAATGCCAGCCCGACGTACTGGTCAAGGGCGGCGACTGGGCCCCGGACCGCATCGTCGGCGCCCCCGAAACCCTTGCTCGCGGCGGCAGCGTGCATTCGATCCCCTTCGAACACCAGCGCTCCACCACCGCCCTGCTCGAAAAGATCCGGCGCCTGTAAGCCAGCCGCCGGCGGGCGATTATTTGCATATGCGCTTTCGATCTATGGAATGCTGGCTGCTAGTTCTAGAATGAATTAGAGAAACAATAACCATTTGCCCAACAAGGAGAAAAGCCATGCGTATCGCCAACAATGTGGCCGAACTGGTCGGCAACACCCCGCTCGTCAAGCTCAACCGGCTGGCCCCGTCCAACGGCGCCACCCTCGCCCTCAAGCTGGAGTTCTTCAACCCGGCCCACAGCGTCAAGGACCGCATCGCCGCGGCAATGCTCGACGCGGCCGAAGCCGCCGGCAAGATCAAGCCCGACACCATCATCCTCGAACCCACCTCCGGCAACACCGGCATCGGCCTGGCAATGGTCTGTGCGGCGCGCGGCTACAAATGTGCGTTCGTGATGCCCGAGACCATGAGCCGCGAGCGCAAGCTGCTGCTCAAGGCCTACGGCGCCGAACTGATCCTGACCCCGGGCCCCGAAGGCATGCCCGGCGCGCTGAAGAAAGCAGCCGAACTGGCCGCCGCCGACTCCCGCTACTTCATCCCGCAGCAGTTCGAGAACCCCGCCAACCCGGCCATTCACCGCAAAACCACGGCCGAGGAGATTTGGGCCGACACCGATGGTCAGGTGGACATTTTCGTGTCCGGCATCGGCACCGGTGGCACCATCACCGGCGTCGGCGAAGTGCTCAAGGAGCGCAAGCCGGGCGTCAAGGTCATCGCCGTCGAACCTGCTGCCAGTCCGGTGCTGTCCGGCGGCCAGCGTGGCCCGCACCCGATCCAGGGGATCGGCGCCGGCTTCGTGCCGGCCATCCTCAACACTGCGGTCTACGACGAAATCGTGCAAGTGCCCAATGACGCGGCCCTCGACACCGCCCGCAAGCTGGCCACCGAGGAAGGCCTGCTGGTTGGCATCTCCTCCGGCGCTGCCGTGTGGGCCGCGCTGCAGGTCGCCGAGCGGCCGGAGAACGCCGGCAAGCTGGTGGTGGTGATCATCCCGTCCTTCGGCGAACGTTACCTGTCCACGGTGCTCTACCAGCATCTGGAAGTCTGACCCTTCACTTCAGCGAGACTCCGGCTTGACGACCTTCGACTTCAGCACCGGCCCCGAGCGGGCCGGCTCCGACAGCATCAAGTGGCGCCGCTACGCCGGCCAAGACGTGATTCCCATGTGGGTTGCGGATATGGACTTCGCAGCCCCGCCGGCAGTGCTGGAAGCCCTCCACGCACGCATTGACCACGGCGTGTTCGGTTATGCCGACCCGTGGCCGAGCGTGGCCGAGGGGGTCATCGACGGCATCGCCCGTGACCACGCCTGGCAGGTCAAGCCGGAGTGGCTGGTGTGGCTGCCGGGCGTCGTCACCGGTTTCAACGTCGCGGTACGGGCGGTGGGCAAACCCGGTGACGGGGTATTCACCGCCACGCCGGTCTATCCGCCCTTCCTGCACGCGCCGGGCAATTTCGAGCAGCGCCTGGTCACCACGCCGCTGGTCCAGCGCGGTACGCGCTGGGAATGGGACTGGAGCCGCACCGAAGCCGCGGTGGCCGACGGCGTGCGCCTGTTCATGCTGTGCAACCCGCACAATCCGGTCGGCCGCGTCTTCGACCGGGACGAACTCGGCCGCATCGCCGTGCTGGCCGAACGTCACGATCTCATGATCTGCTCCGACGAGATCCACTGCGGCCTGGTCCTCGATCCCGCCAAGCCGCACATTCCCATCGCGTCCCTCGACGAGTCCGTGGCCAAACGCACCATCACGCTGATGGCCCCGTCCAAAACCTGGAACATTCCGGCCCTGTACTGCGCCTTCGCGATCATCCCCGACGCTGGCCTGCGTACCCGCTACAAGCGCGCGATGGCCGGCATCGTGCCGCACGTCAATGTGCTCGGGCTAGCTGCTACCGAAGTGGCCTACCGGGATTGCGGCCCCTGGCGGGAAGCCCTGCTCGATACCCTGCGCACCAACGCCGAACGGGTCGTCGAGGTCATCAACAGCCTGCCGGGCTTGGCCACCACCCCAATCGAAGCCACCTACCTGGCGTGGATCGACTGCCGCAAGTTCATCGCCGCCCGTGGCATCACCAATGCGGCAGCCTTCTTCGAGGCAGCCGGCGTCGGCCTTTCAGACGGCAAGGATTTCGGCCTGCCGGGCTTCGTGCGCCTCAATTTCGGCTGCCCGCCGTCCCGTCTGGAGGACGGTCTGGCACGCATCCGCCGCGCGGTGATTTCCTGAATTTCCTGATCTAGCGCAAGAATCCCGGCTTCCCAGCGCGCATACTGGGCGCGTTGCCACCCGCAGCCGGAGGTTCTTGTGAGTACGCTCCCTGCCACCCCGACCGCCGCCATCGACGGCATTCTGCAGCGCCACGGCCACTACCCGACCGAGTTGCTGCAGATCCTGATCGAAGTCCAGGACCTCGAAGGCTGGTTGCCGGCACCGACTCTGACCTACATCGCCCAGGCCCTGCACATCCCACGCAGCCGGGTGGAAGGGGTCGCCGGTTTCTACAGCTTCCTCTACACGCAACCGGTAGGCCGCTACCGGGTGCTGTTCTCCGACAACATCACCGACCGCATGCTCGGCAATACCGAGCTGATGGACGCCCTGTGCCGCAAGCTGTGGATCGAACCCGGCAAGCTCTCGGAAGACGGCCTGGTGAGCATCGCCACGACCTCCTGCACCGGCCTCTGCGACCAGGGGCCGGCCATGCTGGTCAACGGCCGTGCGATCGGCCAGCTGACCCACCGGCGCATCAACGAGATCGCCGAGATGATCCGCCAGCAGCGCCCCCTCGACCTGTGGCCCGCCGAGTATTTCCAGATCAGCGACAACATCCGCCGCAAGGACAGCCTGCTCAACCTCGACATGAAGCCCGGCGCGGCGCTGGCCGCCGTCATCGAACTGGGCCGTGAAGGCTGGCTGCAGGAAGTTCAGAAATCGAACCTGCGCGGCCGTGGCGGCGCCGGCTTCGCCACTGCGGTCAAGTGGGCCAGCGCGCGCGATGCATCCGGCGAACCCAAGGTCATCGTCTGCAACGCAGACGAAGGCGAGCCTGGCACCTTCAAGGACCGGGTGCTGCTCAACAGCTATGCCGACCTGGTTTTCGAAGGCATGACGCTGGCCGCTTGGGCAGTTGGCGCGTCGGAAGGCTTCCTGTACCTGCGCGGCGAATACCGCTACCTGCTGCCGCAGCTGGAAGCCGTGCTGGCCCGCCGCCGCGAGGCCGGCCTGCTTGGCCGTCACATCCTGCATGAGCCCTGTTTCGATTTCGACATCCGCATTCACCTGGGCGCCGGCGCCTACGTGTGCGGCGAGGAAACCGCGCTGATCGAATCCCTCGAAGGCAAACGCGGCACGCCACGGATCCGCCCGCCCTTCCCGGTCACCAAAGGCTATCTGGGCCGCCCGACCGTAGTGAACAACGTCGAAACCCTGGCCAAGACCTGCCTGATCGCCCTTGATGGCGGCGAAACCTTCGCGGCCAGCGGCACCGCCCAGTCGGCCGGCACCAAGATACTGTCGATCTCCGGCGACTGCGCCGCGCCGGGTATCTACGAATATCCCTTCGGCGTGCCCATCGCACGCATCCTCGAAGACTGCGGCGCCAGCGACACCCAGGCCGTGCAGGTGGGCGGCGCGGCCGGCGTGTGCCTGGCCGGCTACGAGTTCCAGCGCCGCATCGCCTACGAAGACGTGCCCACCGCCGGCGCCTTCATGATCTTCGACGGCAGCCGCGACCTCTTCGACGTCGCCCGCGCCTTCGTGCATTTCTTCGCTCACGAGAGCTGCGGCTTCTGCACCCCGTGCCGGGTCGGTACTTCACTCTTAAAGGGCTTCATGGACAAGCTGGCTGACGGCCACGGCGCCAAGGCCGACCTGGCCGACATCGACTGGCTCGACCGCTTGCTCAAGAACGCCAGCCACTGCGGCCTCGGCAGCGCGGCACCGAATCCGGTCATCGACACCTTGCAGAAATTCCGTCCGGCCTACGAGCGGCGCCTGGTGTCACTGGATTTCGAACCGGCCTTCGACCTCGATGCAGCCCTAGCCGAAGCCCGCCAGCTCACCGCCCGCGACGACCCCGGCGCCCACCTGCAGACTCACGAGGAAGAAGAAAAATGACAAAACAGTTTCTCCTCGACGGCCAGCCCGTCCCCTTCGAGGACGGCCAGACCATCCTCGAAGCGGCCCGCAAGGCCGGCCACTACATCCCCAGCCTGTGCTGGCACCAAGACTTTCCACCCCACGGCAGCTGCAAGCTGTGCATCGTCAAGGCGGCCGGCCGCCATGTATCGGCGTGCGCGACGCCGGCCAAGGAAGGCTGGGAGGTGGAGAGCAACACGCCGGAAATGAACGGCGAACGACGCGGCCTGCTGCAGATGCTGTTCGTCGAGGGCAACCACTTCTGCCCGTCGTGCGAGAAGAGCGGCAACTGCGAGCTGCAAGCCCTCGGCTACGAATACGAGATGCTCACGCCGCGCTTCCGCCATTTCTTCCCTGAACGCCCGGTGGATGCCTCCCACCCGGACATGCTGCTCGACTTCAACCGCTGCATCTTCTGCGAACTGTGCGTGCGCGCCAGCCGCGATGTTGACGGCAAGTCGGTGTTCGCACTGACCGGCCGCGGCATCGACAAGCACCTTACGGTCAATGCGGAATCCGGCAGGCTGGCCGACACCGACTTCTCGAAGGACGATCTGGCCGCGCGCATCTGCCCGGTCGGCGTCATCCTTCCCAAGGGCCGCGGCTTCGCGGTGCCGATCGGCGAGCGGACCTTTGATACCGAGACGATCCGCAGCAAGACGCTGAAGGAGGAGGAATCATGAGCCCGGCTCCCGCCCCTGCCCGCAAACTGCGTGTCGCCACCACCTCGCTGGCCGGCTGCTTCGGCTGCCACATGTCCTTCCTGGACATCGACGAGCATCTGTTCGAACTGGTGGAGCTGGTCGAGTTCGACCGCTCACCGCTGACCGACATCAAGGACGTGGGCCCCTGCGACATCGGCCTCATCGAAGGCGGGGTCTGCAACGCAGAAAACGTCCATGTGCTGCGCGAGTTCCGTCGCCACTGCAAGACACTGATCGCCCTTGGCGCCTGCGCAGTCAATGGCGGCCTGCCGGCCCAGCGCAACCACCTGCCGCTGTCGGAATGCCTGCGTGAGGTCTACCAGTTCCGTCCAGGCCTAGAGAACGGGCAGATTCCCAACGACCCGGAGCTGCCGCTGCCGCTGGACAAGGTGCGGCCGATCCACGAAGTGGTCCGCGTCGATTACTTCCTGCCCGGCTGCCCGCCATCCGGCCCGGCGATCTGGAAGTTCCTCACCGACCTGATCGCCGGCCGCACGCCGCGGCTCGCGAACGGATTGCTGCATTACGACTGAGGTTCTCACCATGAGCTTCGAACTGGAAACCGCCACCAACCGGGAAAGCCTGCGCCGCGTCGCCATCGACCCCGTGTCGCGGGTCGAAGGCCACGGCAAGGTCACGCTGCTGCTCGACAACGCCGGCCATGTGAAGGAAGCCCGGCTGCACATCGTCGAATTCCGCGGCTTCGAGAAATTCATTCAGGGCCGCCCTTACTGGGAAGTGCCGGTGATGGTGCAGCGCCTGTGCGGCATCTGCCCGGTAAGCCACCACCTGGCCGCCTCCAAAGCGCTCGACCCGGTGGTTGGCGCCACGCAGATCACGCCCACCGCCGAGAAGATCCGCCGCCTGATGCACTACGGGCAGATCCTGCAATCCCACGCACTGCACTTCTTCCACCTCTCCTCCCCGGACCTGCTGTTCGGCTTCGAGTCACCGGTCCACCAGCGCAACATCGTCGGCGTCGCTGCCGCCTATCCTCACGTAGCGAAGGAAGGCGTGCTGCTGCGCAAGTTCGGTCAGGAGATCATCCGCGTCACCGCCGGCAAGCGGGTGCATGGCACTGGCGCGATCCCCGGCGGGGTGAACAAGTCCCTGAGCGCCGACGACCGCGACCTGCTGCGCAAGGACGCCGACCAGGTCGTCAGCTGGAGCCGCGACGCGGTACGACTCGCTCGCCGTCTGCATGAAGCCAACGGACCGCTGTATGACGAGTTCGGCCTGTTCCGCAGCCATCTGTTCAGCCTGGTACGGGCAGATGGCGCGATGGACCTCTACGATGGCCACCTGCGCCTGCGCGATGCCCGCGGCCAGATCGTCCGGGACAATATGCCCTGCGCCGACTACGAGCAGCACATCGTCGAGGAAGTGAAGTCGTGGAGCTACATGAAGTTCCCCTTCATCCGCGACCTGGGCCCGGCCAAAGGCTGGTACAAGGTCGGCCCGCTGGCCCGCGTACAGAACTGCGATTTCATCCCCAGCCCGCTGGCCGAGGCGGAACGCCAGGACTTCATCGTCCGTGGCGAGGGCGAACCGATACACGCGCCGCTGGCCTACCACTGGGCGCGGATGATCGAGATGCTGCACGCCGCCGAGGTGATCCGCGACCTGCTGGATGACCCGGACCTGCTGTCCGACGACCGCCTCGCCAGCGGCCCGAAGGGGCGCGAAGGGGTCGGCATCATCGAGGCGCCGCGCGGCACGCTGATCCACCATTACCGGGTCGGCGAAGATGATCTGGTCAGCTACTGCAACCTGATCGTATCCACCACCCACAACAACCAGGCCATGAACGAGGCCGTGCGCCAGGTGGCCCGCCGCTACCTGGACGGACGCCAGCTCACAGAAGGGCTGCTGAACCACATCGAGGTTGCGATCCGCGCCTTTGACCCCTGCCTGTCCTGCGCCACCCACGCCCTTGGGAAGATGCCGCTGGCTGTCGAACTGGTGGATGAGGATGGACGCCTGGTGGATAAGGCAGTCAGTGGAGGGTGAGCACGTGCGGCTGGTGGTGTTTGCGGTGGGCAACCCGTCACGGGGCGACGACGCGATCGGCCCGCGGCTGATGGCCGAACTGGAAAACTGGAATTTGCCCGATGTACGGCTGGTCAGCGACTTCCAGCTACAGGTCGAGCATGCCCTCGACCTGGACGACCGGGATCTGGCGCTGTTCATCGATGCCGGCACGGGTACGCCGGCACCCTTCTCGTTTCGGGAGATCCGCCCCGCCCCCGACCGTTCGATCAGCTCCCACGCCCTCTCACCGGAAGCCGTGCTGTACGTCCATGGGGAAATTCGTCGGCCACCGCCACCGGCCTTCGTACTGTGCGTACGCGGTGAGGACTTCCAGCTTGGTGAAGGCCTCAGCCCGACTGCGGAGGCTCACCTGGATGCGGCGCGGAAGCACCTGCGGGACTGCCTGGCAACGATCGACACGGCAGCTTGGCGGCAACGGACCGCCTGACACCGGCTCGCAGCAAAGCCCGGATGGTTTTAGGTTCCAGTGTGCAGCGTAGCCGGCTCGCGCCGGGACGCGTATTCGCGAATCAACACCGCAATCGCTCGGGCCGCCTCGTCGGGTAGCAGAATGCCCCCGCGCAGCTGGGCTGCCAGCACCAATGCGCCCCCCTCCTGGCTGCTTCGGCAATCACGCACCAGCAGCAACTGATCGCAGGGCACCTCGTGCCATGCCGGCGAACGGGTATCGATGGCGATGCTGAGTGCATCCTTCGGGGAGGCCAGCCAGTCGCGGATTTCATCGGCGAACGCAGCACAGGACAACACCCGCTCCGAGTCACCACAGCGGGCGAAACCGCTCGCCCACACCAGTTCCTCCTGAAGGCTGGCGCCATCCGGACTCAGCACCCCGATGGCGATCCGCTCCGCATCGAGGGCGCGCAGCAGCTGCCGCAGCGCACGCAGGCTGGCAAAGCGCGCATCGTTCAGATGACGCACCAGCGCCGCACCGGTAATGGCCGCCTCGGAGACAGGGTCACCCACGACCGACCTCATCTGACAGGTTCATCGATTCCCCTGGCTAAATGTGCCCACCACGGCCTCAACCTAGTCCACCGCAACAGTGCTCGGACTGCCGACGGGCAGCAGCAGGACTGGCCGCATCAAAGGCGCACAATAACGACAAAGGCACAAATACGAAATATATCATTATTGTCAAATTCTACCGCACATTGGAGATTGTCACATAAGATCCTGACATATACACCCCCTTCTTGCGGACAATCGCCAATATCATCACAGCATCACCGAGGACGGCGTCCGGCACCTTGACCCGCTTCAATTCAGGACGAAGAAGGGCGCGCAGTCAGCACCGCAACGGGCGCAACCCTCTCTCCTGCGCACGGGAGTTGGACTGCGGCGATCCAAAAACGATCGGCCCCAGCAGCGCAGGGCTGCCAGGGCCGATCAGATCACTTACGGGTCACGCCAAGCGGGCGCTCAGGCTCCCCGCACTCGCCGCTGCAGCGCCATGATCTTGGCCTGCACGTAACCCTTTAGTTCCCGGAAAGGCACCGGCTTGGAATACAGGATGACGTCGGGAGGCAGTCCACCCTGCTCGGCGATGTCGTCATCGGTCAGACCGCTGACCACAACGATGTCGAGATCCTGCAACTGGGTATCGGCACGGAGGCGGCGGATCATCTCGAAGCCATCGATGCCCGGCATGCGCAAGTCGGTGATCAGCAGGTCGGGCGCCTCGCGGCCGATCTCGAGCAGGCCGTCGATTCCGCTGGAAACCAGGCGTACCTGCAACGGCAGGCCCCATGAGGTGAAGGTGTGCTCGTAGAGCTTCTGGAGGATGCGATCATCCTCGGCCACCAGAATCTGGAGTGCATTGCCCGGGGCCCGGGCCTGTCCCCCCTGGCCGCCGCCGGCCATCGAGCGGGCACGGAATTCCTCGATGGAACTCACGCGGATCCGGCGATGCCCACCCGCAGTCTTCCAGCCCTCAAGCTGGCCATTCTCGACCATCTGCTGAATGGTGCCCAAGGAAAGACCCAGCCGCTGGGCTGCTTCGGAAGTGCTGCAATATTCCTTTTCAGGAGATTCGGGCGTGGCGGCCATGGATTAATCAGGCAATTCGAATGGCAATTACAAAAGATCTTATCAGTTTAGACGGACATGACGAAAAGCTCACGATAGCTACGCCAGAAGTGGGCGTAGGATCGCCAGTCCGCGAGAATTGATGAGATTCCCCAAAAAAACGTCGTCCCCATGCACAGGCGACCACACCCCGGATTTTGCCCTTGTCATGCCAGACCCGCCGATGGCGACCTGACCCGAAAACCCGGCAAGGATGGAAGAACAAGCACGAAGGCATTGAAAATACAGGCTTTGTCACAACACGGACGGCAGCCTGGAATGCCCGCCGACACGGATCTGCAACACGGCGGCAGAATTATGACCCACTTATCGACGTTCGCAAAATCAGCTTGCAGAAAGCCGCTGCTTTTACGGGCCTCCCGCCCGGATGGTAGTCTGCCGCCCCCACGACCAAGGACGGATACCCGAGTGTGCTAACGCACGCAGATCGAAGTAGCCGGGTTGGCGCACTCGCCGGTCTGATGCTTATTGCATTGAGCGCCGGGCTCGCTGCCGGACTCCCGGCCCTGATAACGCCCGGCAGCGGAACGCTCGCCGGCTTCACTCTGGCCGGCGCCGGCCTGCTGGCTGCCAACACGCCCCTCCCGCGGCAGCGGATGCTGCAAACCCTGCTGGCGGTCGCCCTCGGCACCCTGGCCGTGCTGAGCCTCGTTCGCGCCTTGCAGACGGCGAGTCCGCCGCCCAGCCTGCCGTCCCCTGTAACGGCCATGGCGCTGAGCCTCGCCGCCGCCATCCTCGCCGGCCTGCCCAGGGCCAGGCGCCAGCTTCCCCACATCGCGCTGCAGCTTCTGCTGCAATGGCTGTGCCTGCTGACTCTACTGGGGAGCGCGGCCCAAGTCCTGAACAGCATCGTCGGCATCGACCTGTTCGATTTTGGCGGCCGCCGCTTTGCCCTGGACTGGGCATCGGCGCTGGCGCTGGCGATCCTGGCGGTGGGCCTCGGCGCAACCCTGCTGCGCCTGCCAGGTCTGCGCAGCTTCTACCGCCACCGCCAGGACCGGCAGATCTTCGCCGTCGGAAGCTCGATGCTGCTGATCGCCGCCATCGCCGCGTGGCTGATCGGCGTGGGCGCCCTGGCGGGACAGACCCTGTCCCTGTTCCGCCATACCCTGCAGTCAGCCCTGACGGCCAACACCAGCCTGCTCGGCAATGCCATCCACCACGCCACCACCGCTGCCGAGCAGGGTATCCAGTTGGCCCGCACCGACAACATCGTCCGTCTCGGAGCCACGGGCCCGGAACTCCACACCGAGCTACAGCGCCTCCTGATTGCCGGCCAGCCCTCGGGCCTGAAGGCCTTGTGGGTCACCGATGCGGCGGGCCGGGTTCTCGCCAGCACCGGTGACCGTTCCACCGTCGAACACAACCGCATGCGCATCGACCAGCGCAGCTGGCTGTTCTGGAACGATGCGTACTGGCTGGAGCGACGGATTCCGGTGAGCATCGACACCGCGGGCAAGGGCGAGATCGTGGTCCAGGCGCGCCTCGAGCATCTCGCCGACGTACTCAACGACATCGACAACCTGAGCCATTCCGGCGAACTCGTCGTCTGCCGCTCCGATGGGGCCCATGCCGACTGCTTTCCGACCCGCCTGACCCCCCATGCCTTCACCACCCCGAAAGTGGTGGATGGCGTACGCATCCCGATGGCCCGCGCGCTGGACGGGGAATACGGCTTCGGCCTGTCCCGTGACTACCGGGGACGGGCAGTCCTTGCGGCCTACGCCCCGCTGCCCGAATTCGGCCTCGGCATCGTGCAGAAGCTGGACACCGGCGACATCCATGACCTCCTGCTCGAACAGTTGCGGATTTCCGCACTGCTGATCGGGGTGCTGGTATTGACCGGCTCGGTATTCCTGTACAGCCGCATCAGCCCGGTGGTCAGCAAGCAGGCCCGCACCCGCCTGCACCTTGATAAAGCCCAGCGCATCGGGCACATCGGCAGCTGGGAATATGACGTCACCCGCGGCACCGTGGCGTGGACGGAAGACGCCGCCGAGGTGCTCGGACTCGGAGCAACAACTGACCTGTCCACCATCGACGCGATCTTCAAGCACATTCCCCTGGAACAGCAGCAGGACGTCAGGCTCGCGCTAGGGGCTGCGCTCAACGGCGGCACGCCGCTCGACATCGAGCATCAGTTCATCCTGCCGGACGGCAGCACCCGCTGGGTTCATGTGCAGGGCAAGGTTCTGCAGCTCAGCGACGGCACCCCCACGAGCATGATCGGCGTCACCCATGACATCACCGAGCGCGTCCGCGCCGAAGAAAAAATCCGCCGCCGCGACGCCTTCCTGAATGAAGCCCAGCGCCTGGCCCACCTGGGCAGCTGGGAGCTCCGGCTGGACAGCGGCGAACAGATCTGGTCAGAAGAGTGCGCCCGCCTCTTCGGCCACGCCCCGGGCGCTCGTGAAGCCAGCCTGGACAACTTCAAATCCCTGATCCTGCCCGAGGATCTGCCCCAGGTCATGGCCGAGCTCGACAGCGTTGTCGCCACCAGCCAGCCGCGCCATTACCAGATGCGCATCCGCCGGCCGGACGGAGAGATCCGTTACCTGGACTGCCATGCCGCCATCACTGCAGACAGCGATGGCCGCCGGCAACGCCTGATCGGCACCAACCTCGACATCACCGAGCAGGTCCGCGCCAAGAAGCGGCTAGCCTACCTGGCGCGCCTGTACGCGGTCCTCAGCAAGGCCAACCAGGCCATCGTGCGGATACGCGACAACGACGAACTGCTGCAGACCCTGTGCCGGATCATGGTCGAGGACGGCGGCCTGGTCATGGCCTGGAGTTGCCGGATCGAGAACGGCCGACCGGCGCACATCATCCACTGGGGCCACGAGGCCGGCTACATCGAAACGACGCTGGCCATCTACGACACCCTGACGACCGGTCAGGGCCCGACCCGCCGCGCCACCCGCGAAGGTCGCCACGTGCTCTGCGAGGACATCGCCACCGATCCCGACATGGCGCCGTGGCGCGGCCTTGCCCTGAGCCGCGGCTACCGTTCGTCGGCGGTCTTCCAGATCCGCCACCAGGACGAGATCACCCTGATCAACCTGTACGCGCCGGAGCCGCATTTCTTCACCGCCGAGATCGTCAGCCTGCTCGACGACCTGTGCCAGGATCTGGCGTTCGCCTTCGAGGCTGCCCACCAAAACACCCTGCGCCAGAAAGCCGAGACCGAACTGCGCCAGCTCAACGAGGAGCTCGAATGGCGAGTGGCCGAACGGACCCGCGCCCTCGAGGACGTGAACCGCGAGCTGGAATCCTTCAGTTCGGCGGTATCCCACGACCTGCGCGCGCCGCTGCGCAGCATCGACGGCTTCAGCCAGGCCTTGCAGCGCCGCTACCAGGAACACCTCGACGACGCCGGCCGCGACTATCTCAACCGCGTCCGCCGCGCCGCCCAGCGCATGGGGCGGCTCATCGACGACATGCTCAAGCTGTCCCGCGTGACACGCGGCCCGGTCCGCCGGCAACGGGTCGACCTGAGCGCGCTGGCCCGCCAGATCCTCGATGAGCTACAGCGCAACGACCCGGAGCGGCAGGTGGACATCCAGGTCACGGCCGGCCTCACCGTCTTCGGCGACGCCAGCCTGCTGCGCATCCTGCTCGACAACCTGCTCGGCAACGCCTGGAAGTTCACCCGCCATACGCCGCATCCGGCGATCCGCTTCGGCTGCCGGGCCGACGATGAGCGCCCGGTCTTCTTCGTGGCCGACAACGGCGCCGGTTTCGATCCGGCGTATGCCACGAAGCTGTTCAAGGAATTCCAGCGCCTGCACGCCGAAAGCGAATTCGAAGGCACCGGTATCGGCCTCGCCACCGTCGAACGGGTCGTCCGCCGCCACCACGGCAAGGTGTGGGCGGAAGGCGCCGTCGGCGCCGGCGCGACAATCCACTTCACCTTGCCGCAGCGGGAAAGCGCAAGGGACAATAAAGCCTGATGCAACGCCGCCCCCTGCCATGAGCCCACCCGTCCGCCTGCATGTCCTGCTGGTCGAAGACTCGCCCGACGACGCCGACCTGATCCTGCTGGAACTCGAGATGCACTGGCCGGACCTCGTCGTCCAGCGGGTGGACAACGCCGCTGCCATGCGCACCGCGCTGGCCGCCCAGCCCTGGGACGTGGTCATCTCCGACTACCACCTGCCCCGCTTCAGCGCCACCGCGGCCCTTGAACTGCTGCATGAACTGGGCTGCGACCTGCCCTTCATCGCCGTCTCGGGCTTCGTCGGCGAAGAGTCAGCCGCCGCGCTGATCAAAGCCGGCGCCTCCGACTTCGTCGTCAAGGACAACCTTCCGCGCCTGCAACCCGCCATCGAGCGAGCCCTGCGCGAAGCCGCCATCCGGCGCGACCACGAGCGCGCCCAGGAAGCCCTGCGTCTCAGCGAGAAGCGCCTGCGGGCCATCACCAACGCCGTCGGCGAGGGCTTGTTCGCCACCGATGCCCATGGCGCGCTGCTCTGGATGAACCCGGAGGCCGAGCGCCTGCTCGGGTGGACCGAGCAGGAACTCCTCGGCAAGCAGATCCATTTCATCATCCACCGCCCGGCCGCCGACGCCCCACCGTCCGACCCGACCTGCTGCGGCACCTTGCTGGCTCTGCGCAGCGGCCAGACCCAGCGCATCGACGACGACATCTACCTGCACAAGGACGGCACGCCCGTCCCGGTCTCCTTCGTCGCCACCCCACTCATCGAGGATGGCCGCATCGTCGGCGCGGTCAGCGCGGCCCAGCCCATCGGCGCCCGCAAGCGCGTCCAGCAGGAACTCCTCGACGCCCGCCGCCGCTCCCAGGAACTGTCGGCCCACCTGCAGTCGGTGCGTGAGGAAGAACGTACCCACATCGCCCGCGAACTGCACGACGAACTCGGCCAGCTGCTCACCGCCATCAAGATGGACGCCGCCTGGTTGCGCGCCCGCCTGCCCGCAGACGCCGAAGCCCTGCACGACAAGCTCACCGACATGAAGCACCTGATCGACGACACCGTGGACTGGGTACGGCGCATGTCGTCTGAACTACGCCCGGTGATGCTCGACGACCTCGGCCTGCGCGACGCCGTCGAATGGTTCCTGGAAGGCTTCGGCCACCGCAACGGTATCGACTGCCGCCTTGAGGCGGCCGCCGCCGAAGACCTGCAGACCGACAAGCCACGAGCCACCGCGGCCTTCCGCATCATCCAGGAATGCCTCACCAACATTGCCCGCCATGCCGCCGCCCGCCGCGTGCTGGTCACCCTGGAACGGGACACCGACGCCATCGAGATCGCCGTCAGCGACAACGGCAAGGGCTTCGATCCGGCCACCGCCGGCACCCGCTCGTCCTTCGGCCTGCTCGGCATCCGCGAACGTGCCGAGGCCCTCGGCGGCAGCAGCGAAATCCGCAGCGCGCCCGGCCACGGCACCACCATCACGGTACGCCTGCCCCTCGGCAAGACCGCCCATCAAGACAAGGACCAAGCTCGATGATCCGTCTCATGCTGGCCGACGACCACAGCATCGTCCGCACCGGCCTCAAACAGGTCCTCAGCGACGCACCAGAGTTCAGCGTGTGCGCCGAAGCCGCCACCGGCGACGAAGTCATCACCCAGGTTCGCCAGTCGCCGCCGGATCTGCTGCTGCTCGACATGTCGATGCCTGGCCGCAGCGGCATCGAGCTGATCAAGCAGCTGAAAAGCGAATACCCCCGGCTGCCGATCCTCGTCCTCAGCATGCACAAGGAAGAGCAGTACGCCGTCCGCGCCATCAAGGCGGGCGCCGCCGGCTACCTGACCAAGGAGCACGCCGGCGAGGAACTCATCGGGGCGCTGCGCAAAGTCGCCGGCGGTGGCGTCTTCATCAGCCCGGCCGTCGCCGAGCGCCTGGCCCTCGAATACAGCGCCCGCCACAATGAACTGCCCCACACCACGCTGTCCGACCGGGAATACCAGATCTTCCAGATGATCGTCGCCGGCGCCACCATCACGGCCATCTCCGAACGCCTGTCCCTCAGCGTCAAGACCGTCAGCACCCACAAGTCGCGCATCCTGCAGAAGATGGGCATGAGCAGCAGCGCCGAGCTGATCCACTACGCCATCGAGCACCAGTTGGTCGAATTACGCTGAGGCCGCTGCGGGCGAATGAATTCGCCCCTACGGAAGCACCTCCCCCACAGCCAGGCCCGCCGCCCCCTGCTGGGGCGGACTCATTCGCCCCCACAGACGTCCGCCCCACGGCATCCCGCTGAAATCCCTCCCGTATCCCCGCCGGCCCTAGGAATCCTCCTACACGCGACCGGTCGCTTCCGACAAAAACTTTAAGCCTCCGCCGATATTCGCCCTCCGCGGCGATCGGCACCATTGCGTCCGTAATCCAGGCGCATGACGGGGGCCTCCAGCCCGACCGGCAGCTGCGCGCAAACCAATCAGTGCGGCAACCCTGACCTGCATCGACGCAGACGCCAGAACCGCCCGAGGAGAGCCTAGCAATGACGGTCAGCGGACACATCGACAGCGCGGCAAACAGCCGCCTTCACGCCGGAGCGCGGCCATGACGCGTCTCGCCGCCTCCCCGCTCGTTGCCCTCGGCGCCGGCCTGCCCGGCGCCCTGGCCGTGGCCGCAATCGGCGCGCCCGCTTGGCCCACCTTCGTCGCCGCCGGGGCCGCACTGCTCGTCGGCGGCGGCATCGGCTGGGCAATCCGCCGCAGCCTGCGCCAGGACGCCACCCTCGCCACCCAGCAACTCCATCGTCAAACGGAAACGACCCAAGTGGAAAAACTGACGCCCTACGTGGCCAGCCTCGACCAACTGGCCGAACGCCTGTTCCCCCTGTGGGCCCGCCAGATCGAGAGCGGCCGCTCCCAGATGGAAAGCGCCGTGGTCGGCCTGACCCTCGCCTTTTCCGCCATCGTGGACCGCCTTGACGTCTCGGTACGCATCGCCGACGCGGCCTCCGGCGCTGCCGACGGCGAAGGCGGCCTGCTCGGCGTGTTCACCCGTAGCGAAACCCGCCTGCAGTCCCTCATCGAATCCCTGCAGACCGCCAACCGCCACAAGGAAGAGATGGTCGCCGAGGTGAAGCGCCTGCAGCAGTTCATCGTCGAGCTGCAGAAAATGGCGGTGGATGTCGCCGGCATCGCCGACCAGACCAACCTGCTGGCCCTCAACGCGGCCATCGAGGCGGCCCGCGCCGGTGAAGCCGGGCGCGGCTTCGCGGTGGTGGCGGACGAAGTGCGCAAGCTGTCCGGCCAGTCCAAGACCACCGGCGTCAACATGGGCAGCGCGGTGGACGCGATCAGCAAGGCCATCACCACCGCCGTCGCCAGCGCCGAGAGCACCGCCGTCAATGACGCCCGCGCGCTGCAGGCCTCCGAGGACGCCATCGGCGAGGTGCTCGGCGGCTTCCGCGGCATCATCGACGGCCTCGTCGAATCCAGCCATACCCTGCGCAACGAGAGCGCCGGCATCAAGTCCGACGTCTCCGACGCCCTCGTCCAGCTCCAGTTCCAGGACCGGGTCAGCCAGATCCTCAGCCACGTCCGCGACAGCATCGACGCGCTGCCGGCGCAGCTGGCCGCCAGCCACGCCGACGTCGCCCACGGCGGCTGGCCGCAGCCCCTGCCGGTGGATCGCATGCTGGCCAGCCTGTCCGGCAGCTACGCCACCGCCGAAGAACGCCAGATCCACGCTGGCGGCGGCGCTGCCGCCGGCGACGCCCCATCAGAAATCACCTTCTTCTAGGAGTACATCCATGGCTAAAACCATTCTCGTGGTGGACGATTCCGCCTCCCTCCGCCAGGTCGTCAGCATCGCCCTGAAGGGCGCCGGCTATGACGTCGTCGAAGCCTGCGACGGCAAGGACGCCCTCGGCAAGCTCGACGGCCGCAAGGTGCACCTGGTCATCAGCGACGTGAACATGCCCAACATGGACGGCATCACCTTCGTCAAGGAGATGAAGAAGCTGCCCGGCTACAAGTTCACCCCGGTCGTCATGCTGACCACCGAAAACCAGGAAGCCAAGAAGGCTGAAGGCCAGGCCGCCGGCGCCAAGGCCTGGATGGTCAAGCCCTTCGCCCCGGCGCAGATGCTCAATGCCGTCTCCAAACTGATCCTGCCCTGAGCGGCCGGCCAGCAGCCAGGAAAGCGCCATGAGCCTCGATATCGCCCGGGACGACGGACAGATCCGCGTCCGCTTCAGCGACGAGCTGAACATCTACAACGCCGCCGCCACCAGGGACGCCCTGCTGGCCCTGCCGGCGGACGAAAGCCCTTGCCACCTCGACCTGGGCGACGTCATCGAAATCGACTGCGCCGGCCTCCAGGTGGTGCTGGCCGCCTTGCGCAGCCTGCCCGCCAGCCGCCTCGAACGCTGCAGCACGGCGGTGCGCGACTGCCTCGCCCTGTGCGGCCTCGACGCGCTGCTGCCGGCCGCCCCCACCTCCAGCGGAGCGCAATGAACATGGACATCGATCAGGCCATCCCGACCTTCCTCCTCGAAGCCCGCGAACTGTTGGAGCAGATGGAGGACGGCCTCTTGCAGATCGAGAACGGCGAGGGCGACGGCGAGACCGTCAATGCGATCTTCCGCGCCGCCCACACCATCAAGGGCTCAGCCGGCATCTTCGGCTTCGACGAAGTGGTCGGCTTCACGCACACCGTCGAGAACGTCCTCGACCGCGTGCGCAGCAACGAACTCGCTATCGACCGCCCACTGGCCGAACTGCTGCTGGCCAGCGGCGACCACATCGGCACCCTGCTGCAGCGCGTCGCCGACAAGGCCCACGGCCACGATCCGGTGGTCAATGCGATCGGCCACGACCTGCTCGGCCAGCTGGCCCGCTTCACCACGGCCATTACGCTGCCGGCCCCCACCGTCGCCTCCGACGTGACGCCTGCCACCACCCTTCCTGCGGCCACCGGCGGCAACAGCGCCGCCACCGGCAACTGGCACGTCTCCCTGCGCTTCAGCCGGGAAGTCCTGCAGCACGGCATGGACCCACTGTCCTTCATCCGCTACTTGGGCAGCCTCGGCGAAATCGAAGGCATCGTCACCCTGCAGGACGCGCTGCCCGCCCTCGGCGAGCTGGACCCGGAAGCCTGCTACCTGGGCTTCGAGATCAGCCTGAAGAGCGAGGCCAGCCACGCCGACATCGACGGCACCTTCGACTTCGTGCGCGACGACGCCACCATCCACATCCTGCCACCCCACAGCCCGCTGCAGACCTACGCCGACATGCTGACGGCCCTGACTTCGGAACCGGCAGCCCTCGGCGAAGCGCTGGTGCGCTGCGGCACCCTCGACGCCGCCGAGCTGGAACGCGCCCTGGCGCCCGCCCCCGCCGCAACGACAGCCCTCGTTCCGGTCACCGCCGAAGAAGCGCCAGCCTTGCCCGCCGTCATCGACGCAGCCCTTCCCGCCACCGGCGGCAAGCCGCCCCGCGACAGCGGTCGCGCCAAGACCCTGCGCGTGGATGCCGACAAGCTCGACAAGCTGATCAATCTGGTCGGCGAACTGGTCATCGCCGGTGCCGGCGCCAACATGATCGCCGGCCAGCTGAAGGCCCGCCGCATGCTCGAGGCCACCTCGACGATGGCGCGCCTGATCGAGGAAGTCCGCGACAGCACCCTCAACCTGCGCATGGTGCAGATCGGCGAGACCTTCAACCGTTTCCAGCGCGTGGTGCGCGACGTGGCCCGCGACCTCGGCAAGGACATCCGCCTGGTCATCAACGGCGCCGAGACCGAACTCGACAAGACCATGGTCGAGAAGATCGGCGACCCGCTGATGCACCTGGTGCGCAACGCCATGGACCATGGCATCGAGCCCGCCGAGCTTCGCGTGGCCCGCGGCAAGCCGGCCCAGGGCACGATCCGCCTCGACGCCCGCCACGACTCCGGCGGCGTGCTGATCGAAGTCAGCGACGACGGCAACGGCCTCAACCGCGAACGCATCCTCAAGAAAGCCATCGAAAAAGGCCTCGTCGGTCCCCAGCAGAACCTCTCCGACGAAGACGTCTACAAGCTCATCTTCGCCCCCGGCTTCTCCACCGCCGAGCAGCTCAGCAACATCTCCGGGCGCGGCGTCGGCATGGACGTGGTCAAGAAGAACATCGAAGCCCTGCACGGCAGCATCGAGATCGACAGCGCCGAAGGCCAGGGCAGCACGATGCGCATCCGCCTGCCGCTGACCCTCGCCATCATCGACGGCTTCCTGGTCGGCGTCGGCGATGCGTCCTTCGTGATCCCGCTGGACCAGGTCGTCGAGTGCATCGAACTGCCTGCCGCCGAACGCCAGTCCGGCCAGCGCCGCGACTACCTCAACCAGCGCGGCCAGATCCTGCCCTACACCCGCCTGCGCGACGCCCTCGACCTGCCGGTCGGCAAGGAGGCACGCCACACCGACCGCAACCTGGTGGTCGTGCAGTACGGCGGCAAGCGCGCCGGGCTGGTGGTGGACAGCCTGCACGGCGAGATCCAGACCGTCATCAAGCCCCTCGGCCGCGTCTTCAGCCGCGTTCAGGGCATCAGCGGATCGACCATCCTGGGCAGCGGCGCCGTCGCGCTGATCCTCGACGTTCCGCGCCTCCTGCAACAGGTCACCGACCGCGCGGCCGCCTGACCCGTCACTTTCTGAAATCCCAGCCGGAGAACATCCATGTTCAGCAATCTGAAAATCAGCCAACGCCTGGCCTTCGGGTTCGGGCTCGTCCTGGCCCTGCTGGCCGCCATCGTCTACATCGGCACCAGCCGCATGATGGCGATCAACGACAGCGTCCAGCAGATCACCACCGTCAACAACGAGAAGACCCGCGTCAGCAACGCGATGGTGGACAACCTGCGCGACTCGGCGATCGCCCTGCGCAACCTGCTGCTGAGCCAGGACGAGAGCGTCACCAAGACCGAATCCGGCCGCCTGGAAGCACGCAAGAAGAGCTACATGGACGGTGAGGCCGAACTCAACAAGCTGCTCGCCGCCAACGCCAGCGACGAAGAGCGCGCCCTCGCCACCAAGATCAAGGGGCTTGCTGCGAACGTGTTTCGCCAGCAGGACCAGGTTCTCGAGATCGCCCGCCAAGGGCGCATGGCCGACGCCACCGCGCTGCTGTTCAAGGAGGTTCGCCCGGCCCAGCGGGAATGGCTGGACAGCCTGGCTAAATTCGTCGATGAGGAAACCAAGGCCACCGAAATCGCCGCCCGCAAGGCCAGCGAGACCTACGACAGCGCGCTGAAGAGCATGCTGGTGCTGAGCGCCATCGCCATTGCGATCGGCATTGCGCTGGCGATCAGCGTGACCCGCTCCATCACCGGCCCGCTGGCCCAGGCAGTGGGCATCGCCCGCGCCCTCGCCGATGGAGACCTGAGCACCCGCATCGAGGTGAACCGCAAGGACGAGGCCGGCCAGCTGCTGCAAGCCCTGCAGGACATGGTCGACAAGCTGTCTGACATCATCGGCCAGGTGCATAGCACCGCCGACAGCCTGGGCAGCGCCTCCGAGCAGGTTTCCGCGACCGCCCAGAGCCTGTCCCAGGCCACCAGCGAGCAGGCTGCCAGCGTCGAGGAAG
>NZ_JAYSDK010000013.1:0-76026 GCF_041914405.1 Zoogloea sp.
CACCACCTTGACATGGTGGGGGTCGTTGGTTCGAGTCCAATCGCGCCTACCAAACACCTAAGAGGAAAACGCAATGTTTCGAACTTGCAGTGCTCTTGACTAAGTAATGTCGAGTCAGCCTGCAAGGCGTTTTTCGGTAGAGAAAAAAGTGCGGCTCGGCCGCACTTTTTTTTTGCCCAGATTTTTCCTTTGAGCGAGCCATCATGCCCAACATCACCTTGCCCGACGGTTCTGTTCGCAGCTTCGAACAGCCTGTAACCATAGCCCAGGTTGCTGCGTCGATCGGTACCGGCCTTGCCAAGGCAGCTCTTGCTGGCAAGATCGAAGGCAAATTGGTCGATACCTCATTCCTCATCGAGACCGATGTTTCGCTGTCCATCGTTACCGATAAGGATGCTGACGGCCTTGAGATCATTCGTCACTCGACCGCCCATCTGCTAGCTTATGCGGTCAAGGAGCTGTTCCCTGAGGCTCAGGTCACCATCGGGCCGGTGATCGACAACGGCTTTTATTACGACTTCTCCTACAAGCGCCCCTTTACGCCGGAAGATCTTGCGGCGATCGAGGTGCGCATGGTTGAGCTCGCTAAGCGTGATATTCCTGTCGAGCGCAGTGTGTTGCCGCGCGACGAAGCGGTGGCTTACTTCAAGTCCATCGGCGAGCATTACAAGGCTGAGATCATTGCGTCGATCCCTGAGGATCAGGATGTCTCTCTCTATCGTGAAGGGGATTTCACCGATCTTTGCCGCGGACCGCACGTGCCGTCTACCGGTAAGCTGAAGGTATTCAAGCTGATGAAGGTGGCGGGTGCCTACTGGCGTGGCGACTCGAAGAACGAGATGCTGCAGCGCATCTACGGCACTGCCTGGGCCAAGAAGGAGGACCAGGAGGCCTATCTGCACATGCTGGAAGAGGCCGAGAAGCGGGATCATCGTCGCCTTGGCAAGCAGCTTGATCTGTTTCATCTGCAGGATGAGGCGCCGGGTATGGTGTTCTGGCACCCGAACGGCTGGACACTGTGGCAGCAGATCGAGCAGTACATGCGTCGCGTGCTGACCGAAGCGGGTTATCAGGAGGTCAAGACGCCGCTGGTCATGGATCGCCAACTGTGGGAGCGCTCCGGGCATTGGGATAATTACCGCGATAACATGTTCACGACCGAGTCGGAGAAGCGTGACTACGCAATCAAGCCGATGAACTGTCCGGGGCATGTGCAGATCTACAATCACGGCCTGCATTCCTATCGCGACCTGCCGCTCCGTCTCGCCGAGTTCGGCTCCTGCCACCGCAACGAACCTTCCGGCGCGCTGCATGGCTTGATGCGGGTGCGTGGCTTTGTGCAGGACGATGCCCATATCTTCTGTACGGAAGATCAGATCGTTGCTGAGGTAACCGCCTTCAACGAGCTGCTGTCTCGTGTTTACAAGGATTTTGGCTTTACCGATGTGGCTGTGAAGCTGTCCCTGCGCCCTGAAAAGCGAGCGGGTAGCGATGAGATTTGGGATAAGGCTGAAGGCGGTTTGCGCGAGGCGCTTGCTGCGTCCGGGCACAAGTGGGAGGAGCTGCCCGGTGAGGGCGCCTTCTATGGTCCGAAGATCGAGTACCACGTTAAGGATGCGCTGGGGCGGTCCTGGCAGTGCGGCACGATGCAGCTTGATTTCGTGCTGCCGGAGCGCCTGGATGCCGAATATGTGGCGGAAGACAATTCCCGTCGTCGCCCTGTGATGCTGCACCGTGCGATCCTGGGGTCGCTCGAGCGCTTCATTGGTATTTTGATCGAGAACCATGCTGGTGCCTTGCCGCTGTGGCTGTCTCCAGTGCAGGCTGTTGTTCTGAATATCTCGGAAGCGCAAGCGGACTATGTGTCAGATGTGGTGAAAAGCCTGAGAGCAAGGGGTTTCCGTGTAGAGGCCGATTTGCGCAACGAGAAGATTACTTATAAAATACGCGAACATAGCGTGCGTAAGTTGCCGTACATCATTGTCGTGGGCGACAAAGAAAAGGCAGCTAATGTAGTGGCCGTGCGCGCCCGGGGTAATCAAGACCTCGGTCAACTGACCCTAGATTCGGTTGTTGAGCGTTGGCAGCACGAGGTTTCCTCGTTTGCTGGCACGGCCTGATTTTTTGTTTTCATAGGAGACTTGAACCATCGCTCAGGAAAAGAAGCTGCGCATCAACGGCGAAATTAGCGTGCCGGAAGTGCGCTTGACGGGTGAGGACGGTGAGCAAATTGGCATCGTTTCTCTGCGTGCTGCACTCGAAGCGGCTGAAGAGGCGGGTGTCGATCTGGTAGAGATCGCGCCGATGGCCAAGCCGCCCGTGTGCCGCTTGATGGACTTCGGTAAGTACAAGTACGAAGAAGCCAAGCGTGCCCACGAAGCCAAGCAGAAGCAGAAGCAGATTCAGGTGAAGGAAGTCAAGCTGCGTCCGGGTACGGATGAGAACGACTACCAGATCAAGCTGCGCAACCTGATCAAGTTCCTGAACGATGGTGACAAGGCCAAGGTGACGCTCCGTTTCCGTGGTCGTGAAATGGCTCACCAAGAGTTCGGCATGCGCCAGCTTGAGCGCATCAAGGCCGACCTAGACGAAATCGCTCAGGTCGAGCAAATGCCGAAGATGGAAGGGCGCCAGATGATCATGGTCATTGCGCCGAAGAAGAAGCACTAAGGATTTTCGGGGCCTTCGGGCTCCGAAGTACGGCGGGCAGCATAGTCCGCCGGAACAAGTGGTGACGGGTTGTTGAAGCGTTTCCGAAAGTCGGAAGCCACCTGGCACCATGATATAAGTGGAGTACTTCATGCCCAAGATGAAGACCAAGAGCGGCGCCGCCAAGCGGTTCAAAGTCCGCGCTTCCGGTAGCATCAAGCGTTCGCAGGCGTTCAAGCGCCACATCCTGACCAAGAAGACCACCAAGAGCAAGCGCCAGCTGCGTGGCATGACCGCCGTGCATGCTTCGGACGAAAAGTCCATCCGCGCAATGATGCCTTACGCTTGATTTAGGAGAACGCAATGCCCCGAGTTAAACGCGGTGTAACCGCTCGCGCACGTCACAAGAAGGTCCTCGATCAAGCCAAGGGCTATCGCGGCCGTCGCAAGAACGTATATCGGATCGCCAAGCAGGCGGTGATGAAGGCCGGTCAGTACGCTTACCGTGACCGTCGTCAGCGCAAGCGTCAGTTCCGTGCCCTGTGGATCGCCCGTATCAACGCGGCTGCCCGTGAAGTTGGTCTGACCTACAGCCGCTTCATGAACGGCCTGAAGAAGGCCTCCATCGAAGTGGACCGCAAGGTTCTGGCCGACCTGGCCGTGTTCGACAAGCCCGCTTTTGCGGCGCTCGCCGAACAAGCCAAGGCCAAGCTCGCTGCGTAATCTTGCGCAGCACGAAAAAAGGAGGCCTAGCCTCCTTTTTTTTGTCCTGAACCCGGGATAAGACAGGAAAAATGGATCAACTCGATCAACTCGTCGCGCAAGCGGGCGTGGATTTCGCCGCCGCCGCGGACGGAGCAGCCCTGGAGGCCGCCAAGGCGCGCTACCTGGGCAAGGGCGGTTCCCTTACCGAACTGCTGAAGGGCCTCGGCAAACTCGATCCGGAAGCCCGCAAGACGGCTGGTGCCGAGATCAACAAGGCCAAGTCCGCCATTGAAGCGCAGCTCAACGCACGCCGCGATGCGCTGCAACAGGCCGCACTCGAAGCCCAATTGGCTGCCGAAGCGCTGGATGTGACCCTGCCTGGCCGTGGCGCCGGCATCGGGGGTCTCCATCCGGTGGTCCGTACGCTGGAGCGTGTCGAACAACTGTTCCGTTCCATCGGCTTCGATGTGGCCGAAGGGCCGGAGATCGAGACCGACTTCTACAACTTCACTGCATTAAACACCCCGGCTAATCATCCGGCCCGTTCGATGCACGACACCTTCTACCTGGAAAATGGTGAGGGAGTGCTGTTGCGCACCCATACCAGCCCGGTCCAGATCCGCGCGATGCAGGCCCATGTCGAGGCCTACAAGGATCGTGACACGATGCCCGAGCTGCGAGTGATCGCGCCGGGCCGTGTGTATCGCGTCGACTCCGACGCCACCCATTCCCCGATGTTCCATCAGGTCGAGGGCCTTTGGGTTGGCGAAAACGTTAGCTTCGCCGACCTGAAGGGTGTGGTTGCCGACTTCCTGCGCAGCTTCTTCGAGAGCGACGACCTGCAGGTGCGTTTCCGTCCGTCCTTCTTCCCGTTCACCGAGCCGTCCGCCGAGATCGACGTGGCTTTCATGAGCGGTGCGCTGAAGGGGCGCTGGCTGGAGATCGCGGGCTGCGGCATGGTTCATCCCAACGTCTTGCGCTTCGGTGGCATCGACCCCGAGCGTTACACCGGCTTTGCTTTCGGCATGGGGCCCGACCGGCTGACCATGCTGCGGTATGGCGTCAATGACCTTCGCCTGTTCTTCGAAGGCGATCTTCGTTTCCTCGGTCAATTCAGGTAAGCCATGCAATTCTCAGAACTCTGGTTGCGCAGCTTCGTCAGTCCGGACCTCGATTCGGATGCGCTTGGGCATTTGCTCACGATGGCGGGGCTGGAAGTGGAAGAGCAGGACGGCGTGGCCGCCCAGTTTTCCAAGGTGGTGGTCGCGCAGATCGTCGAGGCCGAAAAACACCCCAACGCTGACAAGCTGCGTGTCTGCAAGGTGGACGCGGGGCAGGGTGAGTTGCTGCAGATCGTCTGCGGCGCGCCCAACGCGGCCGCTGGCATCAAGATCCCGTGCGCGCTGGTGGGCGCCGACCTGGCCGGTTTCGGCATCAAGGCGGCCAAGCTGCGCGGCGTCGAATCCTTCGGCATGCTGTGTTCTGCCAAAGAACTGGGCATCTCCGAGGAGAGCAACGGGTTGCTGGTGCTGCCGGAAGACGCGCCCGTCGGAGTCGACCTGCGCGAATACCTCGACCTCAACGACACCCTGTTCACCATCAAGCTGACGCCGAACCGTGCCGACTGCCTGAGCCTCACCGGCATCGCCCGCGAAGTGGCTGCGCTGACCGGCAAGCCGCTCAGCCTGCCGGCAAGCGAGCCGGTGGCGCCGGCCCACGACGCCGTGCGCGCCATCGTGCTCGACGCGCCGGAAGCCTGCCCGCGTTACGCCGGCCGGATCATCCGCGGCGTCGATGCCAAGGCCGCTACGCCCGACTGGATGAAGCAGCGCCTGGCCCGCAGCGGCATCCGCTCGATCAGCGCGCTGGTTGACGTCACCAACTACGTGATGCTCGAGTTGGGCCAGCCGCTGCACGCCTTCGACGAGGCCAAGCTGAACGGTGCCATCCACGTGCGTTTCCCGACGGCGGGCGAGCAGGTGCTGCTGCTCAACGGCCAGACCATCACGCCGGCGGCCGACACCCTGCTGATCGCCGACGAGTCCCGCGCACTGGCGCTGGCCGGCATCATGGGCGGCGAGGAAAGCGGCATCACGCTGGAAACCACCGATCTGTTCCTGGAGAGCGCATTCTTCGCGCCGGATGCGATCGCCGGCCGTGCACGCGCCTACGGTTTCTCGTCGGATGCGTCCTACCGCTTCGAGCGCGGCGTCGACTTCGCATTGGCGGGTCAGGCCATCGAGCGGGCGACCCGCCTGATTCTGGATATCTGCGGTGGTTCCGCCGGTCCGGTAAACGAAGTCGTCGATGTGGCCAAGTTGCCTGCCCGTGCACCGATCCGCCTGCGCGCGGCCCGTGTGCGCCGGGTGCTGGGTATCCAGCTGACCGCCGACCACGTCGCCGAGATGTTCACCCGCCTGAATCTCCAGGTTGCCCGTGAAGGCGAAGACTTTGTCGTCACGCCGCCGTCCTACCGCTTTGACCTGGAGATCGAGGAAGACCTCATCGAGGAGATCGCGCGCCTGCACGGTTACGACAACATCCCGACCGTCGCCCCGAAGGGCCCGATCAGCATGCTGCCGCGCCCGGAGTCCCGACGCGATACGATGACTGTCCGCCGGCTGATCGCCGGCCGTGAGTACCAGGAGGTCATCAACTTCGCCTTCGTCGAAGAGGCTTGGGAAAAGGACTTCAGTGGCAACGCTGATCCGGTCCGTCTGGCCAACCCGATCGCCAGCCAGATGAGCGTGATGCGCTCCAGCCTGATTGGCGGCCTTGTGTCCAATGTGGTAACCAACCGCAAGCGCCAGACTAACCGCGTTCGTGTCTTCGAAATCGGCCGCTGCTTTGCGAAGGACGCTGCCGGAAAGCCTGTTGAGGGCTACTACCAGCCGCTGCGTGTTGCGGCGCTGGCCGCTGGCCTGGCCAAGGCCGAGCAATGGGGCGAGTCCAACCGCAATGTCGATTTTTACGACGTCAAGGCTGACCTGGAAGCCCTGCTGTTCCCGCGCGTTGCCGAGTTCGAGCGGGCCACCCATCCGGCCCTGCATCCGGGACGTTCTGCACGTGTGCTGCTGGATGGCCGGGAAATCGGTTTCATCGGTGAACTACATCCGATCTGGGTGCAGCGCTATGAACTGGGCACGGCGCCGGTGATTTTCGAGATCGAGCTCGAGGCGCTGCTCGGCACGGTGACGCCAGCCTACAAGGAATTGTCCCGCTTCCCGGCGGTGACCCGTGACCTTGCTCTGGTGGTTGAACAGAATGTGACGGCGGCAAGCCTGTTGAAGGGCCTTCAGCAGGTTGCGCCGGTCATTGTGCAGCGCATCGAACTGTTCGATCAGTACCAGGGCAAGGGTATCGAGCCAAACCGGAAAAGCCTTGCTTTCCGCGTAGTTATGCAAGAAACTCAGCGGACTCTGGAGGACGCTGAAGTGGATGCCGCGATGACTGCCCTGACCCGCCACGCCGAGGACAACCTCGGTGCGAAGCTGAGGGCTTGAGTCATCATGGGTATGACACTAACCAAGGCGGAACTCGCCGACATGCTGTTTGAACAGGTGGGGCTCAACAAGCGCGAGGCCAAGGACATGGTCGAGTGCTTCTTCGAGGAAATCCGCCTGGCGCTGGAGCGCGGGGATTGCGTCAAGCTCTCTGGCTTCGGCAACTTCCAGCTCCGCGAGAAGCCGCAGCGTCCCGGTCGCAACCCCAAGACTGGCGAAGAAATCCCCATCACCGCCCGGCGCGTGGTGACCTTCCACGCCAGCCAGAAGCTCAAGGCCAATGTGGAGCAACTGAGCGATGTCGCAAAGTGAAGTTCCGGCGATAGCCGAATTGCCGCCGATTCCCGCCAAGCGCTACTTCACCATCGGTGAAGTCAGTGACCTGTGCGGGGTCAAACCCCATGTGCTGCGATATTGGGAGCAGGAGTTCACCCAGTTGCGGCCGGTCAAGCGGGGCGGCAACCGGCGCTACTATCAGCATCACGAAGTGCTGCTGATTCGTCGGATTCGCGAATTGTTGTACCGGGACGGCTTCACCATTTCCGGCGCGCGCAACAAGCTTGATGAGGCGGGCGCGCGCAAGCAGGAGGATGTGGAAGCCGCTGCCGGCCTGCGCGGCCAACTGGGCAGCATCCGCGCCGAGATTCAGTCGATTCTCGACGAATTGCGTCGCTGAGCGACTGCTCTCCAAACCAGCATAAACTCTCCCGGCGGTCCGTCAGGACCGCCTTTTTCTTGGGACTTTCCCCATGACTTATTGTGTCAGCATGCTGCTCGATGCAGGTATGGTTTTCCTGTCGGATTCCCGTACCAACGCGGGCGTCGACCATATCAACACCTTCCGCAAGATGTCCATCTTCCAGCGTCCCGGCGAGCGGGTGATGGTCCTGATGAGTTCGGGCAATCTGGCGATCACTCAGCAACTGGTGTCGATGTTGCGCGAAGCGATGGCGGCCCAGGACGGGCGGGAGAACCTGTGGTCAGTGCCGAACATGTTTGAGGCTGCGCGCCACGTGGGCGACACGTTGCGCGAGGTGCACCGGCGCGATGCGGAAGCGCTCCAGAGCTTCGGCATCGATTTCACTGCGGCGTTGATTCTCGGCGGGCAGATCGGCAAGGAAGCGCCGCGTCTGTTCCACATCTACGCGGCCGGCAACTTCATCGAGGCCACGCCGGATACGCCGTATTTCCAGATCGGTGAATCCAAGTATGGCAAGCCGATCATCGATCGCGTCGTGAAGAGCCAGACCAGCCTCGACGAGGCGGCCAAGCTGGCGCTGATCTCGATGGATTCGACGATTCGCTCGAACCTCTCGGTGGGCGTGCCGCTCGACCTCGCCATCCTCAAGACTGACGAGTTGCAAATTTCGTCCCACGTCAGCATCGACGCGAAGAACGAATATTTCGCGATGATCCGCAACCGTTGGAGCGAAGCCCTCGGCCACGCCTTCGACGAACTCCCCAACCCCGATTGGCTCGGCAGCGAAGCGGCCCCGAAGGGCGACGCTTAAGCCGCCTTCACCACCCCTGGGCCATGCGTCGGCCCTGTTCGCATTCGTTGCGGAACTGCAGGAACTGGCGCAGGCGCCGGGGATCGATCTTGCCGCCATCGGCGGCCTCGCGCAGCGCGCAGCCTGGCTCTGCATCGTGGCGGCAATCACGGAAACGGCATTCGCCGCGGTAGGGGCGAAACTCCCGGAAACTCTCTTCGAGCTCTTCGGCGCTGAGATGCACCAGCCCGAAGGTCTGCATGCCAGGGCTGTCGATGATGCCACCGCCCTCCGGCAGGGGGTAGAGGCGGGCGAAGGTGGTGGTGTGCTTGCCGGTATCCAGCACTTCGGAGATCTCGCGGGTTTCGGCCCGCGCTTCGGGGATCAGGGCATTGGTCAGCGTGGACTTGCCCATGCCGGATTGCCCCACCAGCAGGCTGGTTTCACCGACCAGGCGAGCGCGCAGCAGCTCCACGTCACTCAGCGCCGACAATTCCAGCATCGGGTAGCCCAGGGCGACGAAGGGTGCCAGCTGGGTGCGGGCTGCCTCCAGGTTGGCGCTCAGGTCGGTCTTGTTCAGCACGATCAGCACCTTCAGATGCTGGCTTTCTGCGGCACAGATGCAGCGGGACAGGAATTCATCCGAAAAGCTGGGTTCCGTCGCCACCACCAGCACGACTTGGGTCGCATTGGCGGCAATCAGCTTCTGGCGCCAGGCATCCGAACGGTAGAGCAGGCTGCTGCGCTCGATCAGTTTTTCGATCACGCCTTGGCCTGGACCCGTCGCTGCGTACTGCACTCGGTCGCCGCAGGCGAACAGGCTCTTCTTGCCCCGCGGTACGCACAGGAGGATCTCACCCGTTTCGGAACGGACTTCGTACTGCCGCCCGAAGGCCGCCATCAGCGTGCCGACGCCCTTCATCGCGTGGCTCCCTGCAGGCGGGCGATGCGGATTGCCGCTGGCGGGTGGGAGTCGTAGACGCTGGAATAGAGCGGGTCCGGTGTGAGGGTCGAGGCGTTGTCCCGGTACAGCTTGACCAAGGCGCTGATCAGTTCGGTGGCCGGTGCCTGGCTGGCCGCATAGGCGTCGGCCTGGAATTCGTGTCGCCGCGACCACATGCTCATCAGCGGGGTCAGCGGGAAGGTGAAGATCGGCAACACCAGCGCAAACAGCACCAGCGTGGGGGCGGTGCCGCTTTCTTGCATGCCCAGACCATTGAAGAACCAGTCCTGGCCGGCGAGATGACCAAGCAGCGCAAAGAAGATCAGGCTGCCGGCGCCGATGACGGCGAGGCGCTTCCACAGATGATGATGGTGATAGTGGCCGAGCTCGTGGGCCAGCACCGCTTCCACTTCGGTGGGGGCGAGCTTTTCCAGCAGTGTGTCGAAGAAGACGATCCGTTTGGCGGCGCCGAAACCCGTGAAGTAGGCATTGCCATGAGCCGAGCGCTTTGAGCCGTCCATCACGAACAGCCCGGACAGGCGGAAGCCGCAGCGTTCCATCAGGCCTTCGATGCGGGTCTTGAGCGGGCCGTCTTCGAGGGGCTGGAACTTGTTGAAGAGCGGAGCGATGAAGGTCGGGTAGACCAGCAGCACGAGCAGATTGAAGCCCAGCCAGAAGGCCCACACGTACGCCCACCACAACTGGCCCATGGCCGCCATCAGCCACAGCACGAAAGCGATCAGCGGCAGGCCGATGACGGCAGACAGCACGATGCCTTTCAGCGCGTCGGCGATGAACAGCGCCGGAGTCAGCCGGTTGAAGCCGAAGCGGGCTTCGAGCACGAAGCTGCGATATGCGGTGAGGGGTAGATCCACCAGCCAGGAGACGGATGCCACCGCCGCGATGAAGGCCATGCCGTGTGGTAGCGTAGCCGGCGTGAATACCGCGGCGCTCAGCGCGAACAAGGCCTGCAGGCCGCCGCCTATGGTCAGCCCCAGCAGCAGGGCGGCGGAGATCAGCAGGTCGACGATGCCGAGCCTGACCCGGGCGACCGTGTAATCCGCCGCCTTTTGATGGGCGTCGAGGGCGATGCTCGCCGCGAAGGCGGCCGGCACGGCTGCCCGGTGGCCGGCCACGTGGCGGATTTGCCGCTGGGCCAGCCACAGACGGGTGAGCAGGCCGGCGCCAAGGGCAAAGAGGAACAGGGCGGTGAAGCTGCTGGAGGTCATCGGTCGGGAAAAGACACCGGGGAAGGCGCTGGAAGGCGTGACGGGAATCGGCAAGCGCGTAAAATCGCGCCTTTACCGAAAAGCGAGCCGATTATGGCACAGGACCAGAATCACCTCATCTGGCTGGACATGGAAATGACCGGCCTGAATCCCGACAGCGATCGCATCATCGAAATGGCGATGGTCGTCACCAACGGCAATCTCGACGTAGTGGCGGAAGGTCCGGTCATCGCGGTGCATCAGCCGGACGCCGTGCTTGATGGCATGGACGAGTGGAACAAGAACACCCACGGCCGTTCCGGGCTGATCGACCGGGTGAAGGCCTCCACCATTGGGGAAGCGGAAGCCGAGGCGATCTACCTGGAGTTCATGAGGCAGTACATCCCGTCGCGCACCTCGCCGATGTGCGGCAACTCCATCGGGCAGGACCGCCGCTTCATGGCGCGCTACATGCCTAAGTTGGAGGACTGGTTCCACTACCGCAACCTGGACGTATCCACGCTCAAGGAGCTGGCCCGGCGCTGGCGTCCGGATGTCTACAAGGGGCTCGAGAAGAAGGGCGCCCACCAGGCCCTGGCCGACATTCACGAGTCGATTGCCGAGCTGCGCTACTACCGGGACAACTTCCTGAAGGTATGAGTGCTCTGACCCGAGCCCTCGCCGACTGGTGGCGCCGCAACCGGCGGCGCGTGCTCGGGTTGTTGCTGCTGTGCGCGTTCTTCTTTGCGCTTGGCTATGTCACTCCGCGAGTGGCCTCGCCGCTGATGTGCAAGGTCTATGGTTGATTGAACTCCCGAAGTGGTGCCGAGGGAGTCTTCACTTACAGAACCTGCCGCACGCCTCTGCCGATCAAGGCCAGGCCGGAGGCGACCAGGAACAGGTTCAGCAGTCTGGTAAAGCCCGCTCCGCTCAGGCGTTGGTCCACATGCCGGCCCAGCGCCATGCCCAGGTAAGCGGCCGGCAGCAGCGCCAGCGCGGTGAGCAGCAGGCGTTCTTCGATGAGGCCAGCGGCTACGCACAGGGCGATCCGCCAGCCTGTGGACAGGGCGATCATGACCGCCTGGGTGGCCCGATAGGCTTCCCGTCCGGGCAGGTGGGCCTGCAGGTAAGTGGCATAGACGAAGCCGCCGCTGCCGAAAAGCCCGCCCAATACTCCCCCGAATGCTCCGTACAGCCAGGCAGCACCTTGTCCAGGCGTCGCAGATCCGCGACGTCCGCGCAGTTCGCGCAGGCCGTAGCCGGCCACAAAGAGGCCGAGCAGCATCGCCAGGATGTCCAGCGGCAGATGGGCCAGCAGGCTCACGCCGACCAACTGGCCGGCCAGCATGCCGGGCACCAGGCGTCCCAGGCTGCTCCGGTCGATGAGGCGACGGGCCTGGTAGCCCCTTTGCAGCGACCCGACCGCGTCGAGCAGGGCCAGCAGGGGCACGACGCGGCTGACTGGCATCACCCAGGCCATCGGCGTGCTCGCAATGAGTGCGGAGCCGAAGCCGAGCAGCGAAAAGATGGCGTAGGCGACGACCAGAATCGCGAAGGCCGCAGCCAGGGCGGAAATATCGGTGGTGCTGAAGAGCAGGGCGGGCATCCAGTTTTCCATGATCGGTGTGTGCGGAGTCGATGTGCATGGAATTCTGGAATCGGCCGAGGTATAACGCCAATATCAGTTTTTTTCTCAAGCTATGATTTTTTGGAATGCTTAGCCTGCGTCAGATACGCTACTTTCTCGCCGTTGCCGAAACCGGCAATCTCTCCCAGGCCGCCGCCGGGCTCTTCGTGGCGCAACCGGCGCTCAGCCGGCAGATCGCACTGATGGAGGAGGAGCTGGGTTTCCCGCTGTTCGTCCGCGAGGCGCGGGGCGTGAGTCTCACGCCGGCTGGCACGCTGTTCCGCGAACGTATCGGAGACGTTGCCCAGGCCATCGATGAAGCTGCGGAGGATGCGCGCTGCCTGGCCCGCGGGGAGTCGGGCGTGTTGCGGTTGTTGCATTCGAGCTCGATCCCCATCGGCGGTCCGCTGCTGGACAGCTTGCAGGCGTTTGCGAAGGTGGCACCCGCGGCACGGGTGGATCTGGATCGGGTTTCGTCGGAGGTGCAGGTGGCCGAGATCGCCGCCGGCCGTGCCGACATAGGTGTGGCGCGGATGCCGGTGTTGCGCAGGGATCCAGCCGTGCAGTTCATTCCACTGGCGAGGGAGCGGTTGGTCGTTGCGATCCCCGCCGCTCATCCTCTTGCCGATCGGCAAAGCCTCCGGCTCGCGGATCTGGCCGAGGTGCCCTTTGTTTCGGCGGTGCATCGGGAGCGCGGCGGGCTGGCCCGGCGGATGACGGACCTCTGCCTGCAGCGGGGCTTCGTGCCGCGGATGGGTAATGTCATCTCCCGCAAAACCTCGATGCTGAGCCTGGTGGGGGCTGGCTTCGGCGTCGCGGTGATCCCGGAGTGTATGGCCACGCTGGTTCCCGCCGGCGCTCAGGTGCGGCTGCTTGATGACAGCGACGCGACCGCCGACGCAGCGATCCTGCTGCCGCTGGCCCCGTCACCGCTGGCCCGACGCTTTGCGGTCTTGTGCGAGGAGCGCTGGCGGCAGGCCCTGGTCGCGTCGGAATAGTCGTTCAGCTACCGCGCAGCCACTTGCGGCTGGTCTGGCTTTCAAGCAGGTCCTGTGGCGTATTGAGCCCCTGGGCCTTGGCGCGGGCCAGCGCCACCTGGTGGAGTTGGGCCACGGCGAGGGCTTCCAGTACCGCGTCCTGGCGGTCCAGCCGCTCGATGCCGAAGGCGCCCAGCCAGGCATCCATGCGGGCCTGGCCAGCGATCCGCTCGGGGTACAGGCTTGGCATGATCACCATCAGGTCCAGCCACTCCAGCGTCGGCACATTGCCCAGGTTCTGCTCGAAACCCCGTTCCAGAATGCCCTGGTTGAACGGTGCGTTGTATACCACCAGCGGCGCGCGCGCGACGAAGTGCAGCAGTCCCAGCAGTGCATCGGCGGGTGCTGTGCCCAGTTCCGCCCGGAAGCTTTCGGCCGGATGCAGAAGCCCCCGGTTGATTGCTACGGCGCCCACTCCGACCAGGCGCTGGCCGCCGCCGTCCATCGGGCGGCTTTCGGCATTGATGACGACGTAGCGCGTCTCGAAGTGGCTGCGCCCCAGGTCTGGGGCAGGGCGGGTCGTGATCGCGGCAAGGCTGGCCTGTTGTTCGGGACTGAGGTCCGGTCCGCTGCCGGGCAGGAGTCGGGAAAGCCAGCTCATATTTGGTAGTCCAGCTTGAGGCGTAGTTGGATCTTGCGGGCCTGGCGGAAGGCTTCCTTGAGGATGCGCCGGTCCAGTTCGTTGAGGTCGTCAGGCTTGACCCGGTTGTCGCCTGGTGCTCCATGGTCGGTGTCGAGGTGCTGGTGGCGCAGGCGCAGCAACTGGATGAAGTGGAAGCCGTCGGCCATCGCGGAGAGCTCTTCCGCCGGCATGCCAATCCGGCCGCCACCCTGGCGCAGGCGCTGTACGGTGCTCGTGGCCTCGACGCCGGTGCGCAGGGCCAGCACGCGGGCGGCGTCGACGAACAGGCGGGCGCCGAATTTCTTCAGGTCGATGGTGCCCGGATACTTGGGGTCGTCGTCGGTGACGAAGTCGCGGATCTTGCCCAGCGGCGGCGAGACGTCCAGTGCATTGGTGGCCATGGCCTTCAGGAAGGCCGGATTTCCGCCGGTCATCGACAGCAGCCAGTGGCGCAGCTTGTAGGCCAGTTTCTCATCGCCGAGCAGCACGCGGAAGTCGAAGAAAATGGTGGCGTTGAGCAAGGCTTCCGGGTGGGGTTCGCGAATCCAGGTGCCGAAGCGCTCCCGCCATTCGTCGATGGTCAGGCAGAGGTCCGGGTTGCTGGCCATGATGTTGCCGGTGCACAGCGGAAAGCCGCAGCTCGCCAGGTCATTATTGACGTCGCGGGCGAACTCCAGCAGGCGCAGCTTGAGGGGCTCCTTGTCAGCCCACTCGGGCAGCACGTAGATGATCCCGTTGTCCTGGTCGGTGGACAGGGTCTGCTCGTGGCGTCCCTCGGAGCCGAAGGCCAGCCAGGCGTATTCGACGCCGTAGAGGTCGTGACGGTCCAGGTTGAGTTCGATGATGCGGCGCGTCAGGGCGTCGTTGAGGGCTGAGATGAACTGGGTCAGCTGCTCGGCGCCGATGCCTTGAGCAAGCAGATTGAGGGCCAACTGGCGGATGTCCTGGCTGGCCTGTTGAAGCGTCTGTACGTTTGCCGCGCTCTCGATGCTGGAACGGATCTGGCGCAGGCCGATGCGTTGCAGTGCGAACAGGTCGCGTTCGGAGATCACGCCTTTCAGTGTGCCTTCGGTGTCCACCACCAGGATGTGGCGTACGCCGTGGGTAGCCATCTCTAGAGCAGCATCGTAGGCACTCGCGTTGCTGCCCAGGGTGTGGGGCGGAGCAGTCATCACGTCGGCGATCGGCCGGGTCAGGTCAAAGCCGGGCAGCACGATGCGCTTCAGGATGTCGCTTTGGGTCAACACGCCGACAGGTTTGTCGTCTTCGCCAGCAACGGCCAGGCAGCCGACACCGGCTTCCACCATCTTCTCAAGGGCGGTGCGGGTGCTGAGCTCTGGTGCAACGAAGACCGGTGCCTTCTTGACCAGGCTGGAGAGTGGCGTGGTCATCGTCTGCTGCTCGGCGGCCCGCTGGGAGAACTGGATCTGCAACTGTTCCCGCGATTGGTTGAGCAGGCTGGCAATGTAGCGCGTGCAGAACAGTTGGAAGCTCGGGCTGATCTCCTGCAGGTGCAGGAAGTCGGCGGCCGGCAACTGGAAGCAGTAGCTGTCTTCCACCGCGATGTAGCCGTTGGTGGACGGCCGTCCTGCCGAGATTGCACCAATCGGAAAGCCTTCGCCGGGACCCAGTGTCAGCGTGGCATATTCGGTGACCGCAACCCCCCCGACCTGACGGGCCTGCACCTTGCCCCGATACACGATGTAGAAGAAGCTCGGCGGACCGTCCTCCGGCATCAGGATTTCCGAGTCCGCCGGGTAGAAAGCCGTGGCCAGGCGTTCTCCAAGGAAATGCAATGCTTCTGGCTCCATCCGGTCGAAAGGCGGATGGCGCCGCAGGAAGTCGAGATTGGTGCGGATCAGGGTATCGGGAGCGGTAGTGACCATAAGCAGGGCGCAAGGCACGGATCAAGCCTATGAATCTACCTCGCCCCAGGCCCTCAGTCATGATCTTGCGCAATAAATAGTTACTTTTGCACACTCGGCGGCGTCTGGCCGTTGTGGGAGGGCTGGGAGTCGGTCCGGCTACAATCGAGCCCGATCCTCAGGAGACATCATGACTGTTCCGCTTTTGCCCGCCGTCGAGATCACGACGGCCTCCCATCCGACCCACGCGGTGATCTGGCTGCATGGGCTTGGTGCCGATGGCCACGACTTCGAGCCGGTGGTGAATGAGTTCGACATCGACCGCCTGCCTCCGACCCGCTTCGTCTTTCCCCATGCGCCGGAGCGCGCGGTGACGATCAATGCTGGCTACATCATGCGGGCATGGTACGACATCGTGTCGATGGACTTTTCCGAGCGGCGGGAAGACCCAGCCGGCGTGCTCGAGTCGGCAGCCCAGGTGGAGGCGCTGATCGCCCACGAGAACGCCCGTGGCATTCCCGACGAACGCATCGTGCTGGCCGGTTTCTCCCAGGGCGGGGCGATTGCGCTGCACACGGGCCTGCGCCATCCGCGGCGCCTGGCCGGCGTCCTGGCGCTATCTACGTATGTGCCGCTGGCTGATACGCTGGCGGCAGAGGCCGCTGAGGCTAATCGGGATGTGCCGATCTTCATGGCCCACGGTCAACACGACCCGGTGATTCCCTACGCTTTTGGCAAAAGGTCCGGAGACTTGCTCACCGCCGAGGGCTACCCCCTCCAGTGGCATGGCTACGGCATGGAGCACAGCCTGTGCCTCGAGGAGGTCAGGGATATCGAGAACTGGTTTGCTGTGGTGTTGCGCGGCTGACGGCTACCCCCCCCTGGCAGAGCGCCGGGTCGTCGTGATCTTGCCTCACGGTGTCGATGGCACCAGCACTTCTTCGCAGACCGCCAGCCACGCTCGTGCAGCGTGGGACAGATAGCGGCGAGGCTTCCAGATCAGTGCCACGTCCCAGTCGATGCCGGGGGCGGCGAGCGGTCGCACCGCCAGTTCGTCACCTACATTGAGGCGGGCCAGCAGCGGTGCCGGCAGGAAGGTCGTGCCGAGGCCGGCTGCGGCCATCGCCACAAGGAAATCCCACTGCCCGCTCTGTGCCGCGACGCGCGGGGTCAGGCGGGCCTCGTCGAAGGCGGCGCGCAGGCGACGGGTCAGGGAGAAATCGTCGGGCAGCAGTACCAGCGGCTCGTCTTGCAGCGCTGAGATGGCGACTTCGGGGCTCTGCGCCCAAGGGGCGTGGCGTGGCCCGACGACCAGGATCGGATAGCGCCCGTAATGACGGCTGGCCAGTTCCAGAGCCGGGTCAGCCGGAAGGATGGTGACGCCGACCTCCAACTCGCCGCTCGCCACCTGCTGTTCGATCACCTGGCCGCCGTTTTCCTGCAGGGTCAGGCGTAGTCCGGGATAGCGCTCGCAGAAGGCCTTCACCACCGGCGAGAACAGCAGGTTGATCATCGGCGGCATGCCCACGGTCAGCTCGCCGCGGGTGAGAGCGGTCAGGTCGGCGACTTCGCGGGACAGTTCCTGCATCACGCCGAGGGCTTCCTGACCGCGCGCAAACAGGATGCGCCCCACGTCGGTAAGACGCAGCTGACGCCCCTCGCGGCTGAGCAGCGGCTGTCCGATCTCGTCTTCCAGCTGGCGGATCATCTTGCTGACCGTCGATTGGGTGACGTGGAGCTTCTCGGCGGCCAGCGTGAAGCTGTTCTGGCGAACGGTTTCGATGAAATAGCGGAGCGCGCGCAGGTCCATGGGCCATGAAAAAAACGACTTTCATCAAGTAGTTTAAGTCATCCAATGACTTATTTCCGACTTCTATACTTCCACGCGAACTTGCCCGTCGAGGCGAGCCCAACAAGATTAGAAGGATCGGAGAAATAAGTATGTCGATGGACCGTATTCGCCTGCAGCGCCTGCGAGAGCGCATCATGTCGCCGGAAGAGGCCGCCCTGTTGTTCAAGGACGGCATGACTGTCGGCATGAGTGGCTTCACCCGCGCCGGCGACTGCAAGGCGGTGCCCTTTGCGCTGGCCGAGCGTGCCACCCGCGAGCCGCTGAAAATCACCCTGATGACCGGCGCGTCCCTGGGCAACGATATCGACAAGATCCTGACGGAAACCAACGTCATCGCTCGTCGCATTCCGTTCCAGTCCGATCCGACCCTGCGCCGCAAGATCAACGCCGGCGAGGTCGCCTTCATCGATCAGCACCTGTCCGAGACCGTCGAGCAACTGCGCTCCGGTCAGATCGCGCCAGTGGATATCGCCGTCGTCGAGGCGACCGCCATCACCGAGAACGGCGGTATTGTGCCGACCACCTCGGTGGGCAACTCTGCCAGCTTCGCGGTGCTGGCCAAGAAGATCATCGTCGAGATCAACGTGAAGATGCCGGAAGGCCTCGAAGGCCTGCACGACATCTACATCCCGACCTACCGCCCGCACCGCCTGCCGATCCCACTGATCTCCCCGGAGCAGCGCATCGGCCTGCCCTACATCCCGGTCGATCCCGAGAAGATCGTTGCCATCGTGCTAACCGAGAAGGCCGACAGCCCGTCCAACGTGCTGCCGCCGGATAACGAGACCAACGCCATTGCCGGCCACCTGAACGAGTTCCTGTACCACGAGGTGAAGGCCGGCCGCCTGTCGCCGTCCCTGCAGCCGCTGCAGGCCGGTATCGGCACCATCGCCAATGCGGTGCTGCACGGCATGCTGGATTCCCCGTTCCGCGACCTCAAGATGTATTCCGAAGTGCTGCAGGACAGCACCGTCGAGCTCCTCGACGATGGCCGCTTGACCTTTGCCTCGGCCTCCAGCATCACCCTGTCGAAGAGCGCCTACGAGCGCGTGCTGGGCGACATCGAGCGCTACAAGCGGCGCCTGGTGCTGCGTCCGCAGGAGATCAGCAACCATCCGGAAGTCATCCGCCGCCTGGGCCTGATCACCATCAACACGGCGCTGGAGTGCGACATCTACGGCAACGTGAACTCCACCCACGTGGGCGGCACGCACATGATGAACGGCATCGGCGGCTCCGGCGACTTTGCCCGCAACGCGCACCTGTCGGTGTTCGTTACCAAGTCGATTGCCAAGGACGGCAAGATCTCCAGCGTCGTCCCGATGGTGTCCCACGTGGATCACACAGAGCACGACACCGACATCATCGTCACCGAGCACGGCCTGGCCGACCTGCGTGGTCTGGCACCCCGCGAGCGGGCCCGCCAGATCATCGATAATTGCACCGACCCTCTGTACCGCGACGCGCTGCGCGACTACTTCCTGCGCGCCACCAAGCGCGGCGGCCACACGCCGCACCTGTTGCAGGAGGCCTTCGCCTGGCACCTGCGCTACGAGCAGAGCGGTTCGATGCTCGACAAGCAGCCGGAGCCGGCTTTCGCTTAATCGTTTATCCCAAACCGGAGCGCGCGCAGGCCGCGCTCCCGGCTCCTTCGGCAGTCGATAATGCCCTTCGATCCGAAGTCCAGGTAGTACCGCCTGCATCTCCCCCAAGGCCAGCCCGCATTCCGCGTCCCTCTCCCCGCGGAATGCGGTGTTGGTTTTTTGCGTTTCTACTTCTCTACATGAACCTTTGCGGGGCCGGCATGCATTTTTCCGATGACCGCTGCCTCGGTAAAGCCGCCGTCACGGAAAGTCGCGAGCACCGTATCGACGGTATCCGGCGAGCAGGCCACCAGCAGGCCGCCGCTGGTCTGTGCGTCGGCTAGCACGCTGCGTTGCCATTCCTCCACGCCGTCAGCAAACAGCACGTCGTCGCCACAGCTCGCCAGGTTGCGGGCAATGGCGCCAGGGCCGATGCCCTGTTTGGCGAATGGGATCGCCGCGGGCATCACCGGTAGGGCATTGGCTTCCACCGTCGCGCCAAGGCAGGCTCCGCGGCACACCTCCAGCAGGTGGCCGAGCAAGCCGAATCCGGTGACGTCGGTCAGTGCGTGCACGCCGGGCTGCTTGGCCAGTGCCGGGCCGACCTTGTTGAGGCGAGTGGTAGTGGCGACCATCTGAGCGTAGCCGTCGGCGTCAAGCACGCCCTTCTTCATCGCCGAACCGAGGATGCCGACGCCGAGGGGCTTGCCCAGGACCAGTACGTCGCCCTCGCGCGCGTCCCGGTTGCGCTTGATTACGTCCGGATGCGCGATGCCCAGGGCGACAAGGCCGTAGATCGGTTCTGGCGAGTCGATGCTGTGGCCACCCGCAACCGGAATGCCGGCATCCGCGCAGACCGCCGCGCCGCCTTCGAGGATGCGGCCGATGGCGGCCAGCGGCAGTTTGTTCACCGGCATGCCGACGATGGCCAAAGCCATGATCGGCGTGCCACCCATCGCGTAGACGTCGGACAGCGCGTTGGTGGCGGCGATACGTCCGAAGTCGTACGGATCGTCCACGATTGGCATGAAGAAGTCGGTGGTGGCGATGAGCGCCTGCTCGTCGTTGAGGCGCCATACCGCGGCGTCGTCAGCCGTTTCGGTGCCGACCAGCAGGTTGGCAAAGGGCTGGGCTGCCGGCATGTGGGCGAGCATCTCGGTCAGCACGGCGGGGGCGATTTTGCAGCCGCATCCGCCGCCGTGAGACAATTCGGTGAGTCGCAGGGGGGCTTCGGTCATCTCTGTTTCCTGTCTTTTCCAGTGTTTCCAACGTGTCCCATCCAGCCCCATTTTCCGCCAGCCTCGATCGGCTCGAAGAGTTCGACGAGATCATCGACGTCCGCTCGCCGGCCGAGTACGCCGAAGACCATATTCCCGGGGCGATCAATTGCCCGGTTTTGGATGACGAGGAGCGGGCCCGTGTCGGCACGCTCTACAAGCAGGTTTCGCCCTTCGAGGCGCGGAAGGTGGGGGCGGCACTGGTGTCGCGCAATATAGCGCGGCACATCGAGACGCATTTTCTCAATAAGCCGAAGGGCTGGAAACCTCTGATTTACTGTTGGCGCGGTGGCCAGCGCAGTGGTGCCATGACGTTGGTGCTGGGGCAGGTCGGCTGGGCCGCTCGGCGCCTCGAGGGTGGCTACAAGAGCTTCCGTTTGCGTGTACTGGAAGATCTGGAGAGTCTCCCCGGGCGGTTGGGTTTCCGCATCCTGTGCGGTCCGACCGGCAGCGGCAAGACGGCATTGCTGGAGGCGCTGGCGGCGAAGGGGGAGCAGGTTCTCGATCTGGAGGCCTTGGCCAACCACAAGGGCTCGGTGCTCGGCAGCGAGCCGAATAGCGAGCAGCCGGGCCAGAAGGCCTTTGAGACGGCCCTGTGGGAGAAGCTGCGGACCTTCGATCCGGCGCGGCCGGTGTGGGCCGAATCGGAAAGCAGGCGGGTTGGCCGCCTGCATGTTCCAGGGGAGCTGTTCGAGCGTCTGCGCGATGGCGATTGCGTGCGCGTGGAGACTTCGCTGGCGGCGCGGGTGGATCACCTGCTCGAGCGTTATGCCGGGCTGATTGCCGACCCCCTGGATTTCAACGCCAAGCTGTCCCGCTTGGCGGCCCAGCACGGACACCAAAAGGTGGCCGAGTGGCATGCCATGGTGGATGCCTGCGATTGGCGGAATCTGGCCGATAGGCTGGTGGTCGAGCACTACGACCCAGCCTATCGACGTGGTGGAGCGGGGCTGTATCGGCGCGCGGATCAGGCCCGTACTCTGTTCGTCGAGGCGCTGGATGCAGTGACCTTGGAGGAGGTTGCCGGGAAACTGCAGGAGAAGTCCAACCCGTAGGGGCGATCGCGTCAGGACTCCAGGCGGCGGGCAACTTCAGCCAGCGTCGCTTCCAGGGCGGTCGCCAGTTCTTCGGCGAGGGGCAGGGCCTCGGGCTGGGATTGGCGGGACGCCTGCTCGGTACGAAGGGCCAGGGCCATCAGCCCATTGGCCATAATGTTGCCGGACGAGCTCTTGAGCGGATGCGCGATAGGGGCGATGGCGTCGATGTTTCCCGCGTTCGCCGCTGCCCGCAGGGCGGCGACGGTCGGAGTCTGACTCTGGATGAACACGCCGAGCAGGCGACGGATGAAGTCGGCCTTTCCGGGGAAGCGTGCATCCAGTGCTTTCCAGTCTATGGTTCCGCCCTGGCGCGCCAGGGTGTATTTGCGGATCAACTCGACCAGGGCTTCCGGGTCGATGGGTTTGCTGATCTGGGCCGCCATGCCGGAGGCACGGCAACGGGCCTGCTCATCTGCGCCCGAATTGGCCGTCTGGCCGATGATGGGCAGATCCGGCGCTTGAGCATGGATGAGACGTGCGGCTTCGTAGCCGTTCATCTCCGGCATCTGGATATCCATCAGCACCAGTTGAAAGGCGGTTGGGCCGGCGGTGGTGATGCGTTCGACGGCCGCGCGGCCGTTATCGACGATCTCCACGCGCGCACCTTCGTAGCGCAGGACGTCGTCCAGCACGATCTGGTTGATTTCGTCGTCGTCAGCGGCGAGAACCGAGATACCCGTCAGGCGGGGCGTCGGCGAAATGTCTTGGCTTGTCTCGTTCATCGGATTTTTCTCCCGGTGGCCGGGTCCGCGTTATTGTTGTGAAAGCCCCGGTGGGGCGTCGCGGAATGGGCTGGAGCAAGCAGTCCATTCCGCGTGAAGCCTACTTATAAGACTTCCGCCGCGTGGTCTGCAAGCCGCGAGCGCTCGCCCCGCTGCAGCGTGATGTGGCCGGAGTGCGGCCAGCCCTTGAAGCGGTCCACCACGTAAGTCAGGCCCGACGAGCCCTCGGTGAGGTAGGGCGTATCGATCTGAGCGATGTTGCCTAGGCAGACGACCTTGGTGCCGGGACCGGCACGGGTGATCAGGGTTTTCATTTGCTTCGGCGTCAGGTTCTGCGCCTCGTCGATGATCAGGAACTTGTTGATGAAGGTGCGCCCGCGCATGAAGTTCAGCGACTTGATCTTGATGCGGCTGCGGATCAGATCGCGGGTGGCCGCGCGGCCCCATTCGCCGCCTTCGCCGGTGGTGCCGTTGAGCACGTCCAAGTTGTCCTCTAGCGCCCCCATCCACGGCGCCATCTTCTCTTCCTCGGTGCCCGGCAGGAAGCCGATATCCTCGCCGACCGGCACCGTGACGCGAGTCATGATGATCTCTGAGTAGCGCTTGGTCTCCAGCACCTGGGTTAGGCTGGCGGCCAGGGTCAACAGCGTTTTGCCGGTGCCAGCCTGACCGAGCAGGGTGACAAAGTCCACCTCCGGATTCATCAGCAGGTTGAGGGCGAAGTTCTGCTCCCGGTTACGGGCGGTGATGCCCCAGACGTTGTTCTTTTGGTGGGAATAGTCGATGAGGGTCTCGAGGGTGACCGTCTTGCCGGCTTTCTCCTTGACCCACGCCTGCAGTGGTTGCTGTCCCTCCTGGTAGACGAACTCATTGACCAGCATGTCCGGTGCGTCCGGGCCCTTGATCTTGTAGTAGGTCCGGCCTTCCTGCTTCCACGACTCCATGTCCTTGCCGTTGGCGTCCCAGAAGGCGGCGTCGATCTCCTTGGTGCCGGTGTAAAGCAGGTCGGTGTCTTCGAGGACCTTGTCGTTGAAGTAGTCCTGCGCCTCCAGCCCCAACGCGCGGGCCTTGATGCGCATGTTGATGTCCTTCGAGACGAGGATCACCGAGCGCTTCTTGTCGAACTTCTCGAACAGGTACATCACCACCGCGAGGATCTGGTTGTCGCCCTTGGCGGTGGGCAGCGCCGCCGGCAACTGGCTGTTGATCGCCTCGGTCTGCAGGAACAGTCGGCCGCTGGCCAGTTCGCTGGAGGGGCCGAGCAGGTTGATACCGGCTTCGATGCCCTCGGGGCTGCTCTGCACGATCTCGTCGAGTGTGCGGCTGGCCTGGCGGGCATTGCGGGCTACTTCCGACATGCCCTTCTTGTTGGAGTCGAGCTCCTCGAGGGTCATCATCGGCACGAAGATGTCGTGTTCCTCGAAGCGATACAGGCTCGTCGGGTCGTGCATCAGCACGTTGGTGTCGAGGACGAAAAGTTTGGTCGCTGGGGTCTTGGACTTCGCAGGGCGTCGGGTAGCCATGATGTCGGTCTTCTCGTCGGTCGTGGAAGGGGATGGAGCAATCCTGACTTACAAGGTCTTCACGTAGTCGAGCACCTCCTGCGCGTGGCCGGGAACCTTGACACCGCGCCACTCGCGGCGCAGTACGCCTTCGGCATCAATGACAAAAGTGCTGCGTTCGATCCCGCGTACCTGTTTCCCATACATGTTTTTCAGCTTCATGACGCCAAATAGCGTACAGGCGGTTTCGTCCGGATCGGAGATCAGGTCGAAGGGCAGGGCCTGCTTGGTGCGGAAGTTGTCGTGGGACTTGAGACCGTCCCGCGATATTCCCAGCACGATGGCGCCGGTGGCCAGGAACTCGGGATGCAGGTCGCGGAACTGTTGGCTCTCAGTGGTGCAACCGGGTGTGCTGTCCTTGGGGTAGAAGTACAGCACCACCTTGCTGCCCTTGAGGGCGGAGAGGGTTAGCGTCTGCCCGCCGGTGGCCGGCAGGCTGAAATCGGGTGCGGCCTGGTCTAGCATGGTTTCTCCGGAAAATTGACTATTCCGGCGTCAGCCTAATCCCAAGATGCAGGCCTGGCAATGCATCCAGGCATATGAAGGGTATTCACTCCGGATCGAACAGAAGTGCCGCGGCCACGTTACGATGTTCCGCTACCAGAATGTTGTAGGTGCGGCACGCCGAACCCAGATCCATCACTTCCAGACCGATGCGGGCCTCGATCAGGGCGCGCAGCAGGCGCGGCTGGGGGAAGCGCTGCTTCATGCCCGTGCCGAGGATCAGGATCTCGCAACCCAGCGCTGCCAGGCGCTGGAAGGCGGCTTCGTCGAGGGTGTCGAAACCGCCGGCGTGCCAGTCGGCTTCGATGCGCTCGGGCATCACGATCACGCTGGATTCGTAGCGTGTATCGGAAACCATCACGTGGCGGGCGTCGTAGCGGGCGATGGTGTTGTACTGCTCGCTCTTGTCGAGGTGGAGTTTCATGGGCGGCTTCTCTGCGGTGGGCACTCTTACTGATTGATTGGACGCGGATTTGCCCGGTCCGGGTGGCTTGGGTAACATTATAGCTTTGCGTCGCCGGGCACCCGACCGGGTTTCATCACCGATCGTCCCTGACGGGGCCATGACCATGAGCCGCCAAGCCAAATTGCGAGTCGCCACCGAGCAGCCCGCATTCACCAGTAAGGAAACGGAAACCGCCGTGCAACCTATCCGCAAGTCCGACAAGCTCGCCAACGTCTGTTACGACATCCGCGGCCCCGTGCTGCAAAAGGCGAAGCAGATGGAGGACGAGGGCCACAAGATCATCAAGCTGAACATCGGCAACCTGGCCGCGTTCGGCTTCGACTCCCCTGAAGAAATCCAGCTGGACATGATCCGTAACCTGCCCAACGCAGCAGGCTACTCGGATTCCAAGGGGATCTTCTCGGCCCGCAAGGCGATCATGCATTACACCCAGCAGAAGCGCATCAAGGGTGTGACGCTGGAAGATATCTACGTCGGCAACGGCGTTTCCGAACTGATCGTGATGGCCATGAACGCGCTGCTCAACAGCGGCGACGAAGTGCTCGTCCCGGCCCCTGACTACCCGCTGTGGACCGCCGCGGTGAGCCTCTCCGGCGGTACGCCGGTGCACTACATCTGCGACGAGGCTAACGAGTGGCTGCCCGATCTGGCCGACATCCGCGCCAAGATCACCCCGCACACCCGCGCCATCGTCCTGATCAACCCGAACAACCCGACCGGCGCCGTCTACCCGGACGAAACCCTCAAGGCCATCGTCCAGATCGCCCGTGAGCACGGCCTGATCATCTATGCCGACGAGGTCTACGACAAGGTGCTGTACGACGGTGTCGAGCACACCTCCATCGCATCCCTGTCGGAAGATGTGCTGACTGTCACTTTCAATGGCCTGTCCAAGAACTACCGTTCTTGTGGCTACCGCGCCGGCTGGCTGGTGGTCTCTGGTGACAAGCGTCCGGCGGCCGACTACATCGAAGGTCTCAACATGTTGGCCTCGATGCGCCTGTGCGCCAACGTGCCCGGCCAGCATGCCATCCAGACCGCCCTCGGCGGCTATCAGAGCATTGAAGACCTGGTTTCCCCTGGTGGCCGCATGCGTCGTCAGCGCGACCTGGCCCACGAACTGATCACCGCCATCCCGGGCGTCAGCTGCGTCAAGCCGAAGGCCACGCTGTACATGTTCCCGCGCCTTGACCCCAAGATCTACCCGATCGAGGACGATCAGCAGTTCATCGCCGAACTGCTCGAGGCCGAGCGTGTGCTGCTGGTCCAGGGCACCGGCTTCAACTGGCCGAGCCCGGATCACTTCCGTCTGGTCTTCCTGCCCCACGAGGAAGACCTCAAACTCGCCATTGCCCGCATCGCACGCTTCCTCGAAAGCTACCGCAAGCGGCACGGCACCTGATGCCGGGGGAGGGAAGGGGGGAGCTGCCAAACATGCGCTCCCAACCTTTCCTTTTTCCAGACTCTCAACCCTAGACCCTTACCTTCACCAGACACATGAAACCCATCAATGTTGGCCTCCTGGGCATCGGCACCGTAGGCGGTGGCACCTTTACCGTTCTCAAGCGCAACGAAGAAGAAATTACCCGCCGTGCCGGCCGGCCGATCCGCATTACCGCGGTGGCCGACAAGAACCTGGAACTGGCGAAGAGCGTGGCGGGCGCCGACGTGCGCATCACCGACGATGCCTTCTCGGTGGTCACCGACCCCGAGATCGATATCGTTGTCGAGCTGATCGGCGGTTACGGCGTCGCCAAGGAGCTGGTGCTGAAGGCCATCGAGAATGGCAAGCACGTGGTCACCGCCAACAAGGCGCTGCTGGCCGTGCATGGCAACGAAATCTTCGCAGCCGCCCAAAAGAAGGGTGTGATGGTTGCGTTTGAAGCCGCTGTTGCCGGCGGTATCCCCATCATCAAGGCACTGCGTGAAGGCCTCTCTGCCAACCGCATCCAGTGGCTGGCCGGTATCATCAACGGCACCACCAATTTCATCCTGTCCGAGATGCGCGACAAGGGCCTGCCCTTCGCCGACGTGCTCAAGGAAGCCCAGCGCCTCGGCTACGCCGAAGCCGACCCCACCTTCGACATCGAAGGCGTGGACGCTGCCCACAAGGCGACCCTGATGGCCTCCATCGCCTTCGGTGTGCCGGTCCAGTTTGACAAGGCCTACGTGGAAGGCATCACCAAGCTCGAGGCTGCCGACATCAAGTACGCCGAGCAACTCGGCTACCGCATCAAGCTGCTGGGCATCGCCCGCCGCCGTCCGCAAGGCATCGAACTGCGCGTGCACCCGACGCTGATCCCCGAGAAGCGCCTGATCGCCAACGTGGAAGGCGCGATGAACGCTGTGCTGGTGCAGGGCGACGCCGTCGGCGCCACGCTGTACTACGGCAAGGGGGCCGGTGCGGAACCGACCGCCAGCGCAGTGATCGCCGACCTCGTCGACGTGACCCGCCTGCACACCGCCGATCCGGAGCACCGCGTGCCGCACCTGGCTTTCCAGCCGGACCAGATCACCGACGTGCCGGTGCTGCCGATCGACGAAGTCGAGACCAGCTACTATCTGCGCCTGCGTGTCCTCGACAAGCCGGGCGTGCTGGCCGACATCACCCGCATCCTGGCCGACCAAGGCATCTCTATCGACGCCATGTTGCAGCGTGAGCCGGAAGAGGGTGAGTCCCAGACCGACATCATCATCCTGACCCACCTGACCATCGAGAAGAACGTGGACACCGCGATTGCCAAGATCGAGAGCCTCGACTCCGTGGCCGGTCAAGTGACCCGTCTGCGCCTCGAAAACCTCTGATCGGTTTTCAGTTCACAATAAAAAACGCGGCTCGATGAGCCGCGTTTTTTATTGTGCCGCCGGCGGTGAAGGCCGGCGGTACGGAGCGGTGCTTACGCGTCGTCGCGAGCAGCGCGCTTGCGCTCGTGTTCCTTCAGGAAGCGCTTGCGCAGGCGGATGGACTTCGGTGTGATTTCCACGATCTCGTCATCGGCGATGAATTCGATGGCGGATTCGAGGGTCAGCTGGATCGGGTTGATCAGACGGACCGCTTCGTCGGTGCCGGAAGCACGGACGTTGGTGAGCTGCTTGCCCTTGATCGGGTTCACCACCAAGTCGTTGTCGCGGGTATGGATGCCGATGATCATGCCTTCGTACAGGGCGTCGCCCGGGCTCACGAACATGCGGCCGCGATCCTGCAGGTTCCACAGGGCGTAGGCTACGGCTTCACCGTCGTTCTGGGAAATCAGCACGCCGTTGCGCCGCTCGGCCATGGCGCCGGCCATCGGGCTGTAGTCGTCGAACACGTGGCTGGCCAGACCGGTACCACGGGTCATGGTCAGGAATTCGCCCTGGAAGCCGATCAGGCCGCGGGCCGGAATACGGTACTCGAGACGCACGCGACCCTTGCCGTCCGGCGCCATGTCCTGCAGCTCGCCGCGGCGGCGGCCGAGTTCTTCCATCACGCCGCCCTGGTGTTCTTCTTCCACGTCGACGGTGAGCATTTCGTACGGCTCGCACTTGACGCCGTCGATCTCCTTGAACACCACGCGCGGACGGCCGACGGCCATTTCGTAGCCTTCACGGCGCATGTTTTCGAGGAGGATGGTGAGGTGCAGTTCGCCGCGGCCGGACACTTCAAAGGTGTCGGAGTCGTTGGTGAAGTTCACGCGCAGCGCGACGTTCTTGAGGAGTTCCTTCTCGAGGCGCTCGCGGATCTGGCGGCTGGTGACGAACTTGCCTTCACGGCCAGCCAGCGGGGAGCTGTTGACCATGAAGTTCATGGTTAGGGTGGGCTCGTCCACGGCGATCGGGGTCATGCCTTCCAGACAGTCCGGGTCGCACAGGGTCACGCCGATGTTGACCTGCTGGATGCCCGCCACCAGCACGATGTCGCCGGCTTCGGCCACCTCGGCGGGGGAGCGCTCCAGGCCCTTGAAAGTCAGGATCTGGGAAACCTTGCCCTTGCCGCGGTTTTCATCGCCGTACATCACGACGAGTTCCTGGTTGGGCTTGATGCGGCCACGCTTGATGCGGCCGATGCCGATCTGGCCCATGTAGGTGGAGTAGTCGAGGGAGCAGATCTGCATCTGCAGCGGACCATCAGCATCCACTTCGGGGGCGGGCACGTGCTTGAGGATGGCTTCGAACAGCGGGCGCATGTCCTTGCGCTCGTCTTCGAGGTTTTCCATCGCGAAGCCGTTGAGGCCAGAGGCGTAGATGATCGGGAAGTCGAGCTGCTCGTCGGTGGCTCCGAGCTTGTCGAATAGGTCGAAGGTGTGGTTGATGACCCAGTCGGGGCGGGCGCCCGGGCGGTCGATCTTGTTGATCACGACGATCGGCTTGAGGCCCAGGGCCAGTGCCTTGCGGGTCACGAAGCGGGTCTGAGGCATCGGGCCTTCGACAGAGTCGACCAGCAGCAGCACGCTGTCGACCATGGACAGTACGCGTTCCACTTCTCCGCCGAAGTCGGCGTGTCCCGGGGTGTCGACGATGTTGATGTGCGTGTCGCCGTATTGGATCGCACAGTTCTTCGACAGGATGGTGATGCCCCGTTCCTTTTCGATGTCGTTGCTGTCCATCACTCGTTCGTTGACTTGCTGGTTGTCACGGAACGTGCCGGACTGGCGCAGGAGTTGGTCGACGAGGGTGGTCTTGCCGTGGTCAACGTGGGCAATGATTGCGATGTTGCGGATGGAACGGGACATGGGGTTGGACACCGGAAGTGCTTGAATAAACCGGTATTTTAGCATGTCTTGCGCGACGCAGCATCGATAGGCCCGGTCCGGGCGCGTGCTAAGATGCGCGGTCAACACGGTTTTTTGAGGAGCAGCCGGCATGCTGGCGATTATTGGTGGTAGCGGATTGACCCAACTGGCGAGCCTGGACCTGATCCGCAGGGAGGTGGTTCGCACCCCTTACGGCGAGCCTTCCGGGGCGCTGACCTTCGGGCGTCTGTGCAATCGTCCGGTGGTGTTCCTGGCTCGCCATGGCTACGGCCACACCATTCCGCCCCATCGGGTGAACTACCAGGCCAACCTGTGGGCACTGCATCAAGCCAAGGTGGATGCGATCATTTCGGTGGCCTCGGTGGGCGGCATCCGGGCGGATCTGTGCCCTGGCACGCTGATCGTCCCTGACCAGATCATCGACTACACCTGGGGACGCAAGAGTACTTTCCACGACAGCTCCGAGGAGCCCGTGGTGCATATTGATTTCACCGAACCGTACGATGCCGCGCTGCGCCGGCGCATTCTTGCTGCGGGGGCCGCGGCGGGGGAAACCCTCGTCGATGGTGCTGTCTATGCGGCAACCCAGGGGCCGCGCCTCGAGACTGCGGCCGAGATCAACCGTCTGGAGCGTGATGGCGCCGATCTGGTCGGGATGACCGGTATGCCCGAGGCTGCCCTGGCCCGCGAGCTGGGTATCCCCTATGCGGCGATCAACGTGGTGGCTAATTTTGCTGCCGGCCGTGCCAGCAGCGCTAACGGCATCTGCTTTGACAGCATCGATGTGGTGCTGCGGGAGGCGATGGGGCGCGTGCGGCGGGTTCTCGACCACATCTGCGAAGCATGATCCGGGAGGTTCTCCGCATGGGCGATCCGCGCCTGCTGAGGGTCTCCAGGCCAGTCGAGGCTTTTGGAGCTCCGGAATTGGAGGTCCTGATCGCCGACATGCGCGACACGATGCGTCACTTGAGTGGCGCGGGAATCGCCGCGCCGCAGATCGGTGTCGACCTGCGGGTGGTGATTTTCGGCGGCGGGCCGAGTCCCCGTTATCCGGACGCATCGGCCGTGCCGGATACGGTGCTGATCAACCCGGTCTTGACCCCGCTGGGTGAGGACGAGGAGGGTGGCTGGGAAGGTTGCTTGTCCGTTCCCGGCCTGCGGGGTTGGGTGCCGCGCTGGACGCAGCTGCGTTATACCGGGTTCGACGAGCACGGGATGCCGATCGACCGACTGGCGAGCGGTTTTCATGCCCGCGTCGTGCAACACGAATGCGACCATCTGGATGGCGTCCTGTACCCGATGCGGGTGCGCGACTTTTCCCGCTTCGGCTTTACCGACGTGCTGTTTCCGGACGGTTCGGTTGCGGCCGACGACTGAGCGCCGGCCGCGCTTGGTTTGCCGGTCGATCTGTTAGACGGCCAGCTTTTCCAGCAGATCCGACTCTATCTTCAGCACCTGGGCGTCCTGGGTCAGGCCGGGGCCGCTGATCAGGAATGTGTCTTCGACACGTTCGCCCAGCGTGGCGATCTTGGCCGTGTGCAGGTTGATGCCGTATTGGGCCAGTGTTTCGGCGACGCCGAATAGTAGGCCGGGGCGGTCGGCCGCGGTTACGGACATGATGAAGTGCTGGCCGCGTTCATCCGGCCGGATGCTTACCTCCGGGGTGATCGGGAAGTGCTTGACCTCTCGTGAAAGGCGGCCGTTGGCGGGCTGGTCCACCGGAGCATTGGTGTGCAGGCGTTCGGTGAGGTCATGCTCCAGCAAATTGATCAGGTCGCGGTAGTGCACGTCATCCTGACCTGGATCGAGTAGGACGAAGCTGTCCAGCGCGTAGCCGTGGCGGGTGGTGTGGATCTTGGCGTCGGCGATGGTGAAGCCGAGGCGGGCGAAGAAGCCGCACAGGCGTACGAAGAGATCGCGCTGGTCCTGCATGTACACCATCACCTGAAGGCCTTCACCCACATGGCTGAGGCGGGCCTTGACGACCGGCTCGCCGGCTTCCACCCGGTAGTACAGCATGCGGGCGTGCCAGGCGATTTCTTCCGGGTCGTGGCGCAGGAAGTAGACCGTGTCGAGTTGATCCCACAGTGCGTCCTCTGTGCCCGGACGCAGGCCGTAGTAGCGTAGCAGGTTGCGGGCGTCCTCCTGGCGGATCGGCGTACCGAGTGCTTGTTGCGGTGTTGCGCCGCGCAGCAGGCGCTGGGTTGTGAAGAACAGGTCTTCCAGCAGTTTGCCCTTCCAGCCGTTCCAGACCTTGGGGCTGGTGCCACGGATGTCAGCGTGGGTCAGGATGTATAGCGCGGTGAGATTGCGTTCGTTCTTGACCAGCGCGGCGAAGCGGCGAATGACGTCCAGGTCGGACAGGTCCTGCTTCTGTGCGACGTTGGACATGGACAGGTGATGCTCGACCAGCCATTCCACCAGGTCGGTGTCTGCCGCTTCCAGGCCGTGGGATTCGCAGAAATCGCGGGCGTCCTTCATGCCCAGCTTGGAGTGGTCGCCGCCACGCCCCTTCGCGATGTCATGGAACAGCGCTGCAATGTAGATCAGCCACGGCTTTTCGAAGCTGGTGCATAGGCGCGTCAGTAATGGGTATTCGTGGGCGTGTTCGGCGACCACGAAGCGGCGCACGTTGCGTAGCACCTGCAGGATGTGTTGATCCACGGTGTAGACGTGGAAGAGGTCATGCTGCATCTGGCCGACAATGCGCCGCCAGGCTGGCAGGTAGAAGCTCAGGATGCCGTACTGGTTCATCCGCCGCAGTTCGTGCACGACGCCGCGTTTCTGTTGCAGCAGGCGCAGGAACAGCGCCTTGTTGGCCGGATTCTGGCGGAATTCGGCGTTGATCAGCTTGCGTCCGCGCCACAGGGCGCGCAGAGTGCGGGCGGTCATGCCCTTCAGTTCCGAGCGCTGTTCGAGCAGCAGGAAGCACTCGAGCAGTGCGCTAGGGTGGCGGTCGAAGACCCCTTCGTCGCGCACGTCCAGGAGTTCACGAACGCACTGGAATCGCTCGTTGATGTTGATTGCCGCCGGGTAGCGGTTGGGGAAGAACTCGACGCCGAAGTTCAGCAGCAGGATGGTGTTGAGCTGGGTGATCTTCTTGGCTGTCCGGTAATACTCCTGCATGAATACTTCCGAGGCCCGGCGCACGTCATTGGATTCGTAGCCGAACTGGCGGGCGAGCTTGTCCTGGTGGTCGAACAGCAGACGGTCTTCCCGGCGCCCGGTGATGTGATGCAGGCGGATCCGCGTGTGCTGCAGGAAGCGCTCAACCTCGCGCAGCTCAGTGGCTTCTTCGTCGGTGATCAGGCCGTGTTTGGCGAGATCGCGCCAGTGGGTTCCAAAACCCGCCGCACGGCTCACCCAGCCGATCAGCTGGAGGTCGCGCAGGCCGCCGGGGCTCTCCTTGCAGTTGGGTTCCAGAGAGTAGGGGGTTTCGTTGTGGCGGGTGTAGCGTTGCTCCTGCTCCAGCCGCTTGGCCTTGAAGAACTGGCCGGGGTTGAGGTGTTCCCGCAGGCGCTGCTCGAAGCTCCGGAAAAGGGACGGGTTGCCGCACAGCAGGCGCGCTTCCAGCAGATTGGTCATGACCGTCACGTCGAGCGCAGCCTCTTCCAGGCATTCCTCCACGGTTCGTACGCTGTGGCCGATGTCCAGGCCCACGTCCCACAGCAGGCCGATCATCTGGGTCAAGCGGTTTTGCAGATCTTCGTCGGGCTGATCTTCGAGCAGGAATAGAAGGTCCACGTCCGAGCAGGGGAAGAGTTCCCCGCGCCCATAACCACCAACTGCGACCAGGCTCGCTGTGGGCGGCAGGCCGAAGTCCTTCCAGAGATCCAGCAGCACGCCATCCACCAGATGGGAGCGGCCTTTGAGGATCGGGTCGGTCAGCGGCCTGGCCTCGTAGGCGGCTCGCAGGGCTTCTCCGCCGGTTTTGAGGCGGCCCTTGTAGCGGCTGATGAGTTCCCGAGCGACTTCGTGGGGAATGATGGGCGCGGTCTCGGACATGTTCTCGATGGCTCAGGGCAGGAGGTGGGCTACGACGTCCGGCTTGGGTGGGGAGCCTGCGGACAGGGTCAGAACCTCGACCCCGGTCTCGGTGACAAGCACCATGTGTTCCCACTGGGCCGACAGGCTGCGGTCGCGGGTGACGATGGTCCAGCCGTCGGGGAGTTCGGAGATTGCGGCTTTGCCCGCATTGATCATCGGCTCGATGGTGAAGATCATGCCGGGTTTCAGTTCCAGTCCGGTGCTGGGCTTGCCGTAATGCAAAACCTGCGGGTCTTCGTGAAAGTTGAGGCCGATGCCATGTCCGCAGAACTCTCGCACGACGGAGAAGCCGTTCTTTTCCGCGTGGGTCTGGATAGCGTGACCAATATCCCCAAGATGGGCGCCAGGTTTTACTTGTGCAATGCCCAGCCATAGGCATTCATATGTAATATTGCAGAGCCGGCGGGCCAGGATGCCTGCGTCGCCGACGATGAACATGCGGCTGGTGTCGCCGTGGTAACCGTCCTTGATGACGGTGATGTCCAGATTGACGATGTCCCCCTTCTTTAGGGCCTTGTCACTTGGCACCCCGTGGCAGACCTGGTGGTTGATTGAGGTGCAGATCGACTTGGGGTAGGGCTTGTAACCGGGCGGGCAGTAATTGAGCGGCGCAGGAATGCAACCTTGGACATCTACCATGTAGTCATGGCACAGCTTGTCGAGTTCGGCGGTGGTGATGCCCGGCTTGACGAAGGGGGTGATGTAATCAAGGACTTCCGAGCCCAGGCGGCCCGCGATGCGCATCTTTTCGATTTCTTCAGGCGTTTTTATGGAGACGCTCATGGAGGCAAGGTTTGTTGGGATTCAGGCCTACTAGGCTAGCTCAAGGCGACCCCGCGGGCAACGCGGGGAAGGCGAACGCTCCGCCTTGAGAGGGGTCCCTAAATGCTGATATACTCGGAGGCTTGTCTGGCTGGACGTCAGGCAAAATTCACACGCCTGACCCTTTGGGGTTTGTGAGTCCTGCATTGGATTCGAAGCGGAGCCGTTTTGCAGAGAGGCTGCACGGCAGGTCGGGCGGCGGTTAAACCTCAGTATTGGAGTAAGAAATGTCTGTCACTATGCGTCAAATGCTCGAAGCGGGCGTCCACTTTGGTCACCAAACCCGTTTCTGGAACCCGAAGATGGCCCCGTTCATCTTCGGTCAGCGCAACAAGATCCACATCGTCAACCTCGAGAAGACCCTCGTCAAGTACAACGAGGCGATGGATTTCGTGCGCAAGCTGGCTGCCAACCGCGGCAACATCCTGTTTGTCGGCACCAAGCGTCAGGCTCGTGAAATCGTTGCCGAAGAGGCTCGTCGCGCCGGCATGCCTTACGTGGATGAGCGTTGGCTTGGTGGCATGCTGACCAACTTCAAGACGGTCAAGGTTTCCATCAAGCGCCTGAAGGACATGGAAGCGATGGTTGAAGACGGCTCCGTCGAGCGTCTGTCCAAGAAGGAAGCCCTGCTGGCCTCCCGCGAGCTCGAGAAGCTCCAGAAGAGCCTGGGCGGCATCAAGGATCTGGGCGGCCTGCCGGACGCGCTGTTCGTCATCGACGTCGGCTACCACAAGATCGCCATCACCGAAGCCAACAAGCTGGGCATTCCGGTTGTGGCCGTGGTTGATACCAACCACACGCCCGAAGGCGTTGATTTCGTGATCCCGGGTAACGACGACTCCTCCCGTGCGATCCGTCTGTACGCCCGTGGCGTTGCCGATGCGGTCCTCGAAGGCAAGAACCAGGTCATTCAGGAAATCGTGGCTGCCGGCTCCGACGACTTCGTTGAAGTGGAAGACGGCGCTGAAGAGCAGGCCTGATTTTCGTCGAATCCGATCAAATAGTTATTAGGAGCAAGCATGGCGGAAATCACCGCAAGCATGGTCAAGGAACTGCGCGAGAAGACCGACGCGCCGATGATGGAGTGCAAGAAGGCCCTCGCCGAAGCTGCTGGCGACATGGACAAGGCCGAAGAGATCCTGCGCGTCAAGCTGGGTAATAAGGCCTCCAAGGCTGCCGCCCGCGTGACCGCTGAGGGCATCGTCGGTGTGTACATCTCTGGCGACGCCAAGCTGGGTGCCATCGTCGAAGTTAACTGTGAGACCGACTTCGTCGCCAAGAATGACGATTTCCTGGCTCTGACCAAGAACCTCGCCGAACTGGTTGCCACCAAGAATCCGGCCGATGTGGAAGCTCTCTCCGCGCTCGAGATCAATGGTCTGAGCGTCGAGGAAACTCGCAAGGCATTGGTCGGTAAGATCGGCGAGAACATGACGATTCGTCGTTTCTCCCGCATCGACGCCAAGGGCGCTGTGGCCAGCTACATCCACGGTGGTTCGAAGATCGGCGTGCTGATCGATCTGGTTGGTGGTGATGAGGCCCTGGCGAAGGATATCGCCATGCACATCGCTGCTTCCAAGCCGAAGTCCCTGGACGCATCCGGCGTGCCCGCCGAGCTGCTGGACGTCGAGCGTCGCATCGCCATCGAGAAGGCCCGTGAAGCTGGCAAGCCGGAAGCAATGCTCGAGAAGATTGCCGAAGGCACCGTCCAGAAGTTCCTGAAGGACGTCACGCTGCTGGATCAGGTCTTCGTGAAGGCTGAGGACGGCAAGCAGACCATCGCTCAGCTGCTGAAGGCGAAGGGCGCTTCTGTCGCCGGCTTCACCCTGTACATCGTTGGTGAAGGCATCGAGAAGAAGGTTACCGACTTCGCTGCTGAAGTGGCTGCCCAGGCTGCCGCTGCTGCCCAGAAGTAAGAAAGGTGACTAGACGATGAGCCAGCCCGCTTACAAGCGCATTCTCCTCAAGCTTTCCGGTGAAGCCCTGATGGGTGATGATGCTTATGGCATCAACCAGGAGGTGGTGACCCGGATAGTCAGCGATGTCGTAGAGGTTACGCGCATCGGTGTGGAGGTCGGAATTGTGATTGGCGGCGGGAACATCTTCCGTGGAATGGCGGGCGCCGCGACCGGCATGGATCGCGCGACCGCCGACTACATGGGGATGCTGGCTACCGTCATGAACGCAATGGCCCTCGGTGACGCTTTCCGCGCCGCCGGGGTCAATGCCCGGGTTCAATCCGCGCTGCGTATCGACCAGGTGGTCGAGCCGTATATCCGCGGAAAGGCAATCCGCTACCTCGAAGAGGGGCGGGTGGTCATCTTTGGTGCTGGCACGGGCAATCCGTTCTTTACCACCGACACGGCTGCCGCATTGCGTGGCTCCGAGATCGGTGCGGATATCGTCCTCAAGGCCACCAAGGTTGATGGAATCTACACGGCAGATCCCAAGAAGGATCCTTCCGCGACCCGCTTCCACAAGATTTCGTTCGATGAAGCGATTACGCGTAATCTCGCGGTGATGGATGCAACGGCGTTCGCGCTGTGCCGTGACCAGCGCTTGCCGATCAATGTCTTCAGTCTTTTTAAGAGCGGTGCGCTGAAGCGCGTTGTGCTTGGTGAAGACGAAGGTACGCTGGTTTATTGCTGAGGAAGATGTGATGGTTCCGGAGCTGAAGAAAACTACCGAGCTCAAGATGCAGAAGTCCATCGATGCGCTCAAGCAGGATCTCGCCAAGGTGCGGACCGGCCGGGCTCACGTGGGTATTCTGGATCATGTGATGGTTGAATATTATGGCAACCCCGTGCCTGTCAATCAGGTTGCCAATGTCACGCTGATTGATGCCCGCACGATCGGTGTGCAGCCGTGGGAGAAGCCGATGGTTGCCAAGGTGGAGAAGGCAATTCGTGACTCCGACCTCGGTCTCAATCCGGCGTCCCAGGGTGAGATCATCCGCGTGCCGATGCCGCCGCTGACCGAAGAGCGCCGCAAGGAACTGATCAAGGTCATCAAGCACGAGGGCGAAGGTGCCAAGGTTGCGGTGCGCAACCTGCGTCGTGATGCCAACGCTTCGCTGAAGGATGCGGTCAAGGCAAAGACCATTTCCGAGGACGACGAGCGTCGTGCTCAGGACGATGTTCAGAAGCTGACCGATAAGGCGATTGTCGAGATCGACAAGTTGCTTGCCCAGAAAGAACAAGAACTGATGCAGATCTGACCCTTGAGGTCGGATTTTTCCGCTCTCCTTCAGACGGACAGATCATGGTGCGATTGCCCTTTCTCAGCTCCACGCGGGGCGTACCCGAGGCTGCGAAGATTCCGCGGCATATCGCCATCATCATGGACGGTAACGGGCGTTGGGCGCGCAAGCGCCTGATGCCGCGGGTGGCCGGCCACGCCAAGGGCGTCGATGCCCTCAGGGAGGTGATCCGCACCTGCCTGGATCGTGGCGTCGAATACCTCACTGTTTTTGCGTTCAGTTCCGAGAACTGGCGTCGTCCGAAGGACGAGGTTTCCTTTTTGATGCAGTTGTTCGTGAAGTCGCTCAGGCTGGAGATCGAGCGTATTCACCGGAACAACATGCGTCTGCATGTCGTAGGTGACTTGGCGCGTTTCGATCAAGCCCTGATCGACTTGATCCGTGAGTCTGAGGCGCTGACGGCAGGCAATACCGGCATGCACTTGACCATCTGCGCAAACTACGGTGGGCGCTGGGATGTCATGCAGGCTGTCGAAAAGATGCTGGCCGCTTCACCCGGTGTGACGGGCGGGTTCGCCGAGGAAGACCTAGCGCCGCATTTGGCGCTGAGCTTCTGTCCGGAGCCGGATCTGTTCATCCGCACCGGAGGCGAGCAGCGCATCAGCAACTTCATGCTTTGGCAGTTGGCGTACTCCGAGCTCTATTTCACCGACAAGCTCTGGCCCGAATTCGGAGAGGCCGCGCTTGACGAGGCAATCCTGTCCTACCAGCAGCGAGAGCGCCGTTTTGGGCGTACCAGCGAGCAGCTTGTGTCCGGTGAGCCGGACTCTTCCGCCTCTGGCCATGCTTAAAGCGCGGGTCATCACCGCGCTGGTCCTGCTTGCAGGCTTGCTGTCGGCTCTCTTTCTGCTGCCAGCCGTCGGCTGGCTTGTTTTTTCCTCCCTGATCTGTGCGCTCGCTGCGACCGAGTGGGCTTCTATGCTGGGTTTCTCGGCTGTAATGCGGCGTTTGTACGCGCTGCTGCTGGGTGGGTTGTGCCTTGCAATGGGGCTGGTGGCCGGTCTTCACAAAGACGCGATGATCGCTCCATTTGCCGTGGGGCCGGTCTATGCAGTTAGTGCCATCTTTTGGTTGTTGTGCGTGCCGTTCTGGCTGCGGGCCAAATGGCGTTTGCCGGAGAGTGCTGCGGCGCCGTTGATTGGCTTGGTGCTGCTTCTTCCGCCCAGTCTGGCCATTGCGCATCTCCGTTTGCTGAGTCCGTGGCTGCTCCTAGGTGTCATGGGGGCGGTGTGGCTCGCCGATATTGCCGCTTACTTTGTTGGGCGTGCTTTCGGCCGTCGCAAGCTGGCGCCGTCGATCAGTCCGGCAAAAAGCTGGGAGGGGGCTTGTGGCGCGATGCTCGCAGTCACGCTGTATGGACTCGCCTGCATTTCCTATTGGGGGTCACTCAAGGGGTTTGCTCTGTTGCCCGTGGCCCTGCTGTTGCTAGGTTTTACTGGGCTCAGCATCATTGGTGACCTGTTCGAATCCCTGGTCAAGCGCCAGGCTGGCGTGAAGGACAGTGGGACCTTGCTGCCTGGTCACGGCGGTGTTCTCGACCGGATCGACAGCCTCACGTCCACTCTGCCGGTTGTGGCGCTGATTGCCCTGTGGATGGCACGATAATCATGATTCAAGGGAAAAAGCTCATTACGGTGTTGGGGGCGACGGGCTCCATTGGCGTCAGCACGCTGGACGTGGTCGCACGGCATCCCGATCGTTATGCGGTCTTTGCGCTGACGGCTCATCGCCAGGTCGACAAGCTGTTCACCCAGTGTCTCGCTCATCACCCGGCCTATGCGGTGGTGGCGAGCGCAGACGATGCTGCACGGCTGCAGGCAATGCTGGAGCGGGCAGGGTGCTGCACTGAAGTCTTGTCGGGCAGTCAGGCGCTTGTGGATGTCGCATCTGCGCCAGAGGTCGACATGGTCATGGCGGCCATTGTCGGTGCGGCCGGCTTGCCGCCGGCGCTTGCAGCTGCGCGCAGTGGGAAACGGATTCTGTTGGCCAACAAGGAGGCCCTGGTGATGTCCGGGGCACTCTTCATGCAAGAGGTCGTCGCAGGGGGGGCAAGCCTGCTGCCCATCGACAGCGAGCACAACGCAATCTTCCAGGGCTTGCCGGCAGGGTTTGAGCGCGGCTTGGGTGGCAGCGGTGTGACCCGCATTCTGCTAACCGCTTCCGGTGGCCCCTTCCTTAACAAACCCATAGACGAGCTGGCTGCGGTAACCCCGGAGATGGCCTGCGCCCATCCGAACTGGGTCATGGGACGGAAGATCTCCGTCGATTCCGCGACGATGATGAACAAAGGGCTGGAGGTCATAGAGGCCTACTGGCTGTTCGGCGCTCCGGCTGAGCAGATCGAGGTCGTGATCCACCCTCAGAGCGTGATCCACTCGCTGGTCGCCTATGCCGATGGCTCGGTGTTGGCCCAGCTGGGCAATCCGGACATGCGCACCCCGATTGCTCATGCGATGGCATATCCGGAGCGGATCGACTCGGGCGTCAAGCCGCTGGATCTGTTCGAGATCGGGCGCCTGGATTTCCAGCGGCCGGATTTCGAGCGATTTCCCTGTTTGGGGCATGCCTATCGTGTTCTCCGCGAGGGAGGCATCGCCCCGGCTGTGCTGAACGCCGCCAACGAGGTAGCGGTGGCGAGTTTCTTGGATGGCCGGCTTGGCTTCGATCGTATTTCCGACATCATTTCTGCGACTCTCGATGCAATCGAGCGCAGGGAGGCGGACTCCCTGGACGTCGTTCTGGATGCGGACCGTCGTGCCCGAGAATGCGCCTCGGGATTTGTGGAGCGGGCGTCGCGCTGATCCGCCATGAGTCTGCTGGATTACCTCATCCCTTTCGCGCTGGCGCTGGGCATCCTGATCGTTGTACATGAGTTCGGGCACTACATCGTTGCCCGCCTGTGTGGTGTCAAGGTGCTGCGTTTCTCCCTTGGTTTCGGCAAACCGCTGCTGGTCTGGCGCAGCGGAGGGGATGGTACCGAGTGGGCGTTGTCGGCCTTTCCGCTTGGTGGTTATGTGAAGATGCTGGACGAGCGCGAGGCGCCCGTCCCTGGCGACGAGCTTCACCGGGCCTTCAACCGGCAGACGGTCTGGCGTCGCATCGCCATCGTTGCGGCCGGCCCGCTGGCCAATTTCGTGCTGGCGATTGCCTTGTACTGGGGGCTGTATTCCGGTGGCGTCGAGGAGTTGCGGGCGCGCCTCGGCGTGCCCGTCGCCGCCAGTGCCGCGGAGCGTTCAGGTTTCATCGATGGCGAGCTGGTGCGGTCGGTGGACGGACATCCTGTGGCGACCTGGCAGGAATTTCGCTGGCAGTTGCTGCAGCACGCCTTCGAGCGGCGCATCGTCACGGTGGAGACGATCAACGCCCGCGACGAGATTGCGTTCCGTTCCCTTGATCTGGCGGGTGTCCACGTGGATCAGGGCGAGCAGGATATCAGCGCCCAACTTGGTCTTCGTCTGTATCGTCCCAATGTGCCAGCGGTGCTTGGGGCGTTGAATGCTGGTGGTGCCGCCGAGCGGGCTGGTCTGAAAAGCGGCGACCGGGTGCTGCGCATCGGGGAAAAGCAGATCACGGGCTGGGCGGATCTCGTCGAGATCGTGCGGGATGCACCCGGCGTTGAACTTGAGGTCGAGGTCCTGCGGAACGATGTTCCAGCGGTGTTCCGGGTCGTGCCGACGCCTGTCAAGGAGCGGGGGCGAACGATCGGGAGGATCGGTGTTGCGGTGGCGGATGCGGAGATCCGTCGGGATATGATGTTCACCACCGTGCAATACGATTTCGTCGATGCGTTGGTCAAGGGCGTGGAGCAGACCTGGGATACCGCGGCGCTGAGTCTGTCGGTGCTGGGGCGCATGATCGTTGGCGAAGTTTCCGTCAAGAACCTCAGTGGGCCAGTAACGATTGCTGATTTTGCGGGCCAGTCGGCGAAGATGGGATGGGCTCAGTATGTCAAGTTCCTTGCCCTGATCAGCATCAGCCTTGGTGTCTTGAACCTGCTGCCCGTCCCGGTGCTCGATGGTGGGCACTTGTTGTATTATGTGATCGAGATCATCAAGGGCGGCCCGGTTTCCGAGCGGGTTATGGAAATCGGTCAGCAGATTGGAATGGCTCTGCTGGCGGCGCTAATGGCTTTTGCCTTCTACAACGACATCAACCGCCTTGTTGCTAGCTGAAATCGGATGAATTCCAAGCTTCTTCCCGGGCTGATCGCCGCACTTTTCGTGGCGTCGCCCGCCTTGGCCTTCGAGCCATTCGTTGTCAAAGATATTCGTGTTGAAGGGATCCAACGGACCGAGGCGGGGACTGTGTTCAGTTACCTGCCCGTCAAGGTCGGGGAGCGCTTCTCCGACGAAAAGGCCTCCCAGGCCATCAAGGCGTTGTTCGCCACGGGCTTCTTCAAGGATGTCCGCATCGAGGTCGACAAAGATGTGATCGTTGTCGTGCTCGACGAACGTCCGGCTATCGCTCAGGTCGATTTCGTCGGCATCAAGGAGTTCGACAAGGACGCGCTGAAGAAGGGCCTCAAGGAAGTCGGCCTCGCCGAATCGCGTATTTTCGATCGTGCCGTGCTCGAGCGCGCTGAGCAGGAGCTCAAGCGTCAATATCTTTCGAAGGGTTTGTACGGCGTACAGATCACGACTACCGTCACCCCGCTTGAACGCAACCGCGTCGGCGTGAATTTCAACGTAGTCGAGGGCGATGCCGCCAAGATTCGTCAGATCAGCGTCATCGGCAACCAGGTGTTCAAGGAGAAGGAGCTGTTGGAGCTGTTCTCCCTGACGACGCCGGGCTGGATGACCTGGTATTCGAAGAGCGATCAGTACTCCAAGCAGAAGCTGTCCGCCGACATCGAGACGCTGCGTTCCTACTATCTGAACCGCGGCTACCTGGACTTCACCGTCGATTCGACCCAGGTGTCGATCACGCCGGACAAGAAGGACATCTACATCACCCTGAGTATTACCGAAGGGGAGAAGTACACCGTTTCCGACGTCAAGCTGGCGGGCAACATGGTGGTGCCGGAAGAGGAGCTGCAGAAGCTCGTCAAGCTCAAGGCCGGTGACACCTTTGTACGCGACAACGTAACGGCGACGACCAAGGCGATTACCGACCGGCTCGGTAATGCCGGCTATGCCTTTGCCAACGTGAATGCGGCGCCTGAGGTGGATAAGGCCAAGCGCACGGTCGCATTCACCGTTTTCGTTGATCCGGGGCGGCGCGTTTATGTGCGCAAGATCAATTTTGCCGGAAATGCCCGCACCCGTGACGAGGTGATCCGCCGTGAGATGCGCCAGATGGAAGGTGCGTGGTACGACGGCGAAGCCCTCAATCGCTCCAAGGTGCGCCTGGATCGTCTCGGTTATTTCGATGAAGTGACCATCGAAACGCCGGCTGTACCGGGCTCGACTGACCAGGTGGATGCGAATTTCACGGTCAAGGAGCGCGCTACCGGTAACCTGATGCTTGGTGCAGGCTTCTCCAGTTCGGAAAAGGTCATCCTATCCGCGTCCATCTCCCAGCAGAACCTGTTTGGTACGGGTAACGCGATGACGCTGCAGGTGAATACCGGCCGTATCAACAAGACCATCGCGCTGTCCTTCACCAATCCCTACTGGACGATCGACGGTGTCAGCATCGGCTGGGATCTCTATCAGCGCAATGTGGATCCGACCTCCCTGTCGGTGGCAACCTACAAGAGCTCGTCCATCGGTGCCGGTGTCCGCTTCGGTTATCCGATCGCCGAAGATGACCGGATTAACTTCGGTCTGGCCGTCGATCAGACCTCGATCAAGGTCTACGACTCCAGCCCATCGCCGTACGTGGGCTTCGTGAACACCTTTGGCGATACGGCGAAGAGCCTGCTGGCAACGATTGGCTGGTCCCGCGACCGGCGTGATAGCTTCGTGTATCCGACCTCTGGCGTTTATCAGCGGGCCTCGGTGGAGATCGCGACGCCGGCCTTCGACATGCGTTACATCCGAGCCAACTACCAGCACCAGTACTGGATTCCGTTCGGTGGCGGGTATGCCTTGATGCTCAACGGCGATGTCGGCTACGCCCATGGCTATGATGGCAAGGAACTGCCGTTCTACAAGAACTTCTACGCCGGCGGTATCGGGTCTGTGCGCGGCTATCAGCAGAGCACACTGGGCCCGCACTATACCGACTCGTCGGGTTACGTCCGTGCGCTGGGTGGTAATCGCCGCGTGATCGGCAATGCCGAGTATTACTTCCCGATGCCGGGCTCCGGAAAGGACAAGTCGATGCGCCTGTCCTTGTTCGCCGACGTGGGTAATGTGTGGGGCGCCGACGAAAAGGTGCAGGCTTCGGATTTGCGTTACAGTGCAGGTCTGGCGTTCTCCTGGAGTTCTCCGGTGGGGCCGCTGAAGTTCAGTCTGGGTAACGCGCTAAAGAAAAAAGAAGGCGACAAGACGCAGAAATTCCAGTTCCAGCTGGGTACGGTGTTCTGATTGTCGCCGCGTGGCAAGCACATGGAGGTTTGAGTGAAAGGTATTGGTTTGTCCGCACTGGCGGCAGTCTTGCTCGCTGCTTTCGCGCAGACGGCTGCGGCCGAAGTGAGGGTCGGTTTCGTCAATTCCGATCGCGTCATGAAGGAAGCGACGCCGGCCAAGAAGGCTCAGCAGAAGCTGGAAAAAGAATTCGAGAAGCGGGATCAGGATCTGCAGCGCATGGCCAAGCAGCTTCAGGGTATGCAGGAAGGCCTTGAGAAGAATGGCGTGACGATGGCTGAAGGTGATCGTCGCAACAAGGAGCGCGAATTCAACGAGCTCAACCGGGACTTCCAGCGCAAGCAGCGCGAGTTCCGCGAAGACCTGAACCAGCGCCGTAACGAAGAGCTGGCGGGTGTGCTGGATCGGGCGAACAAGACGATCAAGCAGATCGCCGAAGCCGAAAAGTACGACATCATCTTCCAGGAGGCGGTATACGCCAGCCCGCGCATCGACATCACCGACAAGGTGATCAAGGCGCTGAGCGAAGCCAAGTAAGCAGGCCGCCAATGGAATTCTCCCTTGGCGAGCTGGTCGGCCGGCTCGGTGGCGAACTCGTCGGCGATCCGGCCGTCGTCGTTCGTCAGATCGCTTCGATCGAAGCGGCTCAGGAAGGCGAGCTGGCCTTCCTGTCCAATCCCAAGCTGGGCGCATCGCTGGCAACAAGCAAAGCGTCAGCCTTCATCCTTTCGCCGAAGGCGGCCGGGCTGACAGAGCGCCCGCGCATCCTGACCGGCGACCCGTATCTGTACTTCGCACGCGTCGCGCAGCTGTTCAATCAGCCCAAGCAGGCTCCTGCCGGCGTGCATTCCAGCGCGGTTGTTGCGTCTGCACTCCCGGCCTCGGTATCCGTTGGTCCCAATGCGGTGATCGGCGAGAACTGTGTGATCGGCGAAGACTGTGTGATCGGCGCGGGCTGCTTGCTTGCCGACGGCGTGCACATCGGCGCGGGTTCCCTGCTGCATCCTGGCGTCAAGATCTACGACAACTGCGTGATTGGAGCGCGGGCCATCCTGCATTCCGGTGCGGTGATCGGTGCTGACGGCCTCGGCTTTGCGCGGGACGCCGACAAGCACTGGGTCAAGATTCCGCAGATCGGCCGGGTTGTGCTGGGTGACGACGTGGAGATTGGTGCGAACACCACGATCGATCGTGGCGCGCTGGACGATACAGTCGTTGGCAATGGTGTGAAGCTGGACAACCTTATCCACGTGGCCCATAACTGCCATGTGGGGGACGACACCATCATGGCCGCAATGGCAGGCCTGGCGGGCAGTACGCGAGTCGGCAAGCGGGTGATGGTCGGTGGCAAGGCGGGTTTCTCCGGACACCTGGAAGTAGCTGACGATGTTGTTATCTCCGCCGACACCAACGTAACCAAGACCCTCGACAAGGCCGGCGTCTACACGGCCATGATCCCGCTGCAGCCGCATGCGGACTGGGTTCGGAATTTTGCCCACCTGCGTCGCCTCGATGCGATGGCGGAGCGGGTGCGCGAGCTGGAAAAGAAGCTCGCCGAAATGGAAAAGAAATCATGAGCGAAATCATCGACATCAACGAAATCAAGCGTTACATCCCGCACCGCTATCCCTTCCTGCTGGTGGATCGCATCACTGAGCTGGAAGTGGGCAAGCGTGTTGTCGGCCTGAAGAACGTGACCGTCAACGAGCCTTTCTTTCCGGGGCATTTTCCGCACAGCCCGGTGATGCCGGGCGTGCTGATCATCGAAGCGCTGGCGCAGGCCGCAGCGGTGCTGGCCTTCAAGACCGACGGCACGGTACCGGATGAGAACGCGATGGTGTATTTCGCATCGGTGGACAATGTGCGCTTCAAGCGTCCGGTGGTGCCGGGCGACCAGCTGGTGCTGGAAGCCGAGATCGTGCGCGTGATGCGCAACATCTGGAAGTTCAAGGGTACTGCCAAGGTGGCCGGCGAGCTGGCCACCGAAGCCGAATTCATGTGCGCGATCAAGCGATGACGATCCATCCGACAGCCATCGTTCATCCGGGCGCGCGCCTCGCCGAAGGTGTGCAAGTCGGACCGTACTCGATCATCGGCGAGCACGTCGAGATCGGCGAGGGGACCAGTATTGGCCCCCACGTGGTGATTGAGGGGCACACCCGGATCGGTCGCGACAACCGGATCTTCCAGTTCTGTTCGATCGGCTCCGAGCCGCAGGACAAGAAGTACGCCAACGAGCCGACCCGACTGGAGATCGGCGATCGCAACACGATCCGTGAGTTCTGCAGCTTCAGTACTGGCACTGTGCAGGACGGCGGCCTGACCCGCGTTGGCAACGACAACTGGATCATGGCCTACGTGCATGTGGCCCACGACTGCATGGTCGGCAACAACACGATCTTTGCCAACAACGCGACGCTGGCTGGTCATGTGACCGTCGGCGATTGGGCCATTCTGGGTGGCTTCACAGGCGTGCACCAGTTCGTGCGCGTCGGTGCCCACAGCTTCTGCGGTGTCGGTACCGTGCTGCTGCAAGACCTGCCACCCTTCGTTACGGTTTCCGGCAATCCGGCGGCACCGCACGGCATCAACAGTGAAGGCCTCAAGCGCCGGGGCTACTCTAGCGAAGGCATCATGGCGATCAAGCGGGCTTACAAGACCCTTTATCGCAACGGCCTGACCCTTGACGAAGCACGTCGGCAGATCGCCGAGGCTGCCGCGCTGGCGCCTGAATTGCAGGAGTTTTCCGACTTCATCGCCGAGTCCGGGCGTGGCATCGTTCGCTGATCCATGGCTGTGCGGATTGCCATGGTGGCGGGCGAGGCCTCCAGCGACCTCCTGGCCAGTCACCTGATCAAGGCGCTCAAGCGCCATCTTCCCGATGCCGAGTTCTTCGGCATCGGCGGTCCAAAAATGCAGGCGGTGGGTTTTCAGGCCTTGTGGCCCGCCGAGAAGCTGTCGGTCCACGGCTATGTGGACGCCCTCAAGAATTACCGAGAACTGTCGGGCATCCGCCGCCAGCTGCGGGACATGCTGGTGAAGAATCCGCCGGCGGCCTTCATCGGTGTGGATGCGCCCGACTTCAGCCTGTGGCTTGAGCAGCGCCTTAAAGATAAGGGCATCCCGGCGATTCATTTTGTCAGTCCGTCCATCTGGGCCTGGCGGCGTGGGCGACTGAAGGGCATCGCGCGGGCGGTCAGCCATATGCTGTGCCTGTTCCCTTTCGAACCCGAGATCTACCGGACCGCCGGGGTGCCGGTGACTTACGTCGGCCACCCGCTGGCCGACGTCTTCCCGCTGGTGCCCGATCGTGAGGGTACCCGGGAGATGCTGCAGATCGCGCCCGGTGGGCCGGTCTTCGCGTTTCTGCCGGGCAGTCGCCAGTCGGAAGTGCGCAACCTCGCGGATACCTATATCGCCACCGCGGCGCTGCTTCACAGCCGCCATCCGGACGCCCGTTTCCTGGTGCCGCTGGCAACCCGCGAGACTCGCGTGCTGTTTGAAGACGCCTTGCGGCGCCATGCCCATATGGATCTGCCGATCCGCATCCTGTTCGGCCATTCGGTCGAGGCAATGATCGCGGCCGACGTCGTGCTGGTGGCGAGTGGTACGGCGACGCTGGAGGCGGCGCTGCTCAAGCGCCCGATGGTGATCACCTACAAGATCGGCAAATGGTCTTTCCGCCTCATGAAGCGGATGGCCTATCTGCCGTGGGTCGGGTTGCCCAACGTGTTGGCCGGACGCGAAGTGGTGCCGGAAGTGCTGCAGGACGCCGCCACGCCTCAGGCGCTCGCCGACGCCCTCGACGCCTGGTTGTCGGACAAGGCGCGCGTGGCCGAGCTCGAGCGGACCTTTACGGACATGCATTTGCAGTTGCGTCAGGACACGGCGGACAAGGCCGCGGCGGCCATCCTGCCCTACCTGAAAGGACGTTGAAGATGATCCTGTGCGGCGTCGACGAGGCCGGGCGCGGCCCCTTGTGCGGGCCAGTGGTGGCAGCCGCGGTGATCCTTGATCCAGCGAAGCCCATCGAGGGCTTGGCCGACTCCAAGAAACTCAGCGAGAAGCGTCGTCAGCGGCTGGCCATCGAGATCCGCGAGAAGGCGCTGGCCTGGTGCGTGGCTGAAGCCAGCGTCGCCGAGATCGACCGGATCAACATCCTGCACGCCAGCATGCTGGCGATGCAGCGTGCCGTGGCAGGTTTGTCGCAGCGGCCGGACAAGGTACTTGTCGATGGCAACCGCTGCCCGCAGCTGGATCTGCCCTGCGAAGCCATCGTCAAGGGCGATGCGCTGGTAGCCGAGATTTCCGCGGCGTCCATTCTTGCCAAGACTGTGCGCGACGAACTTCTGTTGAAGCTGGACAAGCAGTATCCCCAATACGGACTGGCCGGCCACAAGGGCTATCCAACGGCGGCCCACCTGGCGGCGCTGCGTGCCCATGGCGCCTGCGAGATCTACCGGAAGAGCTTTGCGCCGGTGCGTGACGTGATCTCCAATCCGCCCCTTTGGACCGAGGATGACCTGCGATGAAACACCATCACTTCCTGCTGCTCGTGCATCTGGTCGGCGTGATTGTTTGGGTAGGGGGCATGGCCTTCGCCCATTTCTGCCTGCGTCCGTCGGCGCTGCAGTTGCCGCCGGCCCAGCGTCTGACCCTGTGGCATGGCGTGTTCGGACGCTTTTTCCCGATCGTCTGGGCTGCGCTGGCGGCCATCGGCCTGTCCGGCTTCGCGATCCTGGTGGAGGTGGGCTTCGCCCAGGCGCCACGTTCGTGGCATCTGATGGCCGGCTTTGGACTGGTGATGATGGCAATCTTCGTCAGCATCTGGTTCGGCCCCTGGCAGGCGCTGAAGGCCGCTGTGGCGGTGGAAAGCTGGGCCCAGGGGGCGCAGGCGCTCAATGCGATCCGTCAGCGGGTTACCGTCAACCTCGTGCTGGGTGCGCTGACCGTCGTCCTCGCCACGGTCGGCCTGGCCTTCTGAGCCGTGAAGCAGATCAGCTCGCGGGACAACCCGACCATCAAGCACTTGCATGCGCTGGCGACGTCGGCGCGGGATCGGCGCAAGGAAGGGCGGACGCTGCTCGATGGCGCGCATCTGCTCGGGGTTGCGCTGGATAAGGGTGTCGACGTGCTGCAGATCGTCGTCAGCGAGAGCGGGCGCCGGCAGGCGGAGATCGAAGCGCTGTTGGAGCGCTGCCCGTCCGAGCGGCAGATCGAGGTGCCGGATCGCCTTTTCGCCCACATCAGCCCAGTGGATACGCCCAGCGGTGTGATCGCGGTGGTCGCTGTTCCGGCTGCGGACGAAGAGCGCCCGATCGTCGATAGCTGCGTGCTGCTCGACGGGGTTCAGGACCCCGGCAATCTTGGCACCATCCTGCGCACCGCGGCGGCGGTTGCGGTGCAGGACGTGCTCCTCACGCCTGGCTGCGCCCAAGCCTGGTCGCCCCGCGTGCTGCGTGCGGCGATGGGGGCGCACTTTGGATTGAAGATCCGTGAAGGTGTCGATGCGGCTGCGGCCTTGGAGGCTTTTCCCGGTGCAATCCTGGCGGCGGATCTGCGGGATGCCACCGAGCTCTACGATCTGGACCTGCGCGGTCAAGTGGCGTGGCTGTTCGGTTCGGAGGGGCAGGGGCTGTCCGCCGAAGTTGCTGCGCTGGCCACCCGCCGTGTGCTGATCCCGATGCCCGGCGGCATGGAGTCCCTCAACGTGGGGGTGGCGGCCGGCGTGTGCCTGTTCGAGCAGCTCCGCCAGCGGCGTTCAGTCAGAGACTCAGTCGGGTAGCTTGAGACCGGCGGCGCTGGCCGCGGCCGCTGCGTCGTGGTCGGCGCGGAAGGGCAGTACGCCCAGCAGGGGCGCTGGCAGGCGGCGGGTCAGGGCTTCCAGGTTCTGTTCGAAACGCAGCATGGCGGGATCCACCTGGTTGGCGATCCAGCCGGCCAGTCGCAGGCCGCGGGCCTGGATGGCCTCAGCGGTGAGCAGGGCGTGGCTGATGCAGCCGAGTTTCATGCCCACTACCAAAATCACTGGCAGGCCCAGATGCTGGGCCCAGTCGGCGGTGTCGAAGTCATCGCCCAGCGGCACGCGAAAACCGCCGACGCCTTCCACCAGCACCAGCTCGGCCTGGGCACGGAGTTCCTGGAAAGCCGTGTCGATTTTGGCTGGGTCGATGCTCACGCCTTCCTCGGCCGCTGCGATGTGCGGTGCAATCGGGCTGGCCAGACAGTAGGGGTTGAGCAGCGCCAGCCCCGGATCGAAACTGCCCGCAGCGCGCAGGCGGGCGGCATCCTCGTTGAGGAATTCACCATTGACCATTTCGGCACCCGCGGCGATCGGCTTCATGCCGACGGCACGCAGGCCGCGGGCACGGGCTGCGTGGAGCAGGGCGCAGGTGGAGAAGGTCTTGCCGATTTCGGTATCGGTGCCGGCAATGAAATAGGCGCTCATTTCTTTTCCGCTATCAACCAGTAGGTATCGTAGGACGCCGGCAGGCCGGCGGGGGTCCGGTAGGCCTCGTAGGCGGCGCTGAGGCGACCCCAGGCGGCTTTGCCAAGGGGCGCCTGGCGGCGTGGTGCGCCGGTCTGGTGGGCGCCGAGGGTCTTGATGTCGCGCAGCAGGCGGCGCAGGTCCGGGGCCCATGCGTAGAGGGTGTCGCGCTCGCTGTCGACGATCCGCATGCCCGCGTCCTCCACCGCGTCGTCGATGACTTCCGGCGGCTGGAAGCGCAGCACGTGCTCGTGCTGATCCACGTGACGGAAGGCGTCGCGCAGTTCGCCGAGGGTGCCGGGGCCGAGGGTGGCAATCCACAGCTGACCGCCGGGGCGCAGGCTGCGCGCCAGCTCCGGGAAGACCTTGCGTGGATGGCACCACTGCAGCGCGTAGCTGGACCACAGGAGGTCCACGCTGGCGTCGGCCAGCGGGAGGCGCTCCATGTCCGCACACAGCCGATCAGCCAGGCCGGCGGGATGACGGCGCAACATCGAGGTGGCGAAATCGAGCGCAATCAGCTGGGCCGCCGGGAAACGCTGCTTGAGGCCGGGAAGCGCATAGCCGGTGCCACAGCCCGCATCGACGATGCGGCCGGGCTGCAGAGGCTGAGCGGAGGCCAAGGCGAACAGGCGGTCGCACGCACTGCGCTGCACCGCGGCAACGGCGTCGTAGGCGTCGGCGGCCTTGTCGAAGGCGGCGCGGACTGCGCGCTTGGGGGCAGGGGCGTCAGTCAAGGACGAAACCCTCGATCAGCGTCGCACACTCCTCGGGGCGCGACAGGAATGGCGCGTGGCCGCATTGTCCGAACACCGTCAGGCGCGCATCGGGTAGCGTATCGGCCAGCCATTCCGCGGCGGCTACCGGCATCAGCTTGTCTTCGCTACCGTGCAGCAGGCGCACGGGCTGGCGGACATCAGGGATGAGCGCGCGCAGGTCGGCTTCGGCGAGCAGGCGCAGGCCGTCGGCGAGGGCGGCCTTGTGGTGCTCGTCGGCGCTCGTGAGGCTGTCAGTTAGCGTTGCGGCAACTGCCTTGCGAGCACTGTCGCCGAAGCTCTGCAGCGCCACGAAACGGCGCTGCGTTGCGTCCGGCGTGGTGTCGAAATCCTGGCGGAAGGCACTCAGCGTTGCGCCCGGCAGCGCGGCCGGCCAGTCGTCGGCCTGGACGAAGCGCGGCGAGGCACCGATCAGTACCAGCCTGGCCACACGTTCCGGGTTCTGCCGGGCGAGATGAAGCGCGAGCTGGGCGCCAAGGGACCAGCCGACGAGAACTGCGTCTTCTGGTATGCGCGAGAGCAGGGCGTCCGCCCATTCGTTCAGGCTGGGCCTGGCTGGGGCCGCGGTGCCGTGGCCGGGCAGATTGGGGGTGTGTAGCGTGAAGGTGCCGGAGAGCGCTGCGGCCAGCGGCTTCCAGACCGATGATGAAAGTCCCCAGCCGTGCAGCAGGACGAGGTCGCGGCTCATGCGAGGACTCCTTCCAGGCGGAGGAGGGTGGTAACGAGACGATCTACTTGTTCTTCGCTGTGCGCGGCCGACAGCACGATGCGCAGGCGCGCGGCGCCTTTTGGCACCGTCGGCGGGCGGATTGCCGGCACCCACAGGCCTTCGGCATCGAGGGCGCGGGAAACGGCCAGCGTTTCGTGGTTGTCGCCAATCACGACTGGCTGGATCGGGGTGTCCGACGGCAGCAGTTGCCAGCGCTTCAGCGCCAGACACGCCTTGAAGCGGGCGATCAGGGCTTGCAAGTGGGCGCGGCGGGCGTCGCCGTGTTCGATCAGGTCGACGGCGGTCAGCAGCGCGTCGGCGAGCAGTGGCGGGGCGCCGGTCGTGAAGATGTAGCTGCGCGTCTTGTTGAGCAGCCAGTCGATGATGTTCCGTTGCCCGGCGACGAAGGCACCGGACACGCCGGCCGCCTTGCCGAGGGTGCCCATGTAAATCAGGCGCGGTGAGCTCAGATCGAAGTGCGCGAGGCAGCCGCGCCCCTGGGGGCCCAGTACGCCGAAGCCGTGTGCGTCGTCCACCAGCAGCCAGGCCTTGTGGGTCTCCGCCAGCGCGAGCAGTTCGCGCAGCGGGGCGATATCACCGTCCATGCTGAACACGCCATCGGTCACGATCAGCTTGCGTGGTGCGGTGGAGGCCTGCAGGCGGGCCGCCAGGGTCTGAACATCGCAATGGGGATAGCGGATCAGCTCGGCGCGGGACAGCAATGCGCCATCCACCAGCGAAGCGTGGTTCACCTTGTCGGCGAAGATCGCATCGCCGCGGCCGACCAGTGCCGGCATGACTCCGATGTTAGCCATGTAGCCGGTGGAAAAATACAGCGCGTCCTCCATGCCGACGAAGGCGGCGAGGCGGGCTTCCAGGGCTTCGTGGGCGGCATAGTGGCCGCTGACCAGATGGGATGCACCGGATCCGATGCCCCAGCGGTCAATGCCGCTGTGTGCTGCTGCGGCCAGTGCAGGCTCGGCGGCTAGGCCCAGGTAGTCGTTGGAGCAGAACGCGGTGACCGCGTCCTCGCGGTCGGCCAGGCGGGTGTCCGGCCGGCACGGCGTGGTGACGATACGCCGGCGGCGGCGCAGGCCCGCGGCGTCGAGTTCGGCGAGGCCGGCGTCCAGTTCTTGGAGTGGATCGGGATACTCAGGCAAGGCTGGCCTCCAGCGCGGCAGCGCAGCGGCTGGCGAGGAGGTCGATCTCGTCGTCGCCGAGGATGTAGGGGGGCATGGTGTAAACGGTATTACCGATTGGGCGCAGCAGAAGTTCCCGCTGCAGGGCTTCGGTGAAGAAGCGGCGGGAGAAGCCTGCCGGGGCGTCGGCCACGTCGAACGCCAGGATCATGCCCTGTTGGCGCAGATGACGGACCGCCGGATGGCTACCGACGGCTTTGCGGAATGCCTCGCCGATGCGCTGGGCCTTGGCGCGGTTGGCGGCGATCACGTTGTCCTGCGTGAAGATGTCGAGGGTTGCCAGCGCAGCCCGGCAGGCCAGCGGGTTGCCGGTGTAGGAGTGCGAGTGCAGGAAGCCGCGGGCGGTATCGTCGTCGTAGAAGGCGTCGAAGACGGTGTCGGTGGTGAGGACGATGGACAGGGGCAGGTAGCCGCCGGAGATGCCCTTCGACAGCAGCAGGAAATCCGGCCAGATGCCGGCCTGCTCGCACGCGAAGAAGCTGCCGCTGCGGCCACAGCCGACGGCGATCTCGTCGGCCACCAGATGCACCTGGTAGCGGTCGCACAGGGCGCGGGCCAAGCGTAGGTATTCCGGGTCGTACATGACCATGCCGGAGGCGCCCTGAACCAGCGGCTCGACGATCAGCGCGGCGGTTTCGTCGGCGTGGGCGGCCAGGTGGGCTTCCAGCGCGGCGGCGGCGCGACGGGCCACGTCGGCGGCCGTTTCGCCGGTTTCGGCGAGGCGGGCATCGGGCGTCGGCACGCAGGTGCCGCCACGCACCAGCGGGGCGTAGGCATCGCGGAAAATCGCCACGTCGGTGACGGCCAGCGCGCCGACGGTCTCGCCGTGGTAGCTGCCGGCTAGGCTGACGAAACGGTTCTTGCCGGGGCGACCGGTGTTGCGCCAGTAATGCACGCTCATCTTGAGGGCAATCTCGGTCGCCGAGGCGCCGTCTGACGCGTAGAAGGCATGCCCGAGTTGATTGCCTGTGAGGGCAGCCAGGCGTTCGGACAGCTCAACCACCGGCTCATGGGTGAAGCCGGCCAGCAGCACGTGCTCGAGGGTGTCGAGCTGGGCCTTGAGGGCGGCGCCAATGCGAGGATTCGCATGACCGAACAGATTGACCCACCAGGAGCTGATGCCGTCCAGGTAGCGCTTGCCGTCCATGTCGTACAGCCAGGCGCCCTCGCCGCGCTTGATGGGCACCAGCGGCAGTTGCTCGTGGTGTTTCATCTGGGTACAGGGGTGCCAGACGGCGCACAGGGAACGGGACAACAGGCTGGCGTTGGAGGCGCTGGACGACATGGTTGTTGTGGTTTCTCTCTACTGTTGCTTCAGAAGTGCAAAGTGGAGCGGTCATCGAGTGACGGCTCCACTTGTTTGGCCGGGTCCGCCACCTGTCGCAGGCGCGGACCCTTGATACGGCTCAGTACGAGTAAATGCTGCTTCCGGCCGCACCGACGGCGGTGAAGATGTTGTTGGCATGGATGACGCCATACATCGCGTTGCTGCTGGGGCTGGTGGCAGCAGTCCAGGTCGTGCCGTCCGTGCTCGAGTAGATGCTGCCGTTGTCGCCGAGGGCGACGAAGCGGGACGAGGAGGCGACCGCATTGAGATCGGCGTTGCCCTGCGTCTGGACGCTCCAGGCGGTGCCGGTGCTGCTGCTGAGGATCACGCCGCCGGCACCTACTGCCACGATGCCATATGTGGTGACGCTAGTGGTCGAGTTCACGGTGGTCATGCTGGCGGCGGCCTTCAGCGTGGCCGTCGTACCAGAGCTGACAGCAGTCCAGGTGACCGCGTCGGAACTGGTCAGTAGCGTGCCGTTGGCGCCTACCGCCACCCACAGGCCCAGGGCCGAGTAGGTCACGCCATAGAGGTCGCTGGTGGTTGGGACGGTGGTGGCAGCGGTCCAGGTCGTGCCGTCACCGGAATGCAGGATGGTGCCGTTGGCGCCCACCGCGACGACGATCGAAGAATTGGTGGCCAGCGCATTGAGCTTGGCGGTGGTGCCCGAGGTGGCGGCTGTCCAGGTCGTGGTGTCGGTGCTGGTGAGCACGCCGCCGGCATCGCCAACCGCGATGTACTTGGCCAGCGCGTACAGGACGGCGTTCAGCGCGGTGCCGGTCGCGGCACGTACCTGGGTCCAGCTCAGCGCAGCGGTCGATACATAGGCCGGGCTGTTGTAGATCACGCCGTTGTCGCCGACGGCAACATAGGAGTACGTGGTGGCGCTGCTGGAGCTCAAGCCCTGGGCCACACCACGGAGTGCGTTGCCGCTGCCGAGCGCACCGCCGGCCAGCCAGACCGAACCGGCTGCACGGGGCGTGGCAGTTTGAACCACCGATCCGGGGCCGCCGGGGCCGCCGTTGGTCCGGCCATTGATCGTGATGGCGTACTTGGTGTCGTTGGTCAGTCCGGTCAGGATGTAGGGGGCCGTGATGGCGAGCCGGTAGCTGGCGGTCTTCTCGCCCGCGCTGACGGTATCGCCCGCTTTGAACCACAGCCAGTACTCGACGCCGGGTTCCTGGACCCAGTCGATGACGATTTGTGTGTCACCGGCAGTGACCGACTTGATCGTCGGGGCCGGAGCGGAGCTGCCACCACCGCCGCAGGCGGAGAGAACGGCAGCACTGAGGATTGCGGTGATGAACTGTCGGCGACGGGGGAGAAACATGAAGTGGGCCATCGGTGAAGGAAGCAGGACAGCATTCTACAACACCCCGGCAGTCCCGCTCGCCCCCGACGACGGTTGACGTCGACGGGAGGCTGAGGGTGGGTCAGGCGATTGAAACGCCGGCCAGCTCCTTGAGCAGGATTTCCTGTGCGGCGCGCCGGGTTGTGCGGGGATTCTTCTTCCGATAGACGTTGTCGCTGTCCATTTCCCATGCCTGGCAGTTGTCGCCCAGATAGGGCCGCAGGCCTTCCTTGATGACCCGCCGCTTGACCTTGGTGTCGAGGATCGGGAAGGCGACTTCGATGCGCTTGAAGAAGTTGCGCTCCATCCAGTCCGCGCTCGACATATAGAGCTTGTCGGCGCCGTCGGCACGGAAATAGAAGATCCGGTGGTGCTCCAGGAAGCGGCCGACGATGGAGCGTACCCGGATGTTCTCGGACAGGCCGGGCACGCCGGGCTTCAGGGCGCAGACGCTGCGGGCGATGATGTCGATCTCGACACCGGCACAGGAGGCTTCGTAGAGCGCCTCGATGGTTTCTGGTTCGAGCAGTGCATTGACCTTGACGACGATACGGCCCTTGCGGCCCGCCCGGGCGATCTCGGCTTCCTCGCGGATGGCCGCAACTACGTTGGGTTGCAGCGTGAATGGAGCCTGCCACAGGTGCTTGAGTTTGCCTGCCTGGCCGAGCCCGGTGAGCTGCTTGAAGACTTCGGCGACGTCTGCGCCGATCTCGTCGTTGGCGGTGAGCAGGCCGAAGTCGGTGTAGAAACGGGTGGTGCGCGGATGGTAGTTGCCGGTGCCGAGGTGGGCGTAGCGCTTCAGCCTGCCGTCTTCACGGCGAACCAGCAGCAGCAGCTTGGCGTGGGTCTTGTAGCCGAACACGCCATACACCACGTGGGCGCCGACCTCTTCGAGACGGGCCGCCCAGCTGATGTTGGCCTCTTCGTCGAAGCGGGCCATCAGTTCCAGCACGACGGTGACCTCCTTGCCCTTCTGGGCGGCGCGGACGAGGTGCTCCATCAGTACGGAGTCGGTGCCGGTGCGATAGACGGTCATCTTCACGGCGACCACGTCGGCGTCGTCGGCTGCGGCCTTCAGCAACTCGATGACCGGCTCGAAGCTCTGGAACGGGTGATGCAGCAGGATGTCCTGGCGGCGCATCGCCGCGAAGATGTTCTCCTGCTTGTCGAGGCCCTTCGGACGCGCGGGCAGGAAGGGGCGGTATTTCAGATCCGGGCGTTCGACCCAGTCCGGAACCTGGTTGAGGCGCACCGGATTGACCATGCCGGGAACCCGATAAACGTCCGCCGGGCCGAGGGCGAACTGCTTCATCAGGAAGTTGGCCATGGCTTCCGAGCAGTTGTCGGCGATCTCCAGGCGCACCGCGTCGCCGAAGTGGCGCTGCTGGAGTTCGCCCTTGAGGCTGGCGCGCAAGTCCTTGACTTCTTCCTCGTCCACGAACATGTCGGAGTTGCGGGTAACCCGGAACTGGTAGCAGCCGAGCACGTTCATGCCCTCGAAGAGCTCGCCGACGTGGGCGTGCAGCAGGGAGGACAGGAAGACGAAGCCGTAATCGACGCCGGTCAGTTCCTTCGGCAGGCGGATCACGCGGGGCAGGGCGCGGGGCGCCTGCACGATGGCGGAGCCGGAGCTCCGGCCGAAGGCATCGCGGCCTTCCAGCTCGACGGCGAAGTTGAGGCTCTTGTTGAGTACCCGCGGGAAGGGGTGGGCCGGGTCCAGGCCAATGGGCGTCAGTACCGGCATCACTTCACGCATGAAGTAGTCTCGCGCCCACAGGTGCTGGGCATCGGTCCACACGCTGCGGCGCAGGAAGACGATGCCCTCGGCGGCGAGGGCCGGCAGGATGGTGTCGTTGAGCAGCGCGTACTGCTCGGCGATGATGGTATGGACCTTGGCGCTGATCAGGCTGTGCAGCGCGGATGGGCTCAAGCCGTCGGTCGTTATGGCGTGGCTACCGAGGCGCAGTTGCTCCTTCACGCCGGCGACCCGCACTTCGAAGAACTCGTCAAGGTTGCTGGATACGATGCACAGGAAGCGCAGGCGTTCGAGCAGCGGCACATTCGGGTCGGCGGCTTGGGCAAGGACGCGGCGCTGAAACTGGAGCAGGGAGAGTTCGCGGTTGATGAAGTGATCCGAGTCGAAATGACGGATGTTGTTGGTACGGTGCATGGGCTCTCCTCTTGATCTTCTGATTAGGCCCGGAGTATGTGACATTTTTGTTGCATATAGATGACGATGGCCGCGGGCGCGGGATTGATGCGGGGCGTCGAGCGGCGCGGTGCTAGAATTTCCAGCCTCCGCGCCGTCTGGTGCCATTTGTGCATGTTTCATGAATCGTGAATTGATTGCCGCCATCGATCTGGGTTCCAACAGTTTCCGTCTGCAGGTCGGGCGGATCGTCAACGACCAGATCTACCCTCTCGATGGCATCAAGGAGGCTGTCCGCCTTGCCGCGGGCCTTTCACCCGATCGGATGCTGGATGCTGCGTCCCAGTTTCGCGGCATCAGTGCGCTGCGCTGCTTCAACGAGCGCATCCGCGACTATCCGCCGGAGGCGGTACGGGCCGTGGCGACCAACACGCTGCGGGTGGCCAAGAACGCGCCCCATTTCTTGGTGCAGGCCGAGGCCGCGCTGGGGTTTCCGATCGAGGTCATTGCGGGCCGCGAGGAGGCACGCCTGATCTACGTGGGGGTGGCGCACACCCTGCCCAATCCGCACAAGCAGCAATTGGTGGTGGACATCGGTGGCGGCTCGACGGAATTCGTCATCGGAAAGAGCTTCCAGCCGATCAAGCTCGAATCCCTGTACATGGGCTGCGTCAGCTATTCCCTGCGCTATTTCCCTGAGGGCCGCATCGACAAGCGTGGCATGCGCGAGGCCGAGCTGGCGGCTCAGAAGGAGATCCAGACCATCACCCATGCGTACCGTGAAGTGGGCTGGGAAGAGGCGGTTGGCTCCAGTGGTTCGGCCAAGGCGCTGGTGGACATCTTGGAGCTGAACGGACTGTCCGATGGCGGCATTACCCGGGGTGGCCTGGAGCGTCTGCGTACTTTGATGCTGAAGGCGGGCCACTTGGATAACCTGCAGCTGGAAGGGCTGCGTCCCGATCGCCTGCCGGTACTGCCCGGTGGCCTGGCGATCATGTGGGCGATCTTCCAGGAGTTTGGCCTCGAGCGGATGACCTTCTCGGAAGGCGCGCTGCGTCTCGGTGTGCTCTACGATCTGCTCGGCCGCTACCATCACCATGACCTGCGCGATGCCACCGTGTCAGCCTTCATGGAGCGCTACGGGGTGGACATGCACCACGCGCGGCAGGTGACCGAGACTGCGCTGGCCTTCCTGGCCCAGCTGGACCCGGCATCCTGCGACGAGGAGAACGTGGATCGGCGTTTCCTGGAGTGGGCGGCGCGGCTGCACGAGATTGGCGTGTCGGTGGCCCATTCGAGTTATCACAAGCACAGCGCCTACATTCTCGGTAACGCCGATATGCCGGGCTTTTCGCGGATGGACCAGGGGCGCCTGGCGCGCATGGTGCTGGCCCACCGCGGCAAGCTGTCGCGGATCGGCGCGCTGGATCCGGAAAGCCCTGAGTGGCGGCTGATCTTGTGCCTGCGGCTGGCGGCCGTCGTTCACCGCGCCCGTGATGGCCGCGGTCTGCCGCCGCTGAGGCTCAAGCGAGACGGACGGGGCCATGTGATGGTGGCCGATGCGGAATGGCTGCGCAACCTGCCGCTGACCGCCGCGGCGCTGGACGAGGAGGAGCGCCAGTGGCAGACCATCGGCCTGCCACTGAAGGTGCGGGTGGAGCGGACTGCGTCACGCAGTCCGGCGGGCGCTTAGGCGTCGCCCGATGCGTCCGGAGTCCCGGCCGCGCCCTGAAATCCGCCTGGACGATGAAGGCGGATCACCACGGGTCATCCTGACCGGGGACTGGACCTTGCGTCTGTTGCAGCCGGAGCTTGGCCGCTTCCGTCAGCAACTCGATCAGTTTGCGGTGGACTGCTGCTGGGATCTGGACGGGGTGTTGCGTCTCGACAGTTTTGGCGCGCTGTTGCTGTGGCGGAAGTGGGGGCGTCGGCGTCCGTCCGGCCTCGTGCTGCCCGACGAGCTGGATCCCGTCTTTGCCCGTCTTGCCGAGCTCGGGGACGGTGAGCTGCCGGTCGAGCCGGGCTATCGTTTTCTCGATGGCACGGAAGGCGTCGGCCGCATCTTCTTCAAGACGCTCCGCAATGTGGTCGGTTTCGTGGCTTTGATCGGTCAGCTCGCCATCGATTTCGTGCATCTGCTGCGCACCCGTGGCCATTGGCCCGTGCTGGAGACCTCCGCCAACTTCTACAAGGTCGGTGTTCGGGCGATGCCGGTCACGGCGCTCGTGGGCTTCCTGATCGGGGTCGTGCTGTCCTACCTGTCGGCGTTGCAGTTGCGGGCCTTCGGGGCGGACGTGTTCATCGTCAACATCCTCGGGCTAGGCATCATTCGCGAACTCGGTCCAGTGCTGGTCGCAGTGCTGGTGGCGGGACGTTCGGGCTCCGCGATGACAGCCCAGATCGGCGTGATGCGCGTCACCGAGGAGATCGACGCGCTGGCGGCGATGGGCATCTCGCCCTATGTGCGGCTGGTGCTGCCCAAGGTGGTGGCGCTGACGCTGGCGATGGCGCCGCTGACCCTCTGGGGCTCGGCGGTGGCCTTGTTCGGCGGCATGGTGTCGGCCAACCTCCAGCTCGATCTGAGCTTCGACTATTTCGTGAACGCCCTGCCGCGCGCGGTGCCTGTGGCCAACCTGATCATTGGCCTGGGCAAGGGTGCGGTGTTCGGCTTGCTGATCGCGCTGATCGCCTGCTATTTCGGGTTGCGTGTGAAACCGAACACCGAGAGCCTGTCGGCCAACACGACGGCTTCGGTGGTTACGTCGATCACTGTGGTCATCCTGGTGGATGCGGTGTTCGCCATCGCGACCCGTTCCATCGGATTGCCGCGATGAGCGACTATCCCGTCGAGGTTCGCGGCCTGGAGACGCGCTTCGGGCAGACGTGGGTCCACCGCGGCATCGACCTTGCCGTGCCGGCGGGCGAGGTGGTGGCTCTGGTCGGCGGTTCCGGTAGCGGCAAGACCACCTTGCTGCGCCAGATGGTCGGGCTGATGAGACCGACTGCCGGTGATGTGAGCCTGTTCGGCGAGCCACTATTCGCCGGCTCGCGGGCAGAGCAGCTGGAGCGGCGGCGGCGCTTCGGCATGCTGTTCCAGCACGGGGCGCTGTTTTCCGCGCTCAGCGTGTTCGCCAACGTGGCCTTTCCGTTGCGGGAGATTGGCATCACCGACGAGGCGATGTTGCGGGATCTGGTGCGGCTCAAGCTGGCAATGGTCGAACTTGACGCCGACGTGGCGCTGCGCATGCCGGCCGAGCTGTCTGGAGGCATGGTCAAGCGGGTGGCGCTGGCGCGGGCGCTGGCCCTCGAGCCCGAACTGCTGCTGCTCGACGAGCCGACGGCAGGTCTCGACCCGGATCGCAGCAGTGGCTTCGTGCGGCTCATCCGTGCCCTGCACCGGGCGCTGGGGCTCACCGTCGTGCTTGTGACCCATGACCTGGATACGCTGGCGGCATTGGCCAGCCGCGTGGCGGTGCTGACGGACGGGCGTATACTGGCCTTCGGCCCGCTTGGCGAGATAATCAAGGTGCAAGACCCCTTCATCGAGCGTTTTTTTCATAGCGATCGTGCCCAGGCTGCGTTGGCACGGGGAAGGGGTATGGGCTGATGGAGAGCCGGGCCCATGCTATCGCCGCCGGTCTTTTCGTGATCCTGCTGAACGGAGCGATCGTCCTCTCCCTGTGGTGGTTCTCCGACAAGCGGGAGAGCACCCGTGACGTCGTGCTGGTGACCTCCGGTAGTGTCAATGGCCTGAATCCCCAGGCCACGGTGCGTTACCGGGGCATCGTCGCCGGCAAGGTGGCGGCTATCGCCCTTGATCCGGCCAATCCGAAGGATCTACTGGTCACCGTGCGGATCCGTAACGATCTGCCCATCACCCGTGGTACGCGGGCGCGCATGGCTAACCAGGGCGTGACTGGTCTCGCCTACATCGCACTCGACGATGCCGGTGACAAGCCTGAGCCCTTGCCGGGGGAGGGCGGAGGCCCACCGCGTATTCGCATGACGCCGAGCCTGATGGAGGAGGTCGCCGACGCTTCGGTGCAGACGCTCAGGCGCGTGCAGGAAATTGTCGATCGCCTGGCGGTGCTGACCCGGCAAGACAATCTGGCCCATATCGAGAAGACCCTGGCCAATCTGGAGTCGTCCAGCCGAGGGCTCGACCGGACCCTGCAGGAAGCGCCGAAGGCCCTTGCCGCCGTGCGCCAGGTCTTCAGTAAGGACAACCTGGCACGTATCGACCGCTCCCTGGCCAATCTCGAGCGCCTGAGTGCCGACGCGGCGCCGATGGCCAGTGAGGGGCGTGCCCTGCTGGTGAGGTTGCAGACGGTGACCGAGAGGGTGGACAGCGTCGTCGGCGCAGCCGGCGAGGGGTTTGCAACCAGCACGCTGCCGCGCCTCAACGTGCTGCTGCAGGAACTCACCACCACGTCCCGCCAGCTATCCGACCTGCTCGATGAACTCGACAATTCGCCGCAACTCCTGTTGCTGGGGCGCGGCAAGCCGGCGCCGGGGCCGGGAGAGGCCGGTTTCCATCTTCGGCCCGCGCCGCGCTAAGTTCGGGATGACAAAGAATGCGCCCTCAGTTGCCAGAATTGATGTCTAAGTGTTTTCCCGCCAGGTACTTGCTGCCCGTTATCCTGGCACTTGGGGTGACGGCCTGTGGCAGCCTGCCCAAGGCCGCTCCGAACTATTCCGTTCACGATTTCGGGCCACTCGATTCGGCAACCTTGCGCCCCCTCGGCTTTCCGATCCGCAGCGTCGAGGTGGTGCCGGCGCCGTGGCTCGCCTCGACGGCCATGCAGTACCGCCTTGCTTTCACACAGCCGACCAGGCGCCAGGTCTATCTTGAGAGTCGTTGGGCGGCCCAGCCGGGGCAGCTTGTGGAGCTGTCGGTCAAGCGCTCGATGAAGACCAGCGAAACCGCCGTGTCGTCGAGTGGTTGCCGGCTGCGGGTGGATCTGGACGAATTCGTGCAGCTCTTCGATGGGGAGGCGCGCAGCCGCGGTATCGTCGAGGCGCGCGCGGCGCTGCTGGCACCGCGCACGGACCAGCTCATCGCGACCCGTGGCTTTGCGGTCACCCGTCCGGCGCCGACGCCGGACGCCGTTGGCGGCGTCATGGCCCTGAGGGAAGGCGTGCTTCAGCTCAACCGCGAACTGCTCGACTGGTTGGAAGCGATCGACAAGGAGGGGGCGGCGAGGACTGGTGGCAGTGTCCGTGCCCGCTGTTCAGCTTGATTTTTTGAGACCGGCAGGAACGTGCCGGATTACATGCAAGGAGGAGAACCCATGAATGCTGTTGCCGAAACACTGACCGAACCTTTGCTGTTGCGCGACGACGCCCATGGCGTGACGACGCTGACGCTGAATCGGCCCGGCCAGTTCAACGCCCTCTCGCAGCCTATGCTTGAGGCGTTGCTGGTGGAGCTGACTGGCATTGCGGCCGACGCCTCGGTACGTGTCGTCGTGTTGGCCGGGGCGGGCAAGGCTTTCTGCGCCGGTCATGACCTCAAGGAGATGCGCGGCAACTACACCAAGTCCTTCCAGCAGGCCCTGTTCCGCCTGTGCGGCAAGGTCATGATGCAGATCGTGACCATGCCGCAGCCGGTGATCGCCCGCGTGCACGGCATCGCGACCGCTGCCGGCTGCCAGTTGGTGTCCATGTGCGACCTGGCCGTGGCGTCCGACGTGGCGCGCTTTGCGGTGTCCGGTATCAACGTCGGGCTGTTCTGTGCGACGCCGAGTGTTGGTCTGTCCCGCAACATGGGGCGCAAGGAAGCCTTCGAGATGCTGGTGACCGGCGACTTCATCGATGCCGCCGAGGCGAAGCGGCGTGGGCTGATTAACCGCGTGGTGCCTATCGAAGTGCTGGATGAGGAGGTTGCCAAGCTCACTGCGTCTATCTGTGCCAAGTCACCGGTGGCCATCTCGATGGGCAAGCAGATGTTCTATTCGCAGCTCGAGATGGGGCTGGATGGGGCCTATCAGCAGGCGGCCGAGGTGATGGCCTGCAACATGATGTGCGAGGATGCGGCAGAAGGTATCGACGCCTTCATGGCCAAGCGCAAGCCGGTGTGGAGCGGCAGGTAAACGCAGACCGCCCATGCTGATCGACACCCACTGCCATCTGGACGCGGCGGAGTTCGACGCCGATCGCGTTGCCGTTTTCGACGCGGCCCGGGCGGCAGGGGTGGGCGGTCTGCTGGTGCCTGCGGTGGACGCGGCCAACTTCGAGAAGGTTGCCGCGCTGGCCAGCCGGCTACCGGAATGTCGCTACGCGCTGGGGATTCACCCCATGTACGTGGCGGCAGCGCTGGAGTCCGACCTGGATCTCTTGCACGACTGTCTGGCAGAGGGTGGAGCCGTGGCGGTCGGCGAGATCGGACTGGACGGTTTCATTCCGGATGGTGACCTGCCGCGCCAGACTGCGTTTTTCATTGCTCAGCTCAGGCTGGCGCGGGAATTCGATCTGCCGGTGGTGCTGCATGTCAGGCGCGCGCAGGATCAGATCCTGAAATGCTTGCGTCAGGTGGGTGTGCGCGGCGGTATCGCCCATGCCTTCAACGGCAGCTGGCAGCAGGCTGAGGCCTTCATCAAGCTGGGTTTCAAGCTCGGCTTCGGCGGGGCGATGACTTACACGGGGTCGCGGCGCATCCGAGAGCTGGCGGCAGGCCTGCCGCTGTCGTCCATCGTGCTGGAGACCGACGCGCCAGATATTCCGCCCGCCTGGTGCGCTGGCCAGCGCAACGACCCGGCCAACCTGGCGCGCTTCGCTCAGGAACTGGCGGTACTACGCGGCATCGACGTGGATGCCGTGATTGCTGCAACAGGGGATAATGCGGTCGAAGCGGTTCCCGGCCTGGCTGACGTGCCGGGTTTCAGGCCTGTTGGGCCGGCGCCGTAGGACGGTTGCGGGCGATGAGTTGGCGGATGTCGTCCTTCATGCGGGCAATGTCGCCGTCGAATTTCTCGCAGTTCATCATCGAGATGCCGAAGACGTAGGCGTAGAGCAGCATGCTGCGGGTTGACGCCTCGTGCATCGGCATTCCGGCGGCGAGAAACAGTTCGCGGGCGCAGCGCAGGCGCCAGGCGTCCACTTCTTCAACGATCAGTGCGGCAGCCGGATCCCGGCGAGCCCATTCACGCATCGCGAGCTCGATGAGGATGCCCTTGCGGTTGCGGCTGGCGCTATATACGTCGATGACGTGGAAGATCTGCGCTTCCTCGTCACCGGCTACAGGTCGGGTCTGTTTGACGATGTCGCGGATGCGTCCGTCCTTCCAGGTCTCGAGCACGCCGGAGAGCAGGTCCTGGCGATCCTTGAAGTGCCAGTAGAAGCTGCCCTTGGTCACATGCAGGCGCTTGGCCAGCACTTCGACGCGCACGCCTGTGACGCCTTCGTCGGCAAGCGTGTCGAGAGCGGTCTGGATCCAGGCGTCGCGGTCGAGTTGGAGGCGGGGCGGTTTTTCCATACGGTGTAGTATTGACGGGTGCGGTGCCCATACGCTACCGTACGGAAAGTGACAAAGCAAGATGCCTGTGAGAAGCTCGCGGCTTTGCTGGTCCGTCTCCGTGTCGGCACCGGATTGCCGGCGGAAGCGGCGGTCGGAGAACAGGTCTGCCGACAGGAGGTCGAGTCATCGATGCCTGCGGCAGATCCAGAATATGGTGGAGAACCTCTACAAATGGAAGGAGCGCAGCATTGAAGATCCTGGTTCCCGTTAAACGCGTTGTCGATTACAACGTCAAGGTGCGCGTGAAGAGTGACGGATCCGGCGTGGATATCGCCAACGTCAAGATGTCCATGAACCCGTTCGATGAAATCGCGGTCGAAGAAGCAGTGCGCCTGAAGGAAGCCGGTGTGGCGACCGAGGTGGTGGCTGTCTCCTGCGGCGTCGGCGCCTGCCAGGAAACCCTGCGTACCGCGATGGCGATCGGTGCCGACCGCGGCATCCTCGTCGAGACCGATGTTGAGCTGCAGCCGCTGGCCGTGGCCAAGCTGCTGAAGGCCCTGTGCGACAAGGAGCAACCCCAGTTGGTGATCTGCGGCAAGCAGGCCATCGACGATGATGCCAACCAGACCGGCCAGATGCTGTCCGCGCTGAAGGGCTGGCCGCAGGCTACCTTCGCGTCCAAGGTGACGGTGGGTGATGGCAAGGCCAGCGTAACTCGTGAGATCGACGGCGGCCTGGAGACCCTCGAGATCTCTCTGCCGGCGGTGGTGACCACCGACCTGCGCCTGAACGAGCCGCGCTATGCGACGCTGCCGAACATCATGAAGGCCAAGAAGAAGCCGCTGGAAACCGTCAAGCCGGCCGATCTGGGCGTGGATGTGGCCCCCCGCCTGGCGACGCTCAAGGTCGTCGAGCCGGCCAAACGCAGCGCCGGCGTGATCGTGGCTGACGTGGCTCAGCTGGTTGAAAAACTCAAGAACGAAGCGAAGGTGCTGTAATGACGATTCTGGTTGTTGCCGAGCACGATAATGCGTCCTTGAAGGGCGCAACCCTCAACACCGTTTCCGCTGCTGCCAAGCTTGGCGGCGATGTCGCCGTGCTGGTGGCTGGTTCGGCTGCGTCCGCCGCGGTCGAGGCTGCTGCCAAGGTGGCTGGCGTCGCCAAGGTGCTGGTGGCGGATTCTGCCGCTTTTGCCGATCAGGCCGCCGAGAACCTGGCTGCTCAGGTCGTCGCAGTGGTCCAGGCTTCTGCCGGTGCCATTACCCACGTGCTGGCCCCCGCCACCACCTTCGGCAAGAACGTGCTGCCGCGCGTCGCCGCGCTGCTCGACGTGGCGCAGATCTCCGAGATCGTCGCCATCGAGTCCGCCGACACCTTCGTGCGCCCGATCTACGCAGGCAACGCGCTGGCTACCGTTAAGTCCGCTGATCCGGTCAAGGTCATCACCGTGCGTACCACGGCCTTCGAGGCTGAGGCTGCGGGGGGCTCCGCGGCCGTCGAGAACGTGGCTCCAGTTGCCGACCTGGGCCTGTCCAAGCTGGTGGGTCGTGAGCTGACCAAGTCTGCCCGTCCGGAGCTGGGTGCCGCGAAGATCATCGTTTCCGGTGGTCGTGGCGTGGGCAGCGGCGAGAACTACCATAAGCTGCTCGAGCCGCTGGCCGACAAGCTCGGCGCCGCCCTCGGTGCATCCCGCGCCGCCGTCGATGCTGGCTTCGTGCCCAACGACTATCAGGTCGGCCAGACCGGCAAGATCGTCGCCCCGCAGCTTTACCTGGCAGTCGGCATCTCTGGTGCCATCCAGCATCTGGCCGGCATGAAGGACTCCAAGGTGATCGTGGCGATCAACAAGGATCCCGAAGCGCCGATCTTCCAGGTGGCTGATTACGGCCTCGTCGCCGACCTCTTCGAGGCCGTGCCGCAACTGACTTCCGCCGTCTGAGGACGACCGGACCCGGGGCTGGCTGAATGAACTTCGCGCCCGACCTCTTCTCTGCAGGCTGGCACATTTTTGCCTGTCTTTGTGGACTGGGGGCCGGAGCGTGGGTGATCAAGACCGCTCCGTGGCGGCGCCTGCACGATGGGCATCAACTGAATGCCTTGGCGGGTGCCGCCGTCATCCTGACCCTGCTGTGGAGCCTGAACGCCGGTGTGTATCCGGGGCTCAACCTCCACATCCTCGGGGCGATGGCAACCACGCTGATCTTCGGGCCGCAGCTGGCCCTCGTTGTGCTTGCTCTGGCGCTGACCGGCGTGACGTTGAACGGCAGCATCGAGTGGGCTGCCATCCCCATCAATTTCCTCGCCATGGGCATCGTGCCGGTGGCGCTGGGCGCCCTGTATTTCCGCCTCGTGGAACGCTGGCTGCCCAAGCATTTCTTCGTCTACATCTTCATCAACGCTTTCATCGGCGCTATGGTGATCGTCCTGATCCAGGGCTTGATCGCGTCCCTGATGCTGTTCTCAGCGGGTGCCTACCCGGCTGACAAGCTCCTGTCCGAATATCTGCCGTTCTTCCTGCTGCTGGGCTTTGCCGAGGCTTGGCTGTCGGGCATGGCCCTGACCCTGATGGTGGTTTATCGCCCGGAATGGGTGGCCAGCTTTGATGACAGGCATTACCTGATGAACAAATAGCAGTGCCCAGGCCTAATGGCCGTCAAAAACCAAATAACAACACCGTGTGGAGAAAAGAACGATGAGCAGCTACAACGCACCGATCCGTGACATGCAGTTCGTCATGAAGGAACTGGCTGGCCTCGACGCCGTGTCGGCCCTGCCGGGCTGCGAGGAGGCGAGCGCCGATGTGGTGGATGCGATCCTCGAGGAAGCTAACAAGTTTGCCAGTGGTGTGCTGGCGCCGCTCAACTGGAGCGGTGATCAGGAAGGCGCCCGTTGGGACAACGGCGAAGTGCGCACGGCGACCGGCTGGAAGGAGGCCTACACACAGTTCGCCGAGGCTGGGTGGACGGCGCTGGCCTGCGAGCCGGAGTATGGCGGCCAGGGCTTGCCGAAGCTGGTCTCCACCGCTGTGATGGAAATGTGGAAGTCGGCAAACATGGCCTTCTCCCTGTGTCCGATGCTGACCACTGGCGCCATCGAGGCAATCAAGCTGTGTGGCAGCGACGAGCAGAAGGCGGCCTATCTGCCCAAGATGGTGAGCGGCGAATGGACCGGCACCATGAACCTCACTGAGCCCCAGGCCGGTTCCGACCTGGCGGCGGTGCGTACCCGCGCGGTGCCTCAGGGTGATGGCACCTACAAGATTTTCGGTCAGAAGATCTTCATCACCTACGGTGAGCACGATATGACCGACAACATCATCCATCTGGTGCTGGCCCGTTTGCCGGACGCGCCGGAAGGGGTGAAGGGTATCTCGCTGTTTGTCGTGCCGAAGTTCCTACTGAAGGCCGACGGGACGCCGGGTGAGCGCAACGACGTACATTGCGTGTCCATTGAGCACAAGCTCGGCATCCATGCCAGCCCGACGGCGGTGCTGGCCTTCGGTGACAAGGGGGGAGCTATCGGTACGCTGGTCGGCGAGGCCAACCGGGGCCTGGAGTACATGTTCATCATGATGAACGAAGCCCGCTTTGCCGTCGGGATGGAAGGTCTGGCGCTGTCCGAGCGGGCCTACCAGCAAGCCCTGGCTTATGCCAAGGACCGCGTCCAAGGCACCGAAGCCGGCGTGCGCGGCGGCCCGAAGGTCAGCATCATCCATCACGCTGATGTGCGCCGCATGCTGCTAAGCATGAAGTCGCAGATCGAGGCCCAGCGCTCGCTCGCGTATGTGGTCGGAGCCGCGACCGACCATGCCCACTATCATGCCGATGCCGAGGTGCGAGCCCAGAACCAGGCATTCGTCGATCTGATGATTCCGGTGGTGAAGGGTTGGCTCACCGAGAGTGCCATCGAGATCACCTCCACTGGCGTGCAGGTACATGGCGGCATGGGCTTCATCGAGGAAACCGGGGCGGCCCAGCATTTCCGTGATGCCCGCATCACGGCGATCTACGAAGGAACGACGGCGATCCAGGCGAACGATCTGATCGGTCGCAAGATCGCTCGCGAGAGCGGCCTGACCGCCAAGGGGGTGGTGGCCGAGATGCGCAAGGTCGAGGCTCAGCTGGCGGAGGCCTCCGGTGAAGAGTTCGTGGCAATCCGTAAATCCCTCGCTGCCGGTATCGGAGCTGTGGAGGAGGCGGTGGATTACATCGTCGCTACCTTCGGCAAGGACATCAAGGCCGCGTCGGTGGGCTCGGTACCCTTCCTCAAACTGCTCGGCATCGTCGCTGGAGGCTGGCAACTGGCGCGTGGCGCACTGATCTCGGCTCGTCGGCTGGCGGAAGGGGCGGGCGATGCAGCGTTCTACCAGGCCAAGATCACCACGGCGCGTTTCTATGCCGATCACGTGTTGTCCCAGGCGCCTGGGCTTGCCTATGCGGTGGTGAATGGCGCGGCAGGGGCGCTGGCGCTGGAGGAAGCGCAGTTCTGATTCCTCAGCGCTGACCTTACCCGTCCTGCTTTGAAAGGCCGCTCTCGGCTGGGAGCGGCCTTTTGTTTTTTACTTTCATCCGTCCTGCATTAGGGACACTAGCTGGAAAAAAGCCTTTTCAATTGAATGGCATGGGTTTTCAGGCCGAGTGGCGGATGCCGATGAGGGGACTGTCGTCGTTCTGTAATACTTGATGCGCAGTATCCCGGTTTTCCGTGTTTCCGGTGGGCCGGTCCGGGGCTGCCTGATGGGCTGCCGGGCCGGCTGCGCAATTCATGAGCCCTACGCCTTCGCCTTCCACCTTCCTGCCACGCCGCGCGGCGTATGTTTTCAATGGCCAGCTGCAACAGCCGACGACGGTGCGTCAGCTGTCGCGTGCGACGGAGGCCCTCGCTGTCAGCGCCTCCTGCCAATGCGCGCTCGACCGTTTCTTTGTGGATGCCGGCCTGTACGCGCTGCCTGTCGTGGATGTGCAGGGGCGTCCGCTAGCGCTGCTGGATCGCAAGTCTTTCGTCGAGTTCTTTGGGCGTCCATACATCAGGGAGCTGTTCGGCCGCCGCAGCATCGTCGATTTGCTCGCCTACGAGCAGTACGACAGCTCGCCGCCACTGGTGGTGGATGAAGGCAGCACGGTGGAGGATGCGGCCCGGATGATCATCGATGCGGGCATGCAGCACATGGTGACCGGCTTTATGGTCAGCCGCCAGGGGCGCTATGTGGGGATGGCCAACGGCCACGATCTGCTCAACACAATCACTCAGCGCAAGCAGGCCGAGCTCTATTACTTGGCGCACTACGATGCGCTGACCGGCATTCCCAATCGTGCGCTGCTTGCCGACCGCCTGGAGCAAGCTTGTCTGGAGGCCGACCGCAAGGGCAGCCTGGTGGCCTTGCTGTTCATCGATGTGGATCGCTTCAAGCAGATCAATGATTCCCTCGGCCATAGCGCTGGCGATGAGGTACTGCGCCGAATCGTGTCACGCCTGAAGGCGTCCGCGCGGCAGGTGGATGCCGTGGCTCGGCTGGCTGGGGACGAGTTCGTTGTATTGATGGAGAATCTGTCCACCCCGGAGCAAGCCGAGCTGGTGGCGGACAGGATTGTGGCGTCGATGCAGGAACCGATAGCAATGCTCGGTCACTCGCTGGTGGCTACCGTCAGCATCGGAAGCGCGATTTACCCGCGAGACGATGACCAGATCCACAATCTGCTGAGCAAGGCCGATGCCGCGATGTACGAGGCCAAATCGGCCGGGCGCAATGGTTTCTGTTCTTACACCCCGGAGATGCATACCTACAATCCTGCCAGCATGTCCCTAGAAAGCGAGCTGCGCGGGGCGATCGAGCGGGATGAGCTGGTGTTGTTCTTCCAGCCTCAGGTTGGTCTGACCGACGGCAGGGTGCGCGGGGTGGAGGCGCTGTTGCGCTGGCATCACCCGCGGCGTGGCTTGATTCCGCCCATGCAGTTCATTCCGGTAGCAGAGGAGAGCGGCCTCATCATCCAGTTGGGCGAGTGGGTCCTGCGCCAGGCGCTCGCGCAACTGTGTGCGTGGCAGGGGCAGGGGATGGCACCGCTGCCCGTGGCCGTCAATATTTCGGCGCTGCAACTTCGTCAGAAGGGCTTTGTCGGCTTCCTGATGGCCCAGCTCGCGGAGTTCGCCGTCGAGCCCGCGCTGCTCGAGCTTGAATTGACTGAGACGGTGTTGATGAAGGATGTGGAGGAGGTGCTGCGTACCCTCAACGAAATCAAGGCGCTCGGTATTCGGCTGGCCATAGACGATTTCGGCACCGGTTTTTCCAGCCTCAGCTATCTGCGGCGCTTTCCTATCGATCGCCTGAAGATCGACCAGTCCTTCGTCCGCGATATCGACAGCACGCCGGTGAATGAGTCGATCGCCCGGGCCATCGTGGCGCTTGCCAACAGCCTGTCACTGGAGATCGTTGCCGAAGGAATTGAAAAGCCCGCTGAGGTGGCGGTCCTGAGACAAATGCACTGCCATGAAGGGCAGGGCTATCTGTTTTCCAGGCCCATCGAGGCCGCGCGTTTTCCTGCGTGGCTGTCGGCGCACGGCGCCCTTGAGCTGGCTGCTGCCTAGATGCCTTCTCCGTGCTGGCCACGGATGATCCAGTCTTCGAACTGGGCGACCGGCATGGGCTTGCCGAACAGATAGCCCTGGCCGTGGTTGCAGCCGATGCTGCGCAGGAACTCGAGCTGCTCCGCCGTTTCGATGCCTTCCGCGGTGATCTCGAAACCGAGGGTCTGCCCGAGGCCGACGATGGCTTTGGTGATGGCAACATCGTTCTCGTTGTGGGGCAGATCGGAAACGAAGGCCCGATCCACCTTCAGGTTGTTGATCGGCAGAACCTTCAGGTAGGCGAGTGAGGAGTAGCCGGTGCCAAAGTCATCGACTGCGGTCGTCACGCCGAGATCCTGGATGGCGTGGATCACCTGGCGGGCATGTTCCGGATTTTCCATGATCAGGCTTTCGGTGACCTCCACCTCCAGCACCTCCGGCGGGAGCCCGTGGCGTGCCAGTGCACAGGCCAGCGTATTCACATAGTCACTGCGTTCGATTTGCAGGGCGGCGACGTTGATGGCGATGCGTCCAGTTTCCAGTCCGTTCCCTCGCCACTGGCTGATCTGTCCGCAGACGGTGTCGAGCACCAGCTCGCCAATCGGGATGATCAATGCAGTCCGTTCCGCCAGCGGGATGAATTCGGCCGGGGAGATCATTCCGCGTTGAGGGTCCTTCCAGCGCAGGAGCGCTTCGGCGCCACTGACCTGGCCGCTCTTGAGGTCCAGCTTGGGTTGATACCAGAGCTCGAACTCCTTTTCTTCCAGGGCACGCCGTAGCGCTCGCTCGCGGGTCAGCCTGTCCTGGGCCTTGCGCGTCATCTCGGCCTGATAGAAACGGTAACTGTTGCGCCCACCTTCCTTGGCGCCATACATGGCAGTGTCTGCGTTGCGGACCAGTTCTTCCGATGTGCTTCCGTCGGTGGGTGCGATGGCGATGCCGATGCTCGCGGTGACCAGCGCGGCATTGCCATCTAGGTCGAAGGGCTCCTGCAGGGCCTGGAGGATTTTCTTGACCACGGTAATTGCGTCGGTGTCCTGTCCGAGATCACTGAGGATGACGGCGAACTCGTCGCCCCCGAGGCGGGATACGGTATCCTCGACCCGCAGGCAGCACTTGAAACGTTCTGCAGCCTGCTGGAGCAGACGATCGCCGACCGGGTGGCCAAGGCTGTCGTTGACGGTCTTGAAGCCGTCCAGGTCGAGGATCAGTACTGCCAGTTGCCGGTCGTAGCGGAGCGCGCGGTCCAGGTCATGCTGTAGCTGGTGGTGGAACAAGGTCCGGTTGGGCAGGTCGGTCAGTGGGTCGTAGTGTGCCAAGCGTTCGAGTTCAGCCTGGGAGTGCTTGATCGCCGAGATGTCCGAGAAGACCGCCACGTAGTTCACATGATTGCCATTGTCGTCATTGACGGCATTGATCGTGAGCCATTCCGGGTACAGAGCGCCATTCTTGCGGCGGTTCCAGATTTCGCCGCGCCAGACTCCGGTGCTGCGGAGGGTCTCCCACATGGCTCGATAGAATTCGGGGGGCTGGCGGTCGGAGCGCAGCAGGCGGGGACTCTGGCCGACGGCTTCATCGGCGCTGTAGCCGGTGATGTCGGTGAAGGCGCGGTTGACCGACAGGATGGTGCTGTGGGCATCGGTGATCATCACGGCATCGGCGGTGTTTGCCATTACGACGCCTGCTAGCCGTAGTTGCTCGGTGGTCTGTTTGATCTCCGTGATGTCGGTCGAGATGCCGAGGATGGCGTGTGGCTGCCCGTCGGGCCCGGGGAGAGGGCACTTGGTCGTCAGGTAGGTACGCTCCCGGCCGTGGTCGTCCAGTTGTTCCTCGAAGCGCATGACGCTTCCGTTTGCCAGGACCGCCAGGTCGTTGTGGCGTTGCTGCTGTGCGAGCTCCGCTGGCTGGAAGCGCTCCCGTGGCATCCCCTGTGTGGTGTTCAACCCGTATCCGACTGCTCTTTCGAAACATCGGTTGCACCATTTCAGCCCCCCGTCTTTGTCGAACAGGTAGATCAGGGACGGGGCGTGGTCGACGATGGTCTGCAGCAGTGCCTGCTGTAGACCAAGTGCTTCCTCGGTGGCCTTGTGTTCGGCGATTTCCTTGGAGAGACTCTCGTTCCGCTGCCGGATCAGGCGATTGCGACGCATCAACTGGGCAATGAAGAACAGCACCAGGACTGTGTTGGCAATTGAGATCAGGAACAGTTGGGAGCGGAGCGGAGACCGGCTGGGCCAACCGTTTAGAGGGACCGCAGAAAGTTGCCAGACGCCTCCCGGGACCGTGACGGCAAGGCTGACCGGATCGTCTTCAAGGACAGTGTCGTCGCCCCAGATGATTTCCCCCGCGCTGCCGAGTCCGTCCCTGCCGCGGAGGCTCAAGCGCAGGGGGTTCTCGTTGGTGATTCCGCTTGCGCGAATGAGGCTATCCAGATTGGCGACGATGGACATCGTCCCCCAGTAGTGTCGCTCGTTGTGGGCTGATGTGGTGAAGATGGGGTGACGGTAGATCAGCCCATAGCCGCCCTGAACGAGCTTTACAGGGCCGGCCAATAGAGGGTGGCCGCTTTCCCGGGCGCGGAGAATCGCGGCGTATTGTTCAGGGATCTGAGCGAGGTTCGTTCCCAGGGCTGCGTCGTTCCCCTCGAACGGGTAGATCTTGCGGATCACATCGCCGGGAAGCAGGGCGACATTGCGGATATGTGGGGAGGCTGCAATGGCCATTTGGGCCATGCCGGAAAAGTGGGTCGCCTGAATATCACCGTCGATTCTCAGAATTTGCGCGATGCCTTCGGCCGTTCCGAACGTGCTGCCGATCTGCCCTTCGAGCATCGCGCTGATGCGGGCCAGTTCGGTCGTCGCTTTGTTGCGGGCATCGCTCGTCCGCCGCTCTGCGTCCAGGTAGCCGAGCAGGAACGAGAGAAGAACCCCACCGATTCCGACAACGAGGAGCAGCAAATATGTAGTGGGCGCATGCTGGCTCGCGAGCCACCGTATAGCTTCCTTGCCACGCGAAATGTTGGCCATGCTCCCTCAACGTCCGGTAGCGGGCCGGGCGGCTATCAATAACGGTCGCGCAGGCGTATAGGCGCTGCATCCAGTGCCGGGAGCGAAGGTGGCTCGTCAGCGGCGGCAGAGACTAACCTTGATGGGGTATTTCCACAACTCAGAAAGGGAGATCACCGTGACGTGATCGAAGTTTGAGCGTCGGAGTTATCGGCTTAGCTCGGGAAAACGCCACAGCCATAACCAGGCAACCAGTAGTTGAACGACGATGGTGAGGGTCCAGGTCCCGGTCACATAACAGCAGGCGGCTGGTAATACGACCTCAAGCAACTCTTCGCAGAGGATGCCAAGTATGAAGAAGAACAGCGTCAGAAACACCCATTTGGCGACGAAGCCGGGTAGGTGGTGAATGCCCATGCGCCTGTTGTAGCGGTAGTTTTGTTGTCGCTCGAGCAGGGTGCCGCGACTCACGTCCCGGAAGTAGGGGAAGGGCCAGAGGTAGCGATACAGGAGACGCCAGATACCGTCCTGGCGCTCGGCAGCAGTCCTGTTCATCATTGCTCTCCCGTGCGGCGTGTATGCGGCAATCGGCTATATCAGTGTGCGCTGCTTTGCCGATGGATGGAAGAGCGATGATTGCGGACTGAAAAACAAAAGAGCCGGTCAAATGACCGGCTCTTTGAATTTTGGTGCCCAGAAGAGGACTCGAACCTCCACGCCTCGCGGCACTAGTACCTGAAACTAGCGCGTCTACCAATTTCGCCATCTGGGCAGCGAAGACCGCCATTATAGGCAATCTTTTTTTTACTGCAAGTTATTTTTGAACTTTTTTCCGTCGCTGTGTCAAATGAATGCTTTGACCAGTCTTGCAAATCAAAAGCCGGCCAATTGACCGGCTTTATTAATTCTGGTGCCCAGAAGAGGACTCGAACCTCCACGCCTCGCGGCACTAGTACCTGAAAC
>NZ_JAYSDK010000013.1:76126-117637 GCF_041914405.1 Zoogloea sp.
TGGTGCCCAGAAGAGGACTCGAACCTCCACGCCTCGCGGCACTAGTACCTGAAACTAGCGCGTCTACCAATTTCGCCATCTGGGCAACGAGCCAAGAATTATAGAGTAGAAATTATCCGTGTCAATATCTAAATCAAAGAACACAAAAAAACTGAGCAAGCTGCGCCGCAGCGATCCCTTCTTCGAGCGCGAGTGCCAGAAGTATGACTTCCCGCTACCCAGCCGTGAGTTCATCATGCAGACGCTCGCCGAGCATGGTGTGCCGCTGGCGTTTGCCAATCTGGCGACGGCGCTGGACATCCTGCCGGTCGAACTCGAGTTCTTCGAGCGCCGCATGTTCGCGATGGAGCGGGATGGTCAGGTCATGCGCAACCGGCGTGGTGACTATCTGCTGCCATCCAAGGCGGACCTGATCCGCGGCACCGTGCAGGGGCATCCGGACGGCTACGGCTTTGTCGTGACCGACGAGGAGGGGCCGGATGTTTTTCTGAGCCCCAACGAGATGCGCGAAGTCCTCCATGGCGACCGGGTGATGGTCCGTCTGGCGGGTACGGATCGGCGCGGGCGGCCGGAAGGCAAGATCGTCGAAGTGCTGGAGCGCGCCAATACGCGCATCGTCGGCCGCGTGCTGGTCGAGCATGGCGTGGCCCGAGTTGTGCCGGAGAACCGGCGCATCGCGCAGGAAGTGCTGCTGGCGCCTGGTGGTAAGAAGAAGGTGGCGGCTGGGCAGGTGGTGGTGGTTGAGCTGATCGAGCAGCCTACCCGCTATGCGCAGCCGATCGGCCAAGTGGTCGAGGTGCTTGGCAACTACGCGGATCCCGGCATGGAGATCGAGATCGCCCTGCGCAAGCATGAGCTGCCCTTCGAGTTCTCCAAAGCCGCCAAGGAGCAGGCTCGGCGTCTGCCTGACAAGGTGCGCAAGATGGACTGGAAGGGCAGGGCAGACCTTACGGCCCTGCCCTTGGTGACCATTGACGGCGAGACGGCGCGGGACTTTGACGATGCCGTCTACTGTGAGAAGCAGGGCCGTGGCTTCCGCCTCGTGGTGGCGATCGCCGACGTGTCCCATTACGTGACGGTCGGTTCGGCGTTGGATGGGGAAGGCTACGAACGTGGCAATTCGGTTTACTTCCCGCGGCGGGTGATCCCGATGCTGCCGGAGAAGCTGTCCAACGGGCTTTGTTCGCTCAACCCGCAGGTGGAGCGCCTGTGCATGGTGTGTGACATGGCGATTTCCCAGACCGGGGCGATCAAGCAGTACCGCTTTTACCCGGCGGTGATGTTCTCGAAGGCGCGCCTGACTTACAACCAGGTGGCGGCCGCGCTTTACGATCAGGATCCGGCGGCGATCGACAGCGTCGGCGAGCTGCTGCCCCATCTGCAGAACCTGGACAAGCTGTTCCGCGTGCTGCTGAAAGCACGGGCCAAGCGGGGGGCGATCGACTTCGAGACCCAGGAGACCCGGATGATCTTCGACGACAACGGCAAGATCGAGAAGATCGTGCCGGAGAGCCGTAACGATGCGCACCGCCTGATCGAGGAGTGCATGCTGGCGGCCAACGTGTGTGCGTCGGAATTCCTGAGCGCCCATGAGCATCCGGCCCTGTATCGGGTGCACGAAGGGCCCACGCCGGAGAAGCTGGCCAAGCTGAGGGAGTTCCTGGGTGAGTTCGGGCTGCAACTGGGCGGAGGTGAGGAGCCTCATGCCTCTGATTACGCGAAGCTGCTCGAAAAGATTCAGGATCGTCCGGATCTGCAGCTGCTGCAGACGGTGATGCTGCGCTCCCTGCGCCAGGCGGTGTATAGCCCGGACAACGTAGGGCATTTCGGGCTTGCCTACGAGGCCTACACTCATTTCACGTCGCCCATCCGCCGCTATCCGGATCTGCTCGTCCACCGGGCGATCAAAGCGGTGCTGACGGGCGAGCAATACACACCGGCCCAGGAGGGAGGCGTTTGGGACGAGATTGGCCTGCACTGTTCGATGACGGAAAGGCGGGCAGATGAAGCCGACCGGGACGTGGAGAACTGGCTCAAGTGCTACTACATGCAGGACCGCATCGGCGAGGAGTTCGACGGCAGCGTCTCGGCGGTGGTACCTTTCGGCCTCTTTGTCGCCCTCGACGATGTCTTTGTCGAAGGCCTCGTGCATATCTCCGACTTGGGTAGTGACTACTTCCACTTCGACGAGGCGCATCACGCGTTGGTCGGCGAGCGGACCGGAGAGCGCTATCGCTTGTCCGACCGGGTGCGCGTCCAGCTGGTACGGGTCAATATGGAAGCGAGCAAGATCGACTTCCGCCTGATCCAGGGGCCGCGGCGGCCGACCGAGCGGGTCGGCAAGACCGAGCGTGAACGGGCGGGTGTGGCTGCTGTCGTGCCCGCGGCTGAGACTCCCCTTGCTCCGGTCGAGCTTCGTCGGCGCGTCGTGAAGAGTGATGTGGCTGTCGAAGCGACTCCCGGCGTTGGTGCGAAGAAAAAGGCCAGAAGCAGCGCCAAGGAAGCGGCGCCGTCAAAGCCCGGCAAGTCGAAGGCAGGCAAACCCTCCAAGAAGACCAAGGCCGCCAAGCCGCGCAAGAGCGCCGCTGGCGGAGCAAAGAAGAAAGTGAAAGCTCGTGTCTGATCAGTCCAATTCCCGCCTCATTTATGGTTTCCATGCGGTGCTTGCCAAGCTCCGCCATGACCCGGAAGGCATTTTTGAAATCTATACCGATGCGCAGCGCAACGACGCCAGGGCCCGGGATCTTTTGCGCCATGCCGAGCAACTGGGGGCGCGGGTAATTCCGTCGGAAGGCGAGCGTCTAGACAAAATGGTGGGCACCCGCCGGCATCAGGGCGTCGTAGCCCGTGTCGACTCCCGTCGCAAGGAGCTTAAGCTGCCTGATGTCCTCGATGGCCTGACCGAACCCGCCTTGCTGCTGGTGCTTGACGGCATCCAGGACCCCCACAATCTCGGTGCCTGCCTTCGGGTTGCCGATGCTGCGGGTGCGCACGCTGTCATCGCGCCCAAGGACAAGGCGGTCGGCCTCAATGCGACTGCGGTGAAGGTGGCCAGCGGGGCCGCTGATACGGTGCCCTACATTACGGTAACCAATCTGGCCCGGGCCCTGCGGGAAATGCAGGAGGCGGGCGTATGGGTGCTGGGGGCCGCCGGGGAGGCTGAGAAGTCCATCTATACCGTAGACCAGAAGGGGCCGACTGCCTGGGTTCTTGGTGCCGAAGGGGATGGTTTGCGACGACTGACCCGCGAAACCTGCGACGAACTCGTGCGCATCCCGATGTACGGGACCGTCGAAAGCCTGAATGTGTCGGTGGCCAGCGGCCTCTGTCTGTTCGAGGCACGTCGCCAGCGTAGCGCGGCTTGAGCGTGAAGATCGGCTACCGGGAGGCCCGCCGTCTGCTACGTCAGTGCAGTAGCGGGGCTCTCGGTTCCCATTCGGTCACTGAGCCGGGGTTTCCCTATGTGACCCTGTTGCCTTATGTGCTGGATGATGAGTGCCGGCCGATGTTCCTGCTGAGCGATCTGGCCGAGCATACGCGCAACGTGAAGGCGGATCCGCGGGTTAGCCTGCTCGTCGCCGATGGGGCTGGCGGGCCACTGCAGCAAGCACGCATGACCCTGCTCGGACGGCTGGCGGCGGTGGAACTGGATGGGCTGGGGCGCGAGCGTTTCCTGCGCTACAGCCCTGAGTCCGAGGATTTTCTGGCGTTTGGGGATTTCCGGTTTTATCGCCTGGATCCCCTCAAGGTCCGCTTCATTGCCGGGTTTGGCCGGATGGGCTGGAGCGAGGCGGAGGTCTTTTCGCATGGTCTTGGCGGAGCAGATGAGCAGACGCTGCTGAAGCGCCTGGTCTCGCGCGTGCCGGTTGGTGTCGAACTTCTCGGTATTGACTGGGAGGGTATCGATATCCGTGTCGCCGGAGTCTTCCGCCGATTGGAGCTCGATGCCCCGCCGCCTTCCCTTGAAGAGCTGGAGGCGGCGGCAGAGGCGGTGCTCGACGGCCTTTCGGGCGGTCCGTTAGGGCTGCCCGGGAACATCGCCTGACTTCAGTCCACCCGGTTGAGCTTGTCCATGTACTGTTTGGTGAAGACCCGATCTGGCAAGTCCTTGGGTGTCATCTGGGAGTAGCGCAGCACTGAGACCTCCCCCTTCTTGAGTGCATCTTCCATGATCAGTTGGGTGGGGCGTACGCGGCCGCCAAGGCTCTGGTATTTTTCGTACTTGCAGACTTTCAGCAAGCGGTCGGACAGAGAGTAGAACTCCGCCCGGTGGGGCCAGTTGTTCGACTGGCGTACCCAGTACAGCACTTTTGCGTACGTGACGCCCCGGTCGACGGCGGCGAGTTCAAGCACGTACATCTTTTCCCCGTCGATCGTCTCCGTGCGCAGGATCTTTGGTTCGTAGTCGCCGGCGAAGTTCGCGCGTGCCAAGTCCCCATTGGCAACCTGGCCGGTTAGGCGCTGGGCGAGGGAGAGTCGCACAGGCTGAGAGACATTGGGCATGAAGACCCACAGGTCGCGGCCGCGCATCAGCATGGCCTGGCCCTTGTCGCTGGCCGGTTCCAGGGTCTGGACGATTGTGTTCTCGTTGCCTTTCGAGAGGATCCGGTACTTCCGATCTTCTGCCTGCTCGCCGGGTGTGCTCGAGTTGATGTCGATGACCACCTGGAAGCCGTCGCGGGGGAAGCGCACTTCGTCGGCTTTGGCGACGACGCTGCGGGCAAGTTCCACGTCATCGGCATGGGATATCCCGCTGCCGCAGAGAGCAGCGCCCGCAAGGGCGAGGGCTGCACAGCGTGCCAGAATTTGAGGAAGGGAAAATTTAAGGCTCATAATGTTATCCTTGAAAAGCAAACAACATAGACTCGCGCACCGATGCCAATTATTCGTGTTGACAACGTAAGCAAGGTTTATCAGCTCGGTGAGCAGGAAGTGACAGCTCTTGAGGGGGTGTCCTTGACTGTTGAGCCTGGTGTGTTCATGGCGATTGCCGGCCCTTCGGGGAGCGGAAAGTCGACACTTCTCAATATCATGGGATGCATCGACACACCAAGCAAGGGGACGGTTGAAATCGAGGGCAAGGATGTCTCCGGTCAGACTCCGGACGAACTGGCCGGTGTCAGGGCTAGGACCATCGGCTTTATTTTCCAGACCTTTAATCTGTTGCCGGTGCTGTCTGCCGAAGAGAACGTCGAGTACCCCCTGCTGCAGATGCCGGAGGTCTCAAAGGAAGAGCGGCAGGACCGGGTGGCCCACTACCTGTCGATGGTGGGCCTGGGCAAGTATGCCCGTCACCGCCCGAACCAGCTCTCAGGTGGCCAGCGCCAGCGCGTGGCGATTGCCCGGGCGTTGGTGACGAACTCCCGCGTCGTGCTGGCGGACGAGCCCACGGCCAACCTCGACCGGCGAACCGGGGAGAGCATCCTTAACCTGATGCGCGATATCAATCAGAACTCGGGCACCACTTTCGTCTTCTCCACCCACGACAAACGGGTGATGAACCGTGCGGATCGCTTGGTGCGCATGGAGGACGGGAAGATCACGGCGCTCGGCTTGAAGCGCGATGGAGCGTGGATCTTCGTGCAGGACCGCCGGACGCCGGGTGATGACCCCGATATTTGATCCATTTAGATAATAGAAAAGAGGGGAAGGTGATGAGATTCACGTTGAAACCCGGCAGCCTCGGGTTGGCTTTGACCTGCCTGCTGGCAGGTGGGCATGCGCTTGCCGCCGATGCGGATCTCGGTCTGGATGATGATCTAGAGGGTTCGAAGTCGGTCCAGACGAGTGGCCACCTGCAGTTTGATCTGGCCCGGACCTACGCCAGGCCTGAGCACTGGTCGATGGCGCGCGGGCGTGCCGAATTGGCGGCCCAAGGGGGAGGGGCTGGCTTCAAGTGGAAGATTTCCGGGCGAGCCGATGCGGATGCCGTTTTCGGGATCGATTCAGGCATCTATCCGGACCAGGTCAGGCGAGACCAGCAGTACGAGTTCAGTTTAAGGGAAACCTTCGTCGACTTTTCCGCTGGCGACGTGGATTTCCGCATTGGTCGCCAGCACATCATCTGGGGCGAAATGGTCGGACTGTTCTTTGCCGACGTAGTGTCTGCACGGGATCTGCGCACCTTCTATTTGCCCGACTTTGAACAACTCCGGATTCCCCAGTGGGCAGCCCGGGCTGAATATTATTTCGGCGATACGCATGCCGAGCTCGTGTGGATTCCGGTGCCGAGTTACGACAAGATCGGCAAGCCCGGCGCAGAGTTTTATCCCTTGCCTAAGGGTGCCAATGTGCGGGGGGAGGTCAAGCCGGATTCCTCGCTTGGCAACACCAACTGGGGTGGGCGATTGTCCCGTCTGGTGGGGGGCTGGGATCTGTCCGGTTTCTACTATCGCAGCGAGGATGTGGCCCAGACCTTCTACATGGTGGGCGCCAACGAGTTTGAGCCGCGCCATGAGCGAATCAGCCAGGTGGGTGGAACCCTGGCCAAGGATTTTGGCGACTTCGTCCTGAAGAGCGAGGTCGTGCATACCCGGGGCCGCAAGTTCACCAGTTACAACCCGACTGCGCAGTTTGGGTTGGTTGCGCAGAACACGCTGGATTACGTGGTGGGGGTGGATATCCCGGCGTTCAAGGACGGCCGGGTGAATCTCCAATACTTTGCCCGCCGGATGCTGGATCATGACCCTTTCACCGGCCTGGAGCGTACCGAGGCTGGCGGGAGCATTCTCCTGAACACCAAGATCACCAAGGCCTGGGAGGCTGAGGCCTTATTGGTCTCGATGTTCAGCCGCACGGACTACATGTTCCGACCCAAGGTGATCTGGTCTGCCTCGAAGAGCTGGAAAATGACTTTTGGCGCCGACATCTTCGGAGGAAAACCCGAAGGACTGTTTGGTCGATATGACCAGCAGGATCGCGTCTACACGGAGGCGCGGTGGTATTTTTGAGGCGGCAGGAGCTGCGGTCGTGCAATCGGCATGTTAAGCAGCTACGCATTGCCAATAGGAAAAATGGCGTGGGCATGTGGCCTTTCTCCCATGGCGTGATGTTTTTCTCCGGGTTGGCCTTGTGGGCTGCCGTAATATCGGCTCGTTATCATTGGATGGCTGAGGGTTGGCCGAATTGAGGGGAAGTACCTTATGAAACGTGTTTTCACGATGGGTGTGCTGGCATGTGTCGCCGCAGGTCTGGTGGGCTGCGCTACAACCTATCCGCCCGCTCCGGCAACCGTGGCGAATGGCGATTACAACTATCTGATCGGCCCCGGTGATTCGGTCAATATCGTCGTGTGGCGCAACCCAGAGCTGTCCATGTCGGTTCCTGTGCGTCCTGATGGCAAGATCACGACCCCGCTGGTTGAGGATCTCCCGGCTGCCGGCCGTGATTCGACTGCACTGGCGCGGGAAATCGAGAAGGCGCTGGCCAAGTACATCCGCGATCCAGTCGTCACGGTCATCGTTACCGGTTTCGTTGGGCCTTTCTCCGAACAGATCCGTGTGCTCGGCGAGGCAGCCAGGCCGCAGACGCTGCCTTACCGGCAGCAGATGTCCCTGCTCGACGTGATGATCGCGGTTGGCGGCATCACCGATTTTGCTGACGGCAACCATGCGACCCTGCTGCGTACCGCTGAAGGTAACAAGCAATACACGGTTCGAATCAAGGACCTCGTAAGACGTGGCGATGTGTCCGCCAACGTGGAAATGAAGCCGGGCGATGTGCTGATCATTCCCCAGAGCTGGTTCTGATCCGTTTCTTGATGTGACCATCCCGGGATGGCCCGGGAGGTCAGTTTTCGGAATTTCCTGATGGAAGACATTCTTCGACAGCTGTCGATCGTCCTGCGTAGCATGTGGCTCTACCGTTGGTGGGGGCTCGCCGTTGCGTGGATCGTTGGGCCGATTGCGGCCGCCACGGTGTACTTGTTGCCCGACCGCTACGAGTCGTCGGCGCGAGTGTATGTAGATACGCAGTCGATTCTCAAGCCGCTGATGTCGGGCCTGGCGGTTCAGCCGAACGTCGATCAGCAGATCAGCATCCTGAGCCGTACGCTCATCAGTCGTCCCAACGTAGAGAAGTTGATCCGTATGGCCGACCTGGATCTTGCCGTGAAGAGCAAGGAAGACCGGGAGGTCCTGATCACCAAGGTCACCAAGGCCCTGGAAATTCGTGTGGCGGGGCGCGACAACCTTTACACCCTCGTCTATACGGACACGGATGCCGAGCGTGCCAAACGCGTCGTGCAGTCGCTGGTTTCCATGTTCGTTGAGTCGGGGCTTGGCGACAAGCGCAAGGACTCAGATTCGGCTCGCAAGTTCATCGATGAGCAGATCAAGAGCTATGAGCAGAAGCTCGAGGAGGCTGAGAACCGCCTGAAGGAATATAAGCTGCGCAACATGAACACGCTTGGCGGGGGGCGCGACTACTTTGCCAAGATGAACGAGGCCAACGAGCAGCTGAATCAGGCGCGCCTGGCCTTGCGTGAGGCGGAGAATTCCAGGGACGCTCTGAAGCGTCAGATCACAGGGGAAGATCCCGTCCTGTTGGCTGAGAATCCGTCTGGCGCGTCGCTGGCTACCGTGTCGGTTCCCGAACTGGATGGACGTATCGATGCGCTCAAAAAGAGCCTTGATACGCTGCTGCAGAAATACACCGATCAGCACCCGGATGTTGTTGGTGCGCGGAAGATGATTGAGACCCTGGAAGCCCAGAAGGCCAAGGAGGTTCAGGCCCGGCGGAAAGCTGCTGCGGCTGGCGGCCCCACTGCTGCCGCGTCGTCCGTCAATTCCAACCCGGTCTATCAGCAGCTGAAGATGTCCTTGGCCGAGTCCGAGGCGAACGTGGCGTCCCTCAAGGCGCGGGTTGCAGAGTACGAGAACCGGGTCAAGATCCTGGCATCGTCCTCGCGCATGCTGCCCCAGATTGAAACGGAACTGACCCAGCTGAACCGCGACTACGACATCAACAAGCGCAACTACGATGCTCTGGTGGCCCGGCGTGAGTCGGCCTCGATGGCAGTCGAAATGGGGGCGACGTCCGGTGTGGCGGATTTCCGGCTGATCGATCCTCCGACCGTACCCAGCAAGCCGACGGCGCCAAACCGTTTGCTGCTGATGCCGGCGGGCGGCATCGTTGCCCTCCTGCTCGGTGCGGCGGTGGCCTTCCTGATGAGCCAGATTCGTCCGACCTTTGCGGATACGCACGCCTTGAGGGAAGCAACAGGCCTGGCTGTCCTTGGTTCGGTGAGCCGATTGGCTGATGCCGATTGGCTACACAAGCAGCGTCGCGGAAAAATCGCCTTTCTGATCGGCGTGGCCACTCTTGTTGGCCTCTTTACGGCCATGACGGTCTCGTTAATGTTGGTCAGGATGGCTTGAGGGTAGAACATGAGCATCATCGAGAAAGCCGTCGAGCGGCTTGAACAACTCCAGAAAGCCGGCGCAGCTGCAGAGCCCCAGACCGAAGTGCAGGAGGCCGTGACGGCCCCGCCAGCGCCTGCTGATGTGCCGCCGCCGACGGTTGCAGCTGTGCCAACTGTTGAGACGCCGAAGCCGACGACTCCATCGCCGGCTCCCCTGAACACGCCGGTCAATAGCGACCGTTATGTCGAGATCGATCTGGACCGCCTGAACTCCTTGGGCATCGTGACCCCGAATGCGCCGCGGTCCCTGATCGGAGACGAATACCGGATCATCAAGCGTCCTCTCCTGCGTAACGTGCAAGGCAAGAGCGCAGCCGAGGTCAAGAACGCCAATCTGATCATGGTGACGAGTTCTCTTCCCGGGGAGGGAAAGAGCTTCAGCTCGATCAACTTGGCAATCAGCATGGCGATGGAGCTCGATCACACGGTGCTGCTGATCGACGCCGACGTTTCGCGGCCGTCCGTGTTGAATGTGCTGGGCCTGCCGCCGCGCAAAGGCCTGATGGATGTCATGACGTCAAAGGACGTCGAACTGGGTGACGTCCTGCTCAGGACCAACATCGAGAAGCTGAGTCTCCTGCCGGCGGGTACGCCTCATCCCCGGGCTACAGAACTGCTGGCCAGTGATGCGATGAACAACCTGCTGGCGGAACTGGCCGAGCGGTATTCGGACCGGATCATCGTCTTCGATTCTCCGCCTCTGCTCGTCACCACGGAATCCCGTGTGCTGGCGACGCATATGGGCCAGATCGTTATGGTCGTCGAGGCGAACAAAACCACCCGCGCGGCCGTCAAGCAGGCCTTGGCGACGATCGATTCCTGCCCGGTGCGCCTGATGCTGTTGAACAAGACCCAGCATGCCAGCAGTGATTCCTATGGTTATGGCTATGGGTACGGTTACGGCTATGGGTACGGCTATGGGCATGGATCGAAGGAGAACACGTGAGAGTTCGCCGTCAATCCGAGCACAAGCCGTTCCTGTTTCCCTGCTGCCTGACGACACTCGCCCTTTTCATCAGTGGCATTGCTTCCGCGCAACAACTGCCCTCCCTGTCTGATCCGGCTGCGCCCGGCAGTGGTGGTGGCGTTGCGCAGGGGGGCGCAGCACAGCCTGGGGCTGCGCGTGGCCTGACGATCGTTCCGTCCCTACGGGTAACCGAAACGGTTACGGACAATGTCCTGTTGGCCAAGAGTTCTGAGGCGCGTTCGGACTACATCACGCAGATCACTCCGAGTCTCAGCGTCGCGTCCAAGAGCGGTGCCGTGCAGGGAAACCTGCAGGCCATGTTCAATGGCGCCTTCTATGGTGAGGATCAGAGCCGTAACCGGGGCTTCCTCACGATGCGTGGAGCGGGGCGGGTTGAGGCGTGGAAGCAGCATGGCTTCATCGACCTGAACGCTTCGGTGAGTCGGGAGACAATTTCGGCCTTCGGCCCCCGACCTGGCGACTCCGTCACGGGTACGGGCAATCTGAGTGAGGTCCGCAATTTCGTGGTGGCCCCGTATTGGGTCCAGCGCTTCGGCGTGAACGGCAATGCCGAATTGCGGTACCTATTCAGTGAAACGGATTCTTCCACGGGCGCTTTCAAGCAGTCGACGCGTAATGTCGTGTCGTTCAACATTGGCGACCCTGCCGCGTTCGGCAATCTCGGCTGGAGCGTAGTCGGTTCCGACAGCGTCATGAGTACGTCCGGCCGGCGTGACCTGAAGCAGCAGAGTGTCCGCTTCGCCGGCTTGGCCCGGCCTGGTGCCTCGTTGCAGCTGCGTTTGATCGGTGGGGTCGAGAGCAATAACATCCGTACCGTTGATACCCAGCAGTCGAGCATTTATGGCTTGGGTGCCGACTGGACACTGAGTCAGGCAACGAAGGTCACCGCGCTGTGGGAAGAGCGTTACTTCGGTCCTGGGGTCCTGATTTCGGCCGACCACCGCAGCCCCTTGTATGCGCTCAATTTGCGATATTCGAGGGACGTGATGTCCACCAGCCAGGCCCTGGCTGCGATTTCCGAGGTGGACACCTACGAACTCCTGATGTCCTTGGCCAAGAATAGCCACCCTGATGCCGTCGAACGTGACGCCTTTGTGCGCCAGTACATTGCTGACCGTGGCCTGCCGGAGAATATTGGTATCAGCCAGTCGGTCCTGTCCAACGGGTTGTTCCTGGACAAGCGGTTTCGGGTGGGCTTGAGCCTGCTCGGAGCGCGCAATACTCTGGTATTTTCGGCCTCTCACTCGGAGCGGGACCGCCAGACCGAACAGTCGTTCTCGGTGTTTGGAGGCGATTTCCAGAACTCGAACCGGATCAGGGAAGTGAGCGGCTCGGTGACGCTGAGCCACACTATCAATCCGCGGCTGTCGGCAAATATCGGGCTGACCCTCTCCAACAGTCATCGTGATGCCGGTGATGCCACCCTTGCCCAGACTAGCCGCATGCGTCGGGTGAACGCGGGGGTCGTCAGCAAGCTCTCGCAACGGGCCAATGGCACGTTGAGCTTCCGGAGCCTCAAGGGCGACGGAGCCACCAATTACAGTGAGAACGCAGCCATCGCAACGGTTGCCATCACATTCTGATCCTCCTATATGTACGAAGCCCATTTCGGTTTGAAAGGGAAGCCCTTTCAACTCAATCCGGATCCCAGTTTCTTTTACGGCAGCCGCGGTCACCGTCGGGCGATGGCGTACCTGGAGTATGGACTCCATCAGAATGAAGGGTTCATCGTCATCACAGGCGAAGTCGGTGCCGGCAAGACCTTGCTGGTGCGCAGCCTTCTAGAGAAACTCGATCCGGGCAAGATCGTTGCTGCGAACCTGGTTAGTACCCAGATCGATGCAGATGACATCCTGCGCCTCGTTGCGGCCTCGTTCGGTATTCCCAGCAAGAATCTGTCAAAAAGTGACCTCTTGCTGGCGATCGAGGCTTTTCTGGTTTCCATGACAGCCCAGGGCAAGCGTGCCCTGCTGATCGTGGACGAGGCGCAGAACCTGACCCAGCGTGCCGTTGAAGAGTTGCGCATGCTGTCCAACTTCCAGCTGGAAGATCACGCCTTGCTGCAGAGTTTTCTGGTCGGCCAGCCAGAGTTCCGGACGATCATGCAGAGTCCGGAGATGGTTCAGCTTCGCCAGCGCGTGATTGCGTCCTACCACCTCGGTCCCCTCGACGTGCAGGAAACGCAAGCCTATGTGGAGCATCGGCTGAATTGTGTCGGGTGGAGCGGGAATCCCGCCTTCGAGCCTGAGGCAATGAAGGGCATCTTCGAGCACAGCCAGGGGATTCCGCGTCGTATCAATGCGCTGTGCGACCGGATCATGCTGGCGGCCTTCCTGGGCGAGCAAAGGCGTATTTCAAGCGACACCGTCGAGCAGACGGCGGCCGAGATGCGCGAAGAGCAAGTGGTGCCTGACACTGGCGCAGACCCGGCCAGAGCCTTCGGGCAAACGCCAGCAGGGGTCGATCTGCAACGCATTCTGGCCAATCCCCAGGCCGCGCGTGCTTTGGCCGAGATTGGACCGGGCTACGATGCGGCGCGTATCGAGGAGCGGCTCGCCCTGCTGGAACGGACCTTGTCGACAACTCTTAACGCGTTGACCCAGTTGATCGGGACGGCGCAGCAGGCCTCCAGGCCGGAAAACGACGTGGGTTCAAAATGAGTGTCGCTGATGAGTCCCGTGTCCGGAATGCGTTGACCATCGATGTGGAGGACTATTTCCAGGTCTCTGCACTGGCCTCCCATTTTCCGAAGGATGTCTGGGACGACACGCCCTGTCGTGTGGAGCGTAATGTTCAGCGGATCCTCGAAATGCTCCGTGAGCACGGGGCGAAGGCCACCTTCTTTACCTTGGGGTGGATCGCGGAACGCTATCCGGCGCTGATCCGGCTGATTACGGACGAGGGCCATGAACTGGCCAGCCATGGATATGGCCACGAACGGGCCAGCGCGCAAACGCCGGAGGCATTTCTCGCCGACATCAAGCTGGCCAAGGTCGTGCTGGAGGACATCTCCGGTCGTGAGGTGAATGGTTATCGGGCGCCGAGCTTTTCCGTCGGAGCATCAAACCCCTGGGCTCACGGCTGTATCGAGGAGGCAGGGTATCGCTACAGTTCGAGCGTGTATCCGGTCAAGCACGACCATTATGGCGTGCCAGATGCACCCCGTTTCCCGTATGTGGTCGGGGCTGGGCTGGTGGAGATTCCCATCAGCACGGTGCGTCGTCTCGGCCGTAACTGGCCGGTGGGCGGCGGGGGCTATTTCCGGCTCTTGCCTTACCCAGTTTCGGCCTGGGGTATCCGGAAGGTGAATGAGGAGGATGGAAAACCGGCGATCTTTTATTTCCACCCTTGGGAGATCGATCCGGAGCAACCGGTGGTGCAGCAGGCGGGCGCCAAAACGCGCTTTCGTCATTACGTCAATCTGTCGCGTACCGAGGCCCGTCTGCAGCGTCTTTTGCAGGATTTCGCCTGGGGGCGGATGGACGAGGTATTTCTCCCGGCTAATCGGCCGGCAGCTTAAGGTTTTCCCATGTCTGATGTGATCGTGCGTCCTTATGCAGACGGTGACGCTGCGCGCTGGAATGAGTTTGTTTTTGCCTGTCCTGATGCAACTTTTTTCCATCGGATTGAATGGCGGGACCTCATGCAGCAGGTCTTTCGTCATCGTACCCATTATCTGCTGGCTGAGCGTGGAGGACGAATTGTTGCCGTTCTCCCGCTGGTCGAAGTCAAGAGTGCATTGTTCGGCCATGCGCTGACCTCGTTGCCGTTCGCCGTATATGGTGGTATCGCGGGCAGCGATGCCGAGGCTGTGATGGCCTTGGAGGCCGCCGCTGAAACCCTGGCTGAAAGCGCCGGGGTGCAGCATCTTGAGTACCGCAACCTCACCGAGCGTCATGCGGAATGGCCGCGGCAGGATCTGTATGTGACTTTCCGCAAGGAGATCCAGGCAGACGATGAGGCCAACATGCAGGCCATACCGCGCAAGCAGCGGGCAATGGTGCGCAAGGGCATCAAGAACGGACTGCTCAGCGAAATCGACAGTTCGGCCGACCGTTTTTTTGCGCTGTATTCCGACAATGTGCTGCGGCACGGCACGCCGGCACTGCCGAAGAAATTCTTCGAAGCCTTGCTGAAGGTTTTCGGTCACGATTGCGACATCCTGACGGTGAGCTCCGCAGAAGGAAAACCGCTGTCGTCGGTACTGAGCTTTTATTTCCGCGATGAAATCCTGCCTTACTACGCAGGGGACGACGTAGCGGCCCGTGATCTGGCTGCCAACGATTTCAAGTACTGGGAACTGATGCGTCATGCGGTTGCCCGCGAATGCCGGATTTTCGATTACGGACGAAGCAAGGTGGGTACCGGACCCTATCACTTCAAGAAGAACTGGGGCTTTGAGCCCATTTCGCTGTCCTACGAGTATCGTCTTTTCAAGCGGGATTCGATCCCGCAGAACAATCCCATGAACCCCAAATACCGTGCCTTCATCGCGCTCTGGAAGCGACTTCCGATCGGCGTGGCCAATTGGCTCGGACCTGTGTTGGTGCGCAATCTGGGGTAGGCATGGTTGATCTCCAAGAAACGTCCGGTCCGGTTGAGGCAGTCAGGAGAGGCCTGGTGAATACCTCGGTTCGCTACACCCTCATCGTCCTGGGAGCCGTGTTTGCATGGGTCCTGGCGTGGTATCACGGGACGGCCGCGGCGGTATTCGAGATCTGGTGGCGTTCCGATACCTTTGCCCACGGCTTACTCGTGTTGCCGATCTTCGCGTGGCTGGTGTGGCGTAGTCGCGACCGGTTGAGCGGAGAGGTGGTGCGGCCCCGCTGGATCATGTCCGTGCCACTGCTGCTGGCGGGGCTGTTGTGGTTGTTGGGGGAGCTTGCCAGTGTCGCCTCGGCAACGCACGTGGCGCTGTCGCTGCTTCTTGTCTTCAGCCTGCTCGGGGTGCTGGGGGCGCGCCTGTCCAGGGTGATGGCCTTTCCGATCCTATTCCTGTTTTTCGGAGTACCCATCGGCGAGTTCCTGCTGCCGGTCATGATGAAATACACGGCGATGTTCACCGTCGCGGCGGTGAGGATGTCCGGTGTGCCGGTATATCAGGAGGGACTGCATTTCATCGTGCCGAACGGGCGCTGGTCGGTCGTCGAGGCGTGTAGTGGTGTGCGTTACCTCATCGCGTCGTTCATGGTCGGGGCGCTTTATGCGTACCTCAACTACCGGACGCTGCGGCGGCGTCTGCTGTTTATGGTGTGTGCACTTCTCGTTCCGATCCTGGCCAACTGGCTGCGCGCCTACATGATCGTGATGCTGGGCTATCTGAGCAACAACACGCTCGCGACGGGGGTTGACCATCTGATCTATGGTTGGCTGTTCTTTGGCGTCGTCATCATGCTGATGTTCTGGATCGGTGGTCGCTGGCGGGAGGATGTCAATCCAGCGACGGCATCATCGGATGTGCAGCCGGCCGAAGTGGATACGCCGAAGCTTTCCACGCTGCTCGCGGGGGTTGCACCGATCGCAATCGCCGTCGCAATCTGGCCGGTTGTGCTTGGTATGCTGGAGCGCCATGAGGCTGCGCATGCGCATCTGGTTCCCATGGTTCCGGCATTACAGGTCGACGCCGGATGGTCAGAGGTGCCAGCGCCATCGAGCTCGTTCAAACCCTCATTCACCGGGTTCAGGCAGGATCTGCTGCGCCATTTTTCGGATGGTCGCCACCAGGTGTCGGCGTATGTGGCGGTCTATGGGCAGCAGCGGAGTGGCAGTGAGCTCGTGCAGAGTGCAAACCAGCTGCTCCTGCCTTCTGACAGTGACTGGAGCTGGCTTGCGGACGGGAGAGGGCCGGATTCCGGCAGCGGGTATTGGCGGCGCTCGGTACTGGCCGGGCACGGCAGTCAGGTCGTCGTCCTGTCGGGCTACTGGATCGATGGCCGTCTGGTGACTAACGATTATCTCGCCAAGGCCCTACTGGCCGTGACGAAGCTGATGGGACGCCCGGATACTTCAGCTTATGTAGCCATCTGGGCGAGTGGCACTGATGAGCAGCGCGCCGCTGAGTCTCTGGAGGCTTTTGAGCGTGCGAATGCCAAGGCGCTACTCCAGGCCTTGATCGGGGGGGGATAGCCGCAATGATGCATCCATATGAATCGTTGGTCGGGATGAAAAATGCATGCCGAGTTCGCGCAGGAATCCCGCTGACTCGGGGTAGAATGCCGCCCCGCCGGAATCATTCAATAGGCATCGGGCTGCCGTTGTGTGGCAGATCGATGGACAACAGGTAGAGAACTATGTGCGGTATCGCCGGACTCTTTGATACGAGGGGCAAGCAGACGTTTGCGCGGGAGCTCATCCAGCGCATGAACGACATCCAGCAGCATCGGGGGCCGGACGAAGGGGGCTATCACTTCGAGCCGGGCATCGCCTTCGCCCACCGCCGTTTGTCTATCATCGATATCTCGACCGGCCAGCAGCCGCTGTTCAACGAGGATGGGTCGGTGGTCGTCGTCTTCAATGGCGAGATCTACAATTACCAGGAGCTGATCCCCGAGCTGACTGCCCTGGGGCACCGTTTCCATACCCGGAGCGATACCGAAGTTATTGTCCACGCCTGGGAGTCCTGGGGCGAAGATTGTGTCAAGCGATTTCGCGGCATGTTCGCGTTCGCGCTGTGGGATCGCAACCGGCAGACCTTTTTCTTGGCGCGTGACCGGATGGGTGTCAAGCCCATGTATTACGCGGTGCTGCCCGATGGGGCCCTGGCGTTTGGATCGGAGCTGAAGGTGCTGATGCAGCACCCGGGGCTCGACAAGACCATTGATCCGCTGGCCGTCGAGGAATATTTTGCGCTGGGCTACGTTGCCGAGCCGCGCACCATCTTCAAGGGGGCCCGCAAGCTCGACCCTGGCTTTTCCCTGGCCATTCGTCACGGACAGCCGATCCCCGCCCCGAAGCCGTACTGGGATGTGCGCTTTACGCTCGATAACCGCCTCAGCCTGCAGGATGCGACGGCCGAACTGACCGAGCGCCTGCGGGAGTCGGTGCGTCTGCGCATGATCGCCGAAGTGCCGCTCGGTGCCTTCCTCTCGGGCGGTGTCGATTCGAGTGCGGTGGTGGCCACGATGGCGGGAATTTCCGGCGAGCCGGTGAATACCTGTTCGATCGGGTTCGACGACCCGGCCTTCAACGAGTCGGCGTTCGCCCAGATGGTGGCGGACCGTTACCACACCAACCACCGTGTCGAGACCGTCCAGTCCGACGATTTCGACCTGATCGATACGCTAGCGGCCCTTTACGACGAGCCCTACGCCGACAGTTCCGCCATTCCGACCTACCGGGTTTGCCAGCTGGCCCGCAAGCACGTGACGGTCGCCCTGTCCGGCGATGGCGGCGACGAGAACATGGGGGGCTACCGGCGCTACCGTTTCCACATGATGGAGGAGCGGATGCGCAGCGGCCTGCCGTATTCGGTTCGCAAGCCGGTGTTCGGGCTGCTCGGCCGCTTGTATCCCAAGGCGGATTGGGCGCCGCGGGTGTTCCGGGCGAAGACCACCTTCCAGTCGCTGGCGCGGGATTCCGTGCAGGCCTACTTCCATTCGGTGTCCATCCTGCGCGATGACATGCGTCGCCAGCTGTTTTCCCCGACATTCCGTAACCAGCTAGCTGGCTACAACGCAGTTGAGGTGTTTCGGCGTCATGCTGAGAACGCGGGTACCGACGACGCGCTGGCCCTGGTGCAATACCTCGATATCAAGACCTACCTGGTCGGCGACATCAACACCAAGGTCGACCGGGCCAGCATGGCGCACTCCCTGGAGGTGCGCGAGCCCTTGATGGATCACCCGCTGGTGGAGTGGCTGGCCAGTTTGCCGACCCACCTGAAGATCAAGGGGCAGGAAGGCAAGTATCTGTTCAAGAAGGCGATGGAGCCTATGCTGCCTCACGATGTGCTGTACCGGCCCAAGATGGGCTTTTCGGTTCCGTTGGCGCGCTGGTTCCGTGGGCCGCTCAAGGACCGGGTGCGTAGCGCGATGCTCGGGGACACGCTGGCTTCCACCGGACTGTTCAATCGCAAGTATCTCCAGCACTTGGTGGATGCCCACCAGAGCGGAGCGCGTGACTACAGCTCACCGCTGTGGACGCTGCTGATGTTCGAGGCCTTCCTGCGCAACAGCAAACTGGGCGTCGAGCCAGCCCCGATCCTGGGGGCCGCATGAGTCTGCGCATTCTGCACGTTCTGGACCACTCGTTGCCGTTGCATAGTGGTTACGCCTTCCGCACCGTTTCCATTCTCCGTGAGCAGTGCAAGCTCGGTTGGGAGACCTTCCATCTGACGACGCCCAAACAAGGCGCAAGCACGGGAGGGCGCGAGGAGGCCGATGGCTGGACTTTTTATCGGACCGCCAATTCCGGCCAGGAAGGCCTGGTGGCCCAGATGCGCCTGACCGCAGCGCGGCTGGATGAACTGGTGGATGAGCTGAAGCCGGACATTCTTCATCCCCATTCCCCTGTTCTCAACGCCTTGCCGGCCCTGTGGGTTGGGCGCAAGCGCAAGATCCCGGTGGTGTATGAGATGCGCGCGTCGTGGGAGGATGCGGCGGTGGACCACGGAACCACCACCGAGGGCAGCCTGCGTTACCGAGTCTCGCGGGGGCTGGAGAGTTTCGCCTTGCGGCGCGCTGATCAGGTGACGACGATCTGTGAAGGCTTGCGTGGCGATATCCGCGTGCGTGGCGTGGCGGACGATCGGATCACCGTGATTCCGAATGCGGTCGATGTGGCTACTTTCCAGTTCGGTGCCGAGCCGGATCCGGCATTACGTGCCTCCCTCGGGCTGGACGGCAAGACCGTGCTTGGCTTTGCAGGCTCGTTTTACGGCTATGAGGGTCTTGACCTGCTCATCGACGCAACCTGCAAGCTGATCCCGGCTTATCCGGATCTCTGTGTCCTGTTGGTCGGTGGTGGTCCGCAAGAGGCAAATCTCAAGGCACAGGTTCAGCGCCTGGGCCTTTCGGAGCGGGTGATCTTTACCGGACGGGTACCTCATTCGCAGGTGCAGCGTTATTACGAACTCATCGATGTGCTGGCCTATCCGCGTTTGCCGATTCGCCTGACCGAACTCGTTACCCCGCTCAAGCCGCTGGAAGCCATGGCGCAGGGGCGCATGTTCGTGGCCTCCGACGTGGGCGGGCACAAGGAGCTGATCCGCCATGGCGAGACCGGATTCCTTTTCCGTGCCGGCGATGCTGATGCACTGGCGGCGGCCATCAGTGATGTATTGGCGCAGCGAGGTGCCTGGCCGAAGGTGAAGGCACAGGCACGGCAGTTTGTCGAAGTGGAGCGGACCTGGGAGAACAGCGTGGCCCGTTATCGTGAAGTCTATCGACGTGCCCTGGCGAGCTATGGGCGCGTCCTGAATTTCTGAGGTTGCAAGGTGTGCGGCATTCACGGGCTTTACCGATTTGACGGGCAGCGGGTTGAGCCCGCGATGCTTTCCGCGATGGGGGATCAGACTGTTCATCGCGGTCCGGATGACGAGGGGCAGCATATTGAGGGCCCCTGTGGCATTGCGATGCGCCGCTTGTCCATCATCGACCTGGCCGGCGGGCACCAGCCCATTTCCAATGCCGACGACAGCCTGTGGTTGGTCTGCAATGGGGAAATCTACAATTTCCGGGAGCTGCGCGAAGAGTTGCGGGGCTTGGGGTTTCGCTTCAAGACGGGCTCGGACAGTGAGGTCGTCCTGCATGCCTACGATGCCTTCGGCGACGAGTTCGTGCATCGGCTCAATGGCATGTTCGACTTTGCGCTCTGGGACGGCCGTCGAAAGCGGCTGCTGATTGGACGCGACCGTATCGGCGTCAAGCCGCTGTACGTGCTTCAGGATAGGCAACGCTTGGCCTTCGCAACCGAGGCCAAGGCGTTGCTGGCGCTGCCCGGCGTGAGCGCCGAGCTGGACCGCGCCCAACTGGCCAGCTACCTGCATCTGGGCTATGCCGCCGCACCAGGCTCGATGTTCAAGGGCATCCGCAAGTTGCCGCCGGCAACCCTGCTGGCCATCGAGAACAATCAGGTCAGGGAATGGCGTTACTGGCGCCTGCCGAGCGTGATTGAACGAAGTGTTTCTGAGGCCGAGTGGATCGCCCGCGTGAAGGCACGGCTCGAAGAGTCGGTGCGCATGCAGATGGTCAGCGATGTACCAATCGGGGCTTTCCTTTCCGGGGGCGTGGACTCGAGCGCTGTGGTGGGTTTCATGGCCCGCCACTCAGAGCAGCCGATCCGCACCTACGCCATTGGTTTCGAAGGCGGTGTGGCGGAGAGCCTGTATAACGAGCTGCCGTATGCGCGGCAGGTGTCCAAGCTGTTCGGCACCGAGCATCATGAGATCGTCGTCAAGCCCGATGTGGTGTCCCTGCTGCCCAAGTTGCTCTGGCACATGGATGAGCCAGTGGCGGACACGGCGTTCATCACGACCTATCTGGTGTCGGAGTTTGCGCGGCGCGACGTCAAGGTGATCCTGTCCGGGGTCGGCGGGGATGAGCTGTTCGGCGGCTATCGCCGTTATCTCGGCGGGCATTACGCCGAGCGCTTCCATCGTCTGCCAGGTTTTGTGCGTTCGGTGGCGAGGACTGTCGCCAACCGCCTGCCCAGTGACCGGCACTCCGGTCTTCTCAACACCTTGCGCCTGGCCAAGGGCTTCATTGCCTCCGCCGACATGCATGCAGATGACCGCTATCGGAGCTACCTCCAGGTGCTGGCCCGGGACGTCGTGTCGGGGATGTTGCTGGAGCCGGGAGCCGGTACGCCAGACCCCTTGGGTGATGCCTTTGCCCGTGCTGGATCCAATGATGATCTGAACCGTATGTTTGCTGTGGATGCGGAAACCCAGCTCCCCGACGACCTGCTGCTGCTGACTGACAAGATGAGTATGGCGGTGTCCCTGGAGTGTCGGGTTCCGCTGCTGGATCACGAACTTGTCGAGCTTGCAGCGTCGATTCCGGCTTCGCTCAAGGTCAAGGGGGGGCGCCTCAAGCATTTGATGAAGGAGAGCCTTGCCGACCTGTTGCCGGCGGATATCCTGGATCGCAAGAAGCGGGGCTTTGGAACGCCGATGGGGGCTTGGCTGAAGCGTGATCTGGCACCCGTCCTGCGGCAGCTTTTGTCCCGGGAGTCTGTCGCCCGGCGCGGCTTGTTCCGCCATGATGCAATCGCCGCGCTGATGGCCGATCACGAGGCCAACCGGGCCGATGGCACGGATGGCCTGCTGTCCCTGATGAACCTGGAGATCTGGAGCCGGATCTATCTCGACCGGCGTGAGCCCGGCGATGTCGCGGCCGAGCTCAAGAGCTACACCCAATGAACATCCTTTACGTTTGTCACCGTTTCCCCTATCCGCCGAAGCGGGGGGGCAAGATTCGTCCTTTCAACATGATCCGCCACCTGACGGAGAAGGGGCATAAGGTTACCGTGTGTTCCCTGGCCCGTTCCACGGCAGAGGCCGAGGAGGGCAGGGGCATTGCTCCCCATTGCCAGGCATTCGAAGTCGGCCTGGTGAGCAATCCGGTGCAGGTGGTGCGCATGGTGGCGCGATTGCCGCTCGTCACTCCGTCGTCGATGGGCTTCTTTTACTCGCCGGATTTGAAGCGCAAGATTGATCATCTACTAGCCAGCCAGCAGTGGGATCTCATCTTTGTCCATTGCTCGTCAGTTGCCCAGTATGTGGAGCACGTCACCGACGTACCGAAGATTATCGATTACGGTGACATGGATTCCCAGAAGTGGTTGGAGTATGCCAATTACAAATCCTTTCCGCTGTCCCTGGGCTATCGCCTGGAGGGCCTGAAAATGCTGGCGGCTGAAAAGCGCCTGGCGGGAAAGTTCGACATGGGTACTGCAACCACCCGCGCCGAATGGGAAACCTTGAACTCCTACAACACCGGCCTGACGACCGACTGGTTTCCCAATGGTGTGGATGCGTCCTTCTTCAGTCCGGATGGCACGCCCTACGACCCGGATACGATCAGCTTTATCGGTCGAATGGATTACTACCCGAACCAGGAATGTATGTTCCGCTTCTGCGAGCAGGTGTGGCCATTGCTCAGGAAGGGGCGGCCGCAGATGAAGCTGCTCATTGTTGGCGCTGACCCGTCTCCGGCTGTTCGTAAGCTCGGTGAGCTGGAAGGGGTTACGGTGACGGGTTCGGTGCCCGATGTGAGGCCGTACGTACGTGGGGCCGCTCTGATGGTTGCGCCGCTGAATATCGCTCGGGGTACGCAGAACAAGATCCTCGAGGCGATGGCCATGGGGGTTCCAGTCGTGACCAGCAGCATTGCCGCTGGTGGCGTCGATGCCGAAGCCGAGAAGCATTTCCTCGTTGCGGACACGCCGGACGCGTATGCTGCAGCCATCAGAAGGATCTGTTCCGATCCCGCCGAACGAAGCCGTCTCGCTGACGCCGGGCGTGCCCGCATGCTGAGTCATCACGCTTGGCCGCGCTCAATGGAACGGCTCGATGGGATCATCGAGCGCTGCGTCAAACAGTTTCAGGAAAACAAGGGAAAACGCAAATGAAGATCAGTATTTTTGGCCTGGGCTACGTCGGCGCGGTGTCGCTGGCCTGCCTCGCACGCGACGGTCATGAGGTGATCGGTGTGGACATCGACCAGACCAAGCTCGATCTCATCCGCGACGGCAAGACGCCGGTGGTCGAAGAGGGCATGGTCGACCTGATGAAGAGCGTGGTGGCCAGTGGCCGCGTGTCGGTAACGACCGATGCGGTGCATGCGGTACTGAACAGCGATATTTCCCTCGTTTGTGTCGGGACCCCGTCCGCCGCCAACGGCAGCCAGGACCAGGGGGCCGTCTTGCGCCTGGCCGACAGCATGGGGCAGGCGATCCGTGAGAAGAGCACGCCCCACGTGGTAGTGTTCCGTTCGACACTGGTGCCCGGCACCGTCGAGGATGTGCTGCGCCCCATCATCGAGGCGGGTTCCGGCAAGAAGGATGGCGAGGGTTTCCACCTGTGCTTCCAGCCGGAGTTCCTGCGTGAAGGGTCCTCCATCCGCGATTACGACAAGCCGCCGTTCACGGTTGTCGGGGCCAACCATGCCTATCCCATCGAGCGCCTGAAGGAACTGTTTGGCCATCTGCCTTGCAAGTTCCTCGATACTTCCGTCCGCTCGGCGGAGATGATGAAGTACTGCTGCAATAACTTCCACGCTCTCAAGATCACCTTTGCCAACGAGACTGCACGCCTGTGCGAGGCGCTCGGCGTCAATCCTTTTGAGGTGATGGATCTGGTCTGCCAGGACACGCAGCTCAACATCTCCCGCGCTTACCTGATGCCCGGCTTCGCCTTTGGGGGCTCCTGTCTGCCCAAGGACCTGCGAGCTACGACTTATCTTGCCAAGAAGCACGACGTGGAAATCCCGATGTTGGCCGGCATCATGCCGTCCAACCGCAATCACGTTGATCTGGCGATCGAGCGGATTCTGGCGACCGGCAAGCGGAAGGTCGGCTTCATCGGTTTGTCGTTCAAAACCGGTACCGACGATCTGCGTGAAAGCCCGCTGGTGACGCTCGCGGAGCAGTTGATCGGCAAGGGCGTGCATTTGTCAGTCTACGATCCCGAGGTGCACCTGTCCCGTCTGTTGGGCGCCAACAAGAGCTTCATCGAGCGCCATGTGCCGCATATCGGCGAACTCCTCAATGCTGATGTCGAGGAAGTCATCAAGAGCTCCGAGGTGCTGGTGCTGGGGCTGTCCACGCCGTCTATCCAGGACGCCCTGGCGACGTACGTGAGGGACGACCAGTATGTGCTGGACCTGGTTGGCATCAAGTCCAAGGCGTCAATTAGGGGGCGTGTCCAGGGCCTGTGCTGGTGAGGTGTCCGGTGCCCCGTGGCCCCCTCGAGCGGGGAGCCCGGCTGCTCTTCTGGGGCTGTCTGGCGGTCGTCGTACTTTGTTCGGCGAGTCTGGTGCCCCATCTCACGGCTTCGTCCGAGTTGGTCCGTCTGCGTAATGCATTGTTGCTCGACGCGGAGCCTGCTAACGCGGTCTGGACACCCGCGGCGCTGCCGCCCGATTTTCGTGCTGGATCACCTGCCAGCACGGATCCGAAGTTTGCTGATCTGGCCCGGCGTTTCAGTTTACGCATCGAGGGGGATGACTGGGGCACGGCATTGCGGATTGGCCAGATTCTGCGTCAGCCGGGTCGCGCTCCCGGAAATCCCATTCAGTCGAGCCTTTCGGAGACCTACCGTCGCATCACGGACAACGCGGAAGGCTACTGCGCCGATTTTTCGGATGTGTTCACTGCGCTTGCCCAGGCCTCCGGGGTGTTTTCCCGCTCCTGGGCCTTTTCGTTCGATGGCTTCGGCGGGCATGGCCACGTCTTCAATGAGATCTGGGACCGGCGCAGCGGCCGTTGGATCATGCTCGACGTGTTCAACAACTTCTATTTCGTGGATGCAGCCGGACGTCCGTTGTCGGCGCTCGAGGTTCGTGACGTCCTGTTGTCGGGCGGAGCTCCGAGGATGATTCCTGTTGCACCGGCGTCTCCGCCGGGTTACCGCTATCCCGAGAAGGCTATCGACTACTACCGCCGAGGCTTGCCTGAGTGGTATTTGTGGTGGGGGAACAATGTCTTCGAGAACGATCGCTCAAGTCTGGTCCGGTTGGCCTCGAAAGCCGGCCGGAGCGCAGAGCAGCTACTGGCGCTCGGGGCAGGCTTGTATCCCCATATCCGGATTCTGGAGAGCCGCGACAATGAGGTTCAGCGCCAGCAGCTGGAGAATATCCGCTTGCGCCTCGTCACTCTGCTGGTGGCCGGGGTGTTTGCGGCCGGCGCCGCGGTGAGCTGGTGGTGGGCGGCGCGTCAACGCAGGAAAGCGGTGCATGCCGGGTGAGGCGCAAGTGACGATCGGAAACGATACCGAACTCCCCGTTGCACCGGAGGAGCAGGGGAGCAGGACGATCTACGTGTTGTCCTCCCTCTTTCCCAGCCGCATTCAGCCGACGGCTGGGCTGTTTGTACGGGAGCGCGTGTTTCGTCTGCGGCCCGCTTTTCGGCTTGTCGTGATCTCCCCGCAGCCCTGGTTTCCGTTGCAGTCGCTGATCCGCTGGTTCCGTCCGGGTTATCGACCTGACACGGGGCGCTTTGAGAAGCAGGATGGCGTGGAGGTGTTTTTTCCGCGATTTTTCTCGCTGCCCGGCGTGCTGCGGCGCCTGGACGGCCTGTCGATGGCCTTGTGCACCCTGCCTTTGTTGCTGAGGCTCCGGCGGTGCTACGGGGAGGGCATTCTTGACGCCCATTTTGCCTATCCGAATGGACGGGCTGGAGTTCTGCTTGGAAGGTGGCTCGGCTGGCCGACATCTATTACGTTACGCGGTACCGAGACACGCCAGCTGAAGGATCCCGCCTTGGCGCCTCAAGTCGTGTCCGCAGTCCGGGAGGCGGACCAGGTGATCAGCGTGTCGGACTCCCTGCGCCAACTGCTGGTGGGGGCAGGGGCCGCAGCCGATCATATCGAGGTGGTCGGGAATGGTGTGGACATCGGCAAGTTCACCGCGATCCCTCGCGATGAGGCGCGGCGGCGCATGGATATCCCGGCGGATGCATCGGTGCTGATTTCCGTGGGCGGGCTCGTCGAGCGCAAGGGATTTCACCGGGTGCTGGAGATTCTGCCCGAGTTGATCGGGCAGTTCCCGCAGCTTCGGTATGTCATCGTAGGGGGAGGTAGTCCGGAAGGGGACATGTCGGATGCCTTGCGTGGACAGGTTCGCGACCTTGGTCTTTCCGGGCACGTGATCTTCACCGGGCCTCTGCCGCCGGAGCAGTTGGCACTCCCCTTGAGTTGTGCCGATGTGTTTGTCTTGTCCACGCGGAATGAGGGGTGGGCCAACGTGTTCCTCGAGGCCATGGGGTGTGGCTTGCCTGTCGTGACAACGGCCGTCGGAGGTAATGCCGAGGTCGTGTGTTCCGCTGATCTGGGAACGGTGGTTCCCTTCGGAGACAGGGCAGCCTTGCGTGATGCAACTGCTGCCGCGCTGGTGCGGGATTGGGATCGCCAGTACATCATGTCCTATGCGCGGGAAAACGCATGGGAAGCGCGTGTGCGCATTCTGGTCGAGCGTTTTCGTGCTTTGAGTGCTGGCGCTCGGTCCGCAAGAAAGGGTTAGTCAGAATATGGGTTCCATCTATACCAGTGTCGCTTCGGGCGCGATTTTTCCGTTGCATGAGCACTTGAAGTCCCACGATTCGGTTGCACGCCGGAAGGACCTTGAGAAGACCCAGTATCTGCCGCGAGAGCAGATACTGGCGCTACGCAACGAGCGACTGAAGCGCTTCCTGATGGATATCGGAACTCACGTTCCCTACTATCGGGATCTGTTTCGCGAGCAGGGGTTTGATCCGGCCGCGTACCGGGGGCTGGAAGATCTGCAGCGCTTACCATTTCTAACCAAGCCACTTATCCGTGAGAACGTGGACAAATTAAGGGCCGATGATTCGGGGCCGGTGACGCGCTACAACACCGGAGGATCGAGTGGCGAGCCACTGATTTTTTACATTGGGAAGGCGCGCAAGAGCCATGATGTCGCGGCCAAGTGGCGAGCCACCCGTTGGTGGGGCGTGGATATCGGTGATCCGGAGATCGTGTTGTGGGGGTCGCCTATTGAATTAGGCGCCCAGGATCGGGTGAAGGCTTTGCGTGACCGACTGCTCCGGTCATGGCTGTTGCCGGCTTTCGAGATGTCTGACGACAAGGTACGGGCAATGCTTGCGCAGATCCGCAAGGTCCGGCCGAAGATGTTGTTCGGCTATCCCTCGGCGCTGGCGCACCTCGCCGAGCGGGCGCGTCTGTGGCAGATCCCCTTGAACGATCTCGGGATCAAGGTGGCATTCGTTACGTCGGAGATGCTGTATGACCATCAGAAGCAGTCAATCAGCGAGATTTTCGGATGCCCGGTGGCGAATGGCTATGGCGCCCGGGATGCCGGCTTCATTGCGCATCAATGTCCTCATGGAAGCCTGCACATTTCGGCGGAGGATATAGTCGTCGAAACCGTTGCGCCCGATGGCTCGCCGGTACCGCCAGGCGTGCCCGGTGAGATTGTGGTGACGCACATGGCGACGAGGGATTTTCCTTTCGTACGCTACAAGACTGGCGACGTAGGGGTGCTTGCCAATAAGCCGTGCTCCTGCGGAATCAAGCTGCCGGTTCTTGCAGAAGTGCAGGGGCGGACCACCGATTTCATTACTGGTGCAGACGGTACCGTCATCCATGCACTGGCCCTGATCTATACGGTCAGGGATTTGCCCGGGGTGCAGCGGTTCAAGATCGTTCAGCACAGCATCGAACGCACCGAAGTTCTTGTCGTCGCCGACGAGCGTTTTGGAGAGCATGAACGTCAGCGCATCCGAAGTGATTTCGCTGCTCGTTTGGGGGCGTCGGTACAGGTTGACATCAGTTCCGTGTCCGAAATCCCCCCTGAGAAATCGGGCAAGACGCGCTATGTCGTCAGCCACGTAAAACCGTAGGCTACGGCATCCAGTCAATCGAGCGGTCCTATTGATTCGTTCGCAACTTGTTTTCTTTATTGAGGCCGTGCCGCGTGATTACCCGTGATCTCCCATTGATGTTAGGCGGCCTTGCGTCTCTGTTCGGGGGGCGGTCGTCACGCTTTGGGACCCTTATATTTCACCGCGTCGTACCCGAACCTGATCCGTTGCAGCCTGGTGAGATATGCGCGGCCCAGTTCGACGAACTGATCGGCGTACTCGTAAGGTATTTCAATATTCTTTCTGCGGAAGAGGCCATTGAGGCGTGGCAGGCGGGTAAGTTGCCTCCCCGTACGCTCGTCATCACATTTGATGATGGCTATGCGGATAATTTCACCATCGCTTATCCCATCTTGCGCAAACATGGGGTGCGAGCACTTTTTTTCATTGCTTCCGGCTATCTCGATGGTGGAGTGATGTTCAATGATGCAGTTATCGAAACAGTGCGTCGGACGGAACTGAATGAACTGGATCTAGACTGGATGGGGCTGGGGCGATATGCGCTTTCCACGGTAGCCCAGCGGCGCACGTTGATTCAGACCTTGCTGCAACGCATCAAGTACCTTTCGCTGGACGGGCGCTGTGAAGCACTTGATAGACTGCGGGAAGAGGCTGCCGTCGCGCTGCCCGCAGACTTGATGTTGACGACCGGACAGTTGCGCGGCTTATCTGGAGGCGGTATGGCGATTGGCGGTCATACGACCCATCATCCAATTCTAGCGGTTCTAGATGAAGATCAGGCAATGGACGAAGTTGTCAAGAACCGCCTGCAACTTGCGGACCTACTCGGTGAAGCGCCCCGTTTTTTTGCCTATCCAAATGGTAAGCCGGGGACGGACTATACTGCGCAGAACGTGCGCATGATAGAGCGGGCCGGCTATGAAGCGGCCTTTACAACGTCATGGGGATCTGTGGGGCGTGAATCCGGTATTTATGAATTGCCAAGATTTACTCCGTGGGAGAGGCAGCCTGGCAGATTCTGTCTGCGCATAGCTCAGAACTTTTTGAGGGTCAATGCGCCCCAGTTGGCAACTCCTGCACTGGCGTCGTGACTTTGCAAGCACGCAATCGATTATTCGAGGTATTCATGCGCAAATCTCAGGCGGAATTGATGTCGTATTGGCGGGGTAAGGTCGTGAGGGCTACGGTTGCGGTGATGCTCGTAGTCGGGGGCGGCGCAGCATCTGCCGCGGGTGTTGTATCGTGCCCGTCCGAGGGGCCGCAGAGCCACGCAGTTTACGATTATCGCGTGGCGCCTCCAAATGTCATCCGGGTTGTCGAGGCCTATCATTTTGGGCCGGGGGTCGAGAGTCTTACAAAGGCAGCTACGACAGTCTTTTTTGGCGGCGATTTGGCTTATACGCTTAGGTATTTCCCCAATCATCATCGTGCGCTCGCGACGTTGGTGAGACTTGCCAAGCGGGAAAAGACCAATCGTCCGCGGGGGACAGATAGAACAGTCGAGTGCTCTTTTGAGGCCGGTCTGCAGATTGCGCCGGACGATGGGGTTGTTGAATTGCTGTATGGCATGTGGTTGGCCGATCTTGCCGATACGAAAGGCGCGGCTGCGCGCCTGGAGAGGGCCCGAGAGAATGCGCCCCAAGGCAATGCAAATTTTCAGTATAACCTCGGACTCGGCTGGATCACTCTGGGCCGGTATGATGATGCATTGACGGCGGCCCATATTGCCTATGGGTTGGGGTACCCGCTGCCTGGCCTTCGGCAGAAGCTCGAAAAGGCAGGGAAATGGCGTCCGCTGCCGGCCAAGGCGGCCGAAACCCCGATAGTCGGGAGCGGAGAGGAAAAAGCCGCCGAAAGGACTGAAAAGGCCGGCGATCCAAAGGCTGACCAGCCGCGCGAGGAGTGAGTGTGATTTACTTCCGGTCTGGCCGCGTTCTTCTCGCTGCGCTATTGTCCTTGTCCGCAGTCGGTAATGCTCGGGCTGCTGATTCATTGTCGGATAGTTCTGATGGCGTGACGTGCCAGGCGTTCAATGCGGGAGCCGGTGGCGAATGGGCACGCAAGGGCGGTGACTGGCAGGATGCGGCACATCAAAAATTTGGCAGTCAGCCGTATTCCACAACGGTTGTGCCTGCCAATTATCAGGGGCGAACGATCCAGCTGGATTTGACGGCGCTGTTCAAGGACTGGATAACTGGCAGGGCCGATCTTTCAAAAGGTACGATGATTTCAGCAATAAAGGGCAACGGCATCCTGGATGTTGTCAGCAGGGAAAGTCCAGAAATGGCCTCCCGCCCGATCCTGACCATCGAATTCGCCGACGGGAGTGGAGATATCGCCTTTCCAACTGCGGACGCATACTTGGATTGCAGTACTGTAAAGGGCTTGGGGCGGGAGACGCGCGTCAAACTCGGTGGTGGTGCTCGTGGTGTTTTTGGCTTCGCACTGCCGCAAACGGTACGAGAGAAAAGTGTTCGTCGCATGACGCTGAGCTTGACGCTGGGCAGGCAGTATGGGGGGGAGGTCACCCTGGGAGTGTTTGCGGTGAGTCCTCCGGTTAGCCCTGATGCGACTGCGCGGCTTGGCCTTGCGGCTAAGTATGTTGATGAAGAGTCTTTGGGCAAAGATCCCGATGTCTATTTTCAGACTGGCTTCGAAAGTGTCGCATGGGCAAGTGAGTGGTCATTTGTTGATCTGCGCATGGCGATGTCCCGTGTAACGGAAGACCTTGAAAGTGGATTTGCGCCACTCAAAGGGCATGCACTGAAGATTCGCTTAAAAAAGGGAGTGAATCTCGGTGCGGATCTGCGTTATGCATTCAGCGGCAAGCAGGGGCGGGAGCCGGAGGAGGCGTATTTCCGTTATTACCTGCGTTTTGGCAGTAATTGGTCTCCTGATGTGGATGGTGGAAAGTTGCCGGGTTTCGCCGGCACCTATGGGAAGGCCGGCTGGGGTATGAGGAAGAGCACGGGTGACAACGGCTGGTCGCTTCGGGGTTCGTTCTCGGTGATGGCGGGGCGTGAGAATCCGTTGGTTGGTACCACGCCGATTGGAACGTATGCGTATCATGCGGATATGGCGGAACCGTCTGGGGACGGTCTTAGGTGGGGACTCGGCCGTCTGGCGGCCCTGCAGCGTAATCGCTGGTATTGCGTTGAGCAGTATCTGAAATTGAATACGCCGGGTCAGAAAGATGGGGTCCTGCGGGCATGGATCGATGGCCGTCTGGCATTTGAGAAAAAGGATTTGAGGCTGCGCAACGTCCCCGAACTGAAGATCGAGACCGTATGGTTTGATATCTATCACGGGGGCATGACGCCGCCGCCGCGAGACATGGATCTATACATCGACAATGTGGTCATTGCGAAGTCATATATCGGTCCGATGCGTCAGCCCGCGACCAGGTGATGGGGCCGTGGAGCGTGCGCTGTACAGGCGGGTTGTTGTCCAGTAGAATCCTGTAGCGGTTTTCTAAATTCAACGGCGGCGCGAGTCGCCGTTTCGCCTTTCTGGTGCTGACGTGGCGCGCTATGTCGGCGATTGGCGAAAATCGGAACAAGGTTGCTTCATGTCTCACCTGATGAACACTTACGGACGGCTTCCGGTGGCATTTAGCCATGGGGAGGGTTCTTGGCTGTTTGACGTTTCCGGCAAGCGTTATCTCGATGCCCTGTCAGGCATTGCCGTATCGACGCTCGGTCACAATCACCCCCGTCTGGTGCGTGCAATCTCGGAGCAGGCTTCACGCGTCATTCATACGTCGAATCTGTACCAGATCCCGTTGCAGGAAGCCTTGTCCGACAAGCTTGCCGAGCGGTCAGGCATGGATGAAGTGTTCTTCTGTAATTCGGGGTGTGAAGCAAACGAAGCCGCCATCAAGCTAGCGCGTCTTTACGGACACAAGCGCGGCATTGCCGAGCCGGTCATCGTCGTGATGGAGCAATCCTTCCACGGGCGGACTCTCGCAACCTTGTCGGCAACAGGCAACAAGAAGGTGCAGCTTGGGTTTGGCCCATTGGTCGGCGGGTTCCTCCGGGTTCCGTTTGACGACCTGGCCGCTGTTGAGCGTATTCTCGATGGCCGTGCGGATGTAGTGGGTATTCTGCTTGAGCCGGTTCAGGGCGAAGGCGGCATTCACATCGCCCAGCAGGCCTATCTCGGCGCCTTGCGCAAGCTGTGCGATGACCGGGAATTGCTGCTGATGTTCGATGAGGTGCAGTGCGGTGTTGGACGTACCGGCAAGTGGTTTGGTCATCAGCACGCCGAGGTGAAGCCTGACGTGATGTCCCTCGCCAAGGGGTTGGGTTCCGGGGTTCCGATCGGAGCTTGTTTGGCCGCTGGCCGCGCAGCGGGGGTTTTTCAGCCTGGCAATCACGGGTCCACCTTCGGTGGCAATCCTCTGGCCTGCGCGGCTGCGCTGACTACCCTGGAGGTCATCGACGAGGAAAACCTTCTCGCCAATGCGGAGCGAATCGGTCAAAGCATCCGCGATGGTCTGGCCAAGGCCCTTGAAGGCGTTCCTGGCGTGCTCGATATCCGGGGCGCGGGTCTTATGATCGGCGTCGAGCTCGATCGGCCCTGTGGTGTTTTGGTAGGGCAGGCTCTTGATGCGGGCTATCTGATCAATGTGACTGCGGACAAGGTTGTACGCTTGTTGCCGTCGCTGAACTTCAGCGAACGGGAAGCAGCTGCGTTGGTGGACGGGTTGGCGCCGCTGATCAAGGGATTTCTAGCAGCACAATAACCAAGAACGAGTGCCATGAACGCACCGAGACATTACTTACAGTTCAACGATTTTTCTCGTGACGAATACGATTATCTTTTTTCCCGCACCCGCTGGATAAAGGAACGTTTCAAGCGTTACGAGCCTCATCATCCGTTGTTCGATCGCACACTGGTGATGATTTTCGAGAAGGCCAGCACGCGCACGCGGCTGTCTTTCGAAGCCGGGATGCAGCAGCTCGGTGGTTCCGCGATCTATCTGAATACGCGGGACTCTCAGCTCGGTCGCGGTGAGCCGGTCGAGGATGCGGCGCAGGTGATTTCGCGTATGAGCGATATCGTCATGATCCGCACCTTCGAGCAGTCGATCATCGAGCGCTTCGCGGAATATTCCCGCGTACCCGTGATCAATGGGCTGACCAACGAATATCACCCTTGCCAGATTCTCGCCGACATCTACACCTTCATCGAGCATCGTGGCTCGATCAAGGGCAAAACGGTGGCCTGGGTCGGGGATTCGAACAACGTCTGCAATACGTGGCTGCAGGCCGCCGAGGTGCTGGATTTCCATGTACATGTATCTACCCCACCGGGTTATGAAGTCGAACCTGAGCGGGCTGGGTTGTATGGAACGGGTCACTATGCGCACTTCGATGATCCGATGGAGGCCTGCCGTGGGGCTGACCTTGTGACCACCGACGTATGGACCAGCATGGGCTTCGAGGCGGAGAACGAAGAGCGGATGCGCGACTTCGCTGACTGGCAGGTGGACGAGGACATGATGAAGATCGCCAATCCAGGCGCTTTGTTCATGCATTGCCTGCCTGCCCATCGGGGTGAGGAAGTATCTGCGGAAGTCATCGATGGCCCCCAATCAGTGGTCTGGGATGAAGCGGAAAATCGTCTGCATGTGCAGAAGGCATTAATGGAATATCTCCTGATCGGGAAGATCGAGGGTGACTGCGCGTAGCGCGGTCGGAAGCGGTTAGGACTCATTTACTCATATTCGGAAAGCGGGACATGAGCGACGTAAAGAAGGTTGTGCTTGCCTACTCGGGCGGGCTGGATACATCGGTAATCCTCAAGTGGCTGCAGGACACCTACCAGTGCGAAGTGGTTACGTTCACGGCCGATCTCGGTCAGGGCGAGGAACTCGAGCCGGCGCGAGCCAAGGCGCTGCAATTCGGCATCAAACCCGAGAACATCTTCATTGACGATCTGCGCGAAGAGTTCGTGCGCGACTTCGTGTTCCCGATGTTTCGCTGTAATGCGATCTACGAAGGCGAATACCTGCTCGGCACCTCTATTGCGCGTCCGCTCATCGCCAAGCGCCAGATCGAGATCGCACGCCAGACCGGCGCCGATGCGGTTTCCCATGGCGCCACCGGCAAGGGTAACGATCAGGTTCGTTTCGAGCTGGGCTACTACGCGCTGATGCCGAACGTGAAGGTCATTGCACCGTGGCGTGAGTGGGACCTGCTCTCCCGCGAAAAGCTGCTGGCCTATGCTGAAAAGAACGGCATTCCCATCGAAATGAAGCACAAGCAGGGTGGCTCCCCGTATTCCATGGATGCCAATCTGCTGCACATCTCCTTCGAAGGCCGCCATCTTGAGAACCCGGCTGCCGAGGCTGAGGAGTCCATGTGGCGCTGGACGGTATCGCCGGAAGCCGCTCCCGATGCCGCCGAGTATGTGGATCTTGAATTCGAGAAGGGCGACTTGGTTGCCATCAACGGTACCCGCATGAAGGCTCACGAGCTGCTCGCCAAGCTCAACGAACTGGGCGGCAAGCACGGCATCGGTCGTCTGGATCTGGTCGAGAACCGCTACGTGGGCATGAAGTCCCGCGGTTGTTATGAAACGCCGGGCGGAACCATCCTGCTGCGTGCTCACCGCGCCATCGAATCCATTACTCTCGACCGTGAAGTGGCTCACCTCAAGGACGATCTGCTGGCCCGCTACGCCAGCCTGATTTACACCGGCTACTGGTGGAGCCCGGAGCGTCAGGCCATGCAGGCCCTGATCGACCACACTCAGCAGAGTGTTAACGGTTGGGTTCGCATCAAGCTCTACAAGGGCAATGTGATCGTGGTTGCGCGAGACTCCAAGACCGACTCCCTGTTTGATCCGACGATTGCTACGTTCGAAGATGATCAGGGTGCGTACAATCAAAAGGATGCCCACGGCTTCATCCGCCTCAACGCACTCCGTATGCGGATCGCCGCCAACGCCAAAGCAAAGCGGGGCTGACTAAGCAAAAATGGACCCTAATGCCCCACTAATATTCGGTCTTACGATCGCCGAGTTCGAGGACATCTCGCTCAAGCTGTGCGTTGGCGGCCTAATTGCCTACATGGTCTTTATCATTGGCCAGCTTGCCTGGGAGTCAAAGGCGGGGAAATACGGTGCGATCTGGATGTTCGTGGGGCTTGGCGTTGGTTTTATCGGCTTCATGGCCAAAGGCATCATCCAGAAGCTGTTAGGCATTGAATAAATTTTTGAAGGTTGAGCTATGACCCAGTCTGTTCAGTTCGACGGCGTCTCCGTCATCAAGAAGGCCAACGTATATTTCGATGGTAAGTGCGTGAGCCACACCGTCATTTTTGCTGATGGCAGCAAAAAGACCGTTGGTGTGATTCTGCCCGCCAGCCTGACCTTCAACACCGGGGAGCCGGAAGTGATGGAAACGGTGGCGGGCGCCTGCCGCTATCGCCTCAAGGGTGAGAGCGAGTGGAAAGTGTCCGCTGCTGGCGAGAGCTTCAATGTGCCGGGTAACTCCAGCTTCGATATTGAAGTGAGTGGCGAGCCCTACCACTACGTCTGTTACTTCGGCTGATCGGGAGGCATCCATGCCATCTTTCGACATCACGTCCGAAGTCGACATGGTTGCCCTGAAGAATGCTGTCGAAGGGGCGAATCGCAAGATTTCCGGTCGGTACGACTTCAAGGGCACGGACGCCCGCGTCGAGCAGCAGGAAAAGCTTCTTGTCCTGCATGGCGACAGCAACTTTCAGCTTGAGCAGATGTTGGCGATCCTGCTGCCCGAGATGACTGCGAAGAAGATAGATGTCCGCTGTCTCAAGCACGGCGACATCCAGAAAGTGGGCGGCAACAAGGTCAAACAGGAACTCACTGTTCGCGTCGGCATTGAACAGGAGCAGTCCAAGAAGATCGTCAAGCTGATCAAGGATAGCAAGCTCAAGCTCCAGGCCAGCATTCAAGGTGAGGCGGTACGGGTCAGCGGGGCGAAGCGGGATATCCTGCAAGATTGTATTGCCCTAGTCCGAAAGGAAGTGACGGACTATCCTTTGCAGTACGGTAACTTCCGGGACTGAGCAATGAGTATCTCCGCGCTGGCATCTACGTCGCAGGTTCAGGCGCAGGATTCCGTTTCTATCCTGATGCTGCGCAAGGCCCTGGATCAGCAGCAGCAGAATGCGGCTCAAATGCTGGAAGCCTTGCCTGCGCCGACCCCGGCGCCCGATCCGACGGCAACACTCGGGCGAAGCATCGATACGTTCGCTTGAACGGGTCTCAAACAAAAACCGGCTGAGAGCCGGTTTTTGTTTGTCTGTACATCAGTCTTCTGCCTTTAGTCCCGTGATCCAGCGCGAGTAGAGCTGCTCGGCGGCAGTGTTTAGGGCATGCAGGCGATTCTCAAGGTTCTCTGTGATTTGCTTGGGCGTCTGAACTGCGGGGGAGGAGAGGCTGGCTTCGATTTCGTCGGCTCCGCTCTCGCACCAGTCGTGAATCATGGCTGCGGTCATTTCCACATGGCACTGCATTCCCAGGTGTTTGCCATTTACCACGTAGGCCTGATTGGGGCACGCTGCGCTGGCGAGAATGCGTTCTCCGCCGGGGGGAATCGTGAACGTTTCTCCGTGCCAGTGGAAGCTTTCGAATTGCTTGATATCGCCCAGCCATTGGAATGCCTGCGGGGTGTCGTCGGTACTTACCAGGCCCCAGCCTATCTCCTTGACTGGATTTCGGCTGACAACTCCACCCAGAGCTTTGCTTATCAGCTGCCCTCCCAGGCAGTGGCCGATCACCGGACGATCTGCCGCTATCATGAGCCGTATAAGTTCGAGCAATCGGGGAATCCATGGTAGGTCGTCATTGACGCTCATAGGCCCTCCCATCAGACAGAGTCCGGAAAATTCATTGATTTGCGATGGCGCAGGGAGAGCGTCGCCGGCATCGATGCGGAACAGGGTCCATGGCAGCGAGTGGCGATCCAGGAATGTGGCAAAATGACCCGGACCTTCAGTTCTGCTATGTCGAATGATTGCTACCGGTTTCATCAAAAATCTCACGATTGATCGTTGGCTGCAGTGTATCGGCGTCATCCTGGGCTGCATAGCCGTTCCCGTGAACGCGACCGAAGTGGCCCTGGCAGGCGTTTTCCCTGGGAAGGTGCTGGTGGTAGTCAACGGCGGCAGCCCGCGCGCTCTGGCAGTCGGTGCGACGACACAGGAAGGGGTCAGGATCATCTCTGCGGATGGCGACGGCGCCGTGATTGAGGTCGATGGGCGTCGTCAGCGCCTCGTGGTCGGGCAGCAGGCTATAAATCTGGGGGGCGACGGCCGGAGGGTGCCGACGGTTACCGTGCACGCTGACAGTCGAGGGCAATTTCACGCACCCGGGTCTATCAACGGTTCGGCGATCCACTTTGTGGTTGATACGGGGGCGACTTATGTTTCCCTAGGGCGCGGCGATGCGTCGCGGGCAGGCATTGATATAAGTAGGGGGGAGCCCGTGATGATGCAGACTGCCAACGGCGTAGCGCAGGCCTGGAAGGTCAAGCTGGATTCGGTGCGTGTTGGTGATGTGGTTCTGCGAAACGTGGATGGTGTTGTTCAGGGGATGGATATGCCTTTTGCGCTGCTGGGCATGAGTTTTCTCAATCGCATGGAGATGCGCCACGAAGGGCCTAGTCTCCAGTTGCGGCAACGTTACTGATGATTGTGCCGATGACGACCTCTTCCGATTTGTCAAAAGTTGCTTCAGTGGAATGGTTGCGCACCTGCTTTGCAGAGGGCGTTGTGCACGATGCCTCCGTCAAGGAGAGCGGCGCCGCGGAGCCCTTGACACCGGCGGCAGTGCTGGTACCCATCATATTGCGGCAGCAGGCCCCAACGGTATTGTTGACACGGCGCACTGATCATCTGCATCACCATCCAGGGCAGGTCAGTTTCCCTGGAGGCCGCGTAGAGGCCGGCGACATGTCACCGATTGATACCGCCCTGCGGGAAACCGAGGAGGAAATCGGACTCGTACGGGATAAGGTTGAGCTGTTGGGATGTTTGCCCCAGTATCGGACGGGAACAGGCTTTGATGTGACGCCCGTTGTTGGGCTAGTGAGCCCTCCGTTTGATCTGGTGCTGGATGCGTTCGAGGTGGCAGAGGCTTTCGAAGTACCACTCTCGTTCCTGCTGGATAGCGCAAACCACCGCCTGCATTCAGTCGAAGTGCGTGGAGTGAATCGTGAATATTACGCAATGCCGTATGGTGATTACTTTATTTGGGGTGCCACGGCGGGAATGTTGGTCAGTCTTCACCGATTCCTACGCAGATGAGCGCTCTCCGTTTGTGTTGAGACGGTTTGGTGGTATCTTGAGGCAATATTTTGTAGGTTTGAACCATGAGGGCCCGCCAAAGCCCCCCGCCGCATGACCCTGTTTTCGCTGATTGCCGCCTTGCTCCTGGAGCAACTTCGTCCGCTCCCTGTGGAGCGTTTCGTAAAAGCCCCTTTAGGCGTTTTTGCCCGTTTTCTTGAGGATCGCTTCAACGATGGTGAGGCGCGCCACGGCGCGGTTGCCTGGTGGGTTGCGATAGCCATTGCCTGCTTCAGCTCGGCCTTGGTTTATTTTGTCCTCTGGCACATCCATCCGGTTCTGGCCTTCGCTTTCAATGTGATGGTCCTTTACTTGACGATGGGGTTTCGGCAGGTCAGTCATTTCTTTACGGATATCCAACTTGCCTTGCGCATGGGAGAGCTTCCGCGGGCACGCCGCCTGATCGCCGAATGGCGGGGCCGGAACCATGATGGTGCGAGCTCTGGCGAGGTTGCAAGGCTGGCGATTGAGGAGGCCCTCGTCGCTGCGCACCGTAATGTTTTTGCAGTAGCCTTCTGGTTCATTTTGTTGCCGGGCCCCAGCGGCGCCGTTTTCTATCGGCTCGCGCATTTCTTCAACGAGACTTGGGGCAATAGAGGGCAGAGTGATGACTTCGGTGATTTTGGTGAATTCTCCAGCAAGATCTTCGCCATTCTCGACTGGTTGCCCGTTCGCTTGACCGCCATAGCATTTTCGATCGTCGGCGATTTTGAGGATGGAGTGTATTGTTGGCGGGCGCAGGCCTCACAATGGAAAGACAAGGCGTCCGGTATACTCCTTGCCAGTGGCGGGGGGGCCTTGGGAGTACGGCTGGGTATGCCGATACACGAATCCGGAGAGGTCATTGAACGCCCGGAAATGGGGGTTGGTGACGAAGCCGATGCCGATTTCATGCAAAGTACTATCGGCCTGGTCTGGCGTACGCTGGTGCTGCTGTTTCTTATGCTAGCGCTGCTGGGCGTAGCTGGATGGGTTGGTAATTAACCGTAGCAATTCTGAGGAGGAGGTCACATGGCTAATCGTGAAGTGGTGGTTCTGAGTGCAGTACGTTCTGCTATTGGTGCCTTTGGAGGCGCGCTGGCAGAATTCGATGCCAGTGATTTGGCCGGTATCGTGATGAAGGAATCGGTTGTTCGCTCTGGGGTCGATCCTCAGCTGATCAACTACGTCACCGTGGGCAACTGTATGCCTACCGATTCCCGTTATGCCTACGTGCCCCGCGTGGCTTCCATTCAGGCAGGTCTGCCGATGGAGTCTGTGGCCATGCAGGTGGGTCGCCTGTGCTCCTCCGGCCTGCAGGGCATCGTAACGACCGCCCAGAACATTCTGTTGGGTGATGCCGATTACGGTGTCGGCGGTGGCGTTGAAGTCATGTCCAAGGCGGCTTATCTGCTGCCGGCTCTGCGTTCCGGCGCGCGCATGGGTGATACCAAGGCTATCGACAGCATGGTTGCTGTTCTGACCGACCCGTTCGGTGTTGGCCATATGGGCATCACTGCTGAGAACCTCGCGGCCAAGCACGGTATTACCCGTGAAGAGCAGGATGCGTTCGCTGTTGAGTCCCAGCGGCGTGCCGCGCTGGCCATCGATGAAGGGCGCTTCAAGTCCCAGATCGTTCCCATCGTGAAGCAGACTCGTAAGGGCGAGGTTGTTTTTGATACCGACGAGCACCTTAAGCGCGGAACTACGATGGAGTCCCTGGCGAAGATGAAGCCGGCCTTCAAGAAGGACGGTACCGTGACGGCTGGCAACGCCTCCGGCATCAATGACGGCGCTGCATTCTTCGTGCTGGCGGATGGTTCTACTGCGGTCAATGCCGGTTATAAGCCTATCGCTCGCCTGGTTTCCTATGCGGTTGCTGGCGTGCCCAACGATGTCATGGGTGAGGGGCCGATCCCGGCATCGCGTCTCGCACTCAAGAAGGCTGGCCTGTCCCTGGACCAAATGGACGTCATTGAGTCCAATGAAGCCTTTGCGGCGCAAGCGCTGGCAGTTTCGAAGGTGCTGGGTCTCGATCCGGCCAAGACGAATCCGAACGGTGGGGCTATTGCTCTTGGTCACCCTGTTGGTTGTTCCGGCGCCTTCATTGCCACCAAGGCTCTGTATGAACTGCAGCGTGTCGGCGGCCGCTATGCACTGGTGACCATGTGCATCGGCGGTGGTCAGGGTATCGCAACGATCTTCGAGCGCATCTAAGCGGCGACTGGCAGTACCCATGAATGCCCTGCACGCGTGAGTGCAGGGCATTTTCATTAAAATCTGCGCTCGCAAAAAGTCTTGCCAGAGAAGGTGCTTGCCATTAAAATCCGCGTTTTATTGCATTCATTTTAGGATTACTCAAAGATGGCCAACTCGGCACAAGCCCGTAAGCGCGCCCGTCAAGCAGTCAAGGCCCGCGCCCTCAACATGAGCCTGCGTTCGCGTCTGCGTACCGCTATCAAGGCTGTTCGCAAGGCTGTTGTGGCTGGTGACAAGCAAGTGGCTCAGCAGGTTTTCGTGACCTCCCAGAGCACGATCGACAGCATCGCTGACAAGAAGATCATTCACAAGAACAAGGCTGCCCGTCACAAGAGCCGCCTGTCTGCCGCCATCAAGGCGATGGGCGCTGTTGCCGCAGCTTAAGTGCATCGTTAGGTGTGCTGCATGATCATGAAGATCATGCGTTGCAGCAAGGTTCAGATACAAAAGGCCGCAAATGCGGCCTTTTGTATTTAGCGGGAAGGGTTTGGGCTGTTTCGGGGCTATCAGCAGTTCTCGTCTTGACATCCTGATTTTTAGCGCGTTATATAGAACCAATCCCTGGGCGCATCTGCAGTCCGGTAATATTGCGCCAGCATTTGTCGTCGGAGTTTCCTGTTTGTTTCTTAGATAACGAGGGGGCTGGTATGAACAAATCCGAACTGATCGATCAAATTGCCGTTGGTGCCGATATTTCGAAAGCTGCTGCGGGGCGGGCATTGGATGCTGCGATTGGTGCAGTCAAGCAGGCTCTAAAGAAGGGTGGCTCCGTAACGTTGGTGGGTTTTGGAACCTTCCATGTGGGGGAGCGGGCGGCTCGGAGTGGTCGCAATCCCAGGACAGGGGCCGCAATCAAGATTGAGTCGGCAAAAATTCCTAAATTTAGGCCTGGCAAAGCGTTGAAAGATGCGCTACAATAATCAGCTCTTGATTTCGAGAATTCTTCGATAGTTGGGTGCTTAGCTCAGTTGGTAGAGCGTCGCCCTTACAAGGCGAATGTCGGCGGT
>NZ_JAYSDK010000014.1:0-112766 GCF_041914405.1 Zoogloea sp.
AGCCCGCCGGGCCGCCGCCTACGATCAGGACGTCGAATTCCATGGAATCGCGTTCCATTGCTGCCTCCTCCTGAGAGCCGTTCGATTTGTTGTGGTGTTCAACCGTAAACCGCGAAGCGTAACCTGCCCGCTGGACGCCGGGCAATCCCGGAATGGGCAAGCTCAGGGTTTTCGCAGCATACGGTGCCGTATGTTACATTGCCCGGACGGATTTGGGCGAGTGGCTTGTCCGTCCGTCCGGATTGCCGAGGTCCATAATTAATTCACCGGAGACAAAAACGTCATGGCTACCGAGATCCCTGCATCAAGCTCCCCCCGCAAACTGTTGCTGACGACCCGAATTCCGGTGCGTTGGGGTGACATGGATTACTACGGTCACGTAAACAACACCGTTTATTTTCGCTATTTCGAGCAGGCCCGGGTCGAATGGCTGGAGGGCGAAGGGTATGCGGTGAGCCCGGAGGCAGAGGCCGGGGCCGTCATCATCAATGCCAGTTGTACTTTCATGGTGCCGGTGAACTATCCGGCAACTGTTGTCGTGCATCTCTATGCGGGTGAGCCGGGCCGAAGCAGCGTGATGACTTGGTATGAGCTTTACGTTGAAGGCGACGATCGGCTGTATGCGGAGGGCTCTGCCAAGGTGGTGTGGATGGATCCACGTACCGGCAAGTCAGTGTCACTCCCCGATGCACTGCGTGCCAAGGTAAGCTAATTGCGGCACCTTCCGGAACGGGCTGGACAAAGATCCGGCCTCCATAAGAAAAACGAGGAGAGACATCATGAGTTATACGCCTGCAGACCGCCCGCTTTGGACGCCGGATGCGGCGCGGGTCGCTGCTGCCAACATCACGGCCTTTGCAAAGGGGGTCGAGCAACGCTGGGGGCGAGTACTTCCCGATTACGCAGCCCTGCACGCCTGGTCCATCGATGAGCCGGAAGAGTTCTGGGCGTCCGTTTGGGAGCTCGGCGAGGTACGGGGAGAGCAGGGGGCTGTGGTGCTGGAGGATGGTGAACGGATGCCCGGAGCGCGCTGGTTTCCAGAAGCGCGCTTGAACTTTGCCGAAAACCTCTTGCGCAGCCGAGATGAGGGCGATGCGCTGGTGTTCTGGGGCGAAGATCGGGTCAAGAATCGCCTGAGCCACGCAGATCTGTATCGTCAAGTGGCCCGTTTTGCCGCCGCGCTGCGGGAGTTAGGCGTGGAGCAGGGCGATCGCGTTGCCGCATGGATGCCCAATCTGCCGGAAACGGTGGTGGCCATGCTGGCAGCAGCGAGCATCGGCGCGATCTTCTCGTCGGCATCGCCGGATTTTGGCGTGCAAGGCGTGCTGGACCGTTTCGGCCAGATTGAGCCTAAGGTGCTGATCGCGGTTGACGGCTACTACTACAATGGGAAAGTGGTGGACTGCCTGGATCGGCTGGCGGCCATCACTGACGGCCTGCCGTCGGTGAAACGCGTGGTGGTGGTGCCTTACGTGCACGCGAAACATGACCTCTCCCATGTTCATCACGCTCGCCTGCTGTCCGACTTTGTAAAGCCATTCCAGGCTGTCACCGAGATTCCGTTTGCGAGGCTGTCCTTTTCTCATCCGCTGTTCATCATGTATTCCTCGGGTACGACCGGTGTGCCCAAATGCATCGTTCATTGTGCGGGGGGTGTCCTGCTGCAGCACCTCAAGGAGCATCGCCTGCATGGCGACTTGAAGCCAGGCGACCGACTCTTCTACTTCACCACTTGCGGCTGGATGATGTGGAACTGGTTGGTGTCGGGGCTGGCGTCCGGCGCCACCCTGTTGCTGTACGATGGCTCGCCGATGCTTGGCAATGGCACGATTCTCTTCGACTACGCCCAGGCCGAAGGCATGACCCATTTCGGTACATCCGCGAAGTTCATCGACGGGATTGCCAAGGCGGGTCTCAAACCCCGTGAGACCCATGACCTGAGCCGTCTCCGGGCGATGTTCTCGACAGGTAGCCCGCTGGTGCCAGAGGGGTTTGAGTACGTATACCGGGACATCAAGTCGGATCTGTGTCTGTCGTCGATCTCGGGTGGGACGGACATCGTTTCCTGCTTTGTTCTCGGCAATCCAGTATTGCCTGTCTGGCCTGGCGAGATCCAGTGCAAGGGCCTGGGAATGGCTGTGGACGTGTTCGACGATGGAGGCTGTCCGGTTCGTGGCGAGAAGGGTGAGCTGGTGTGCGTGCGTCCGTTCCCGGTGATGCCCGTCGGTTTCTGGAATGACCCGGACGGCGCCCGGTACAAGGCTGCCTACTTCGAGCGTTTTGACGGTGTGTGGTGCCATGGCGACTATTCCGAGATCACCGCCCACGACGGGTTGATCATTTACGGGCGGTCTGACGCAACCCTCAATCCGGGTGGTGTGCGCATCGGTACGGCGGAGATTTACCGCCAGGTCGAAAAGCTCGACGAGGTGGTCGAGTCCCTGGTCATTGGCCAGGACTGGCCACCTCAGAATCCGACCGATGTGCGGGTGGTGCTCTTCGTCAAGTTGCGGGAAGGGGTGGAGTTGGAGGATGGGCTGATTGACCGCATCCGTCGCACGATCCGCGACAACGCCACGCCGCGTCATGTGCCTGCCAAGGTCGTACGGGTCGAGGATATTCCGCGCACCAAGAGTGGCAAGATCGTTGAACTGGCGGTGCGTGCGGTGGTGCATGACCGGCCTGTCAAGAACGTGGAGGCGCTTGCCAATCCAGCAGCGCTGGAATACTTCCGGAACCGCCCGGAACTGCAGTCCTGAGGGGAGTGGCATGTTAATGACTGCGGACAAGGCGGTGCTGCTGGTCGTGGATGTGCAGGAGCGGCTGCTCCCGGCGATCCACGATGGCGAGGCCATCCTTGCCAACTGCATATGGCTGGCGGGGGTGGCTCGTCGCCTGGGTGTGCCTGTGGTGGTTTCGGAGCAATATCCGGCGGGTCTGGGGCCGACGGCGGCGGACTTGAAGGCCGTGCTCGCTGAGGCACGCTTCGTTGAGAAGACCCATTTTTCGTGTGTCTCGGACGGTTGTCTCGGCGGGACTGAGGTCGAGGCGCGGCGGCAGGTGATCGTCGTTGGCACCGAAGCCCATGTGTGCGTTCAGCAGACGGTGCTTGAACTGCGCTGGCAGGGCAAGGAGGTCTTTGTCGTGGCCGATGCGGTGGGGTCCCGCAAGCCGCTGGACAAGGCGCTGGCTCTGGAGCGCATGCGCGCTCATGGTGTCGATATCGTGAGCCGCGAGATGGTGGCCTTCGAGTGGTTGAGGCGGAGCGCCACGGCGCAGTTCCGCGAGATCAACCGGGACTTCATCCGCGATAATTGAGCCGGATAATGAGGGTGTAGGCGCGCTTCTCATGTCCGCTTGGCTGCGGCGATACGGTCTTACCGATTGAAGAGAAGGGGGGTGATCGGCTATCATTCCCCTTTCCAGAAGTCCCCCGTGTCATGACCAAATACGTCTTTGTTACCGGTGGTGTCGTGTCCTCTCTGGGCAAGGGCATCGCCGCCGCCTCTCTCGGGGCAATTCTCGAATCCCGGGGTATCAAGGTTACCCACCTCAAGCTCGATCCCTACATCAACGTCGATCCGGGCACGATGAGCCCCTTCCAGCACGGCGAAGTCTTCGTGACCGAAGACGGTGCCGAAACCGACCTGGATCTGGGCCACTACGAGCGCTTTACCAGCGCCAAGATGAGCAAGCGCAACAACTTCACCACCGGCCAGATCTACGAGGCGGTGATCAAGAAGGAACGGCGCGGCGAATATCTCGGCAAGACCGTACAGGTCATCCCCCACATCACTGACGAGATCAAGACCTACGTCAAGCGTGGTGCCGAAGGCGCCGACGTGGCGATCGTCGAAGTGGGCGGCACCGTTGGTGATATCGAATCCCTGCCGTTCCTTGAAGCCATCCGCCAGATGGGCATCGAGGAGGGGCGCCAAGGCACCTGTTTCATCCACTTGACGCTGCTGCCTTACATCCCGACCGCCGGTGAGCTGAAGACCAAGCCGACCCAGCACTCCGTCAAGGAACTGCGCGAAATCGGCATCCAGCCTGACATCCTGCTGTGCCGTGCCGACCGTTCGGTGCCGGCCGACGAGCGCCGCAAGATCGCGTTGTTCTGTAATGTGATGCCGGAAGCCGTTATCGAGTGCCTCGACGCCGACTCGATCTATAGCATCCCGGGCATGTTGCACGACCAGATGCTCGACGAGATCGTCTGCCACAAGCTGGGCATCCTGGCCCGCGCGGCGGATCTGTCGGTGTGGGAGCGTCTTGTCCACGCGCTGAAGAATCCGCAGCACAACATCGATATCGCCTTCGTCGGCAAGTACGTGGACCTGACCGAGTCCTACAAGTCGCTGATCGAGGCACTCAATCACGCAGGGATGCACACCCTCAGCAAGGTGAACATCCACTACATCGACTCCGAGGATATCGAGAAGGATGGTTGTGGCGTGCTCAAGAGCATGGACGCCATCCTCGTGCCGGGCGGCTTCGGCCGGCGTGGCACCGAAGGCAAGATCGCGGCGATCCGCTACGCTCGCGAGAACAAGGTGCCTTACCTGGGCATCTGTCTGGGCATGCAGCTGGCAGTGGTCGAGTTCGCTCGCGACGTGGCCGGTATGAACGGCGCCCATAGTACCGAGTTCGATAAGCACACCGATTACCCGGTCATCGGCCTGATTACCGAGTGGCTGGATGCGTCCGGCAAGGTCGAGAAGCGTGGTGAGGATTCCGACCTCGGCGGCACCATGCGTCTGGGTGCCCAAGTCTGTCATCTTGCCGATGGTTCCCTGGCTCGAGAGATCTACGGGAGTGCCGACGTCACCGAGCGTCATCGTCACCGTTACGAAGTCAACAACACGCTGCTCGCTAAGCTGGAAGAGCAGGGCTTGCGCGTTGCCGGTCGTGCGCCGGGAACCGATCTGTGTGAGATGATCGAATTGCCGTCTGACGTGCACCCGTGGTTCGTTGGCTGTCAGTTCCACCCGGAGTTCACCTCCAATCCGCGTAACGGCCATCCGCTGTTCACCGCCTTCGTGAAGGCTGCGCTGGCGTATCAGCGCAACGCCTGAAAGGACGCAACATGAAACTCTGCGGCTTCGATGTCGGCCTCGACAAACCCTTCTTCCTTATCGCCGGACCCTGTGTCATCGAGTCCCGTGAGATGGCGCTGGAAACGGCTGCTCAGCTGAAGGAGATCTGTACCGAACTGGCAATCCCCTTCATCTACAAGTCCAGCTATGACAAGGCCAACCGCAGTTCCGGCAAGTCGTACCGGGGGCTGGGGATGGAGAAGGGGCTGGCGATCCTGGCCGAAGTCCGCGAGAAGCTTGGCGTGCCCGTGCTGACCGACGTACATGCCGAGCACGAGGTTGCCGACGTGGCGGCCGCCGTTGATGTGCTGCAGACGCCGGCCTTCCTGTGTCGCCAGACGGATTTCATCCACGCCGTGGCAGCGTCCGGCAAGCCGGTGAACATCAAGAAGGGCCAGTTCCTGGCGCCCGGCGACATGAAGAACGTCGTCGACAAGGCGCGGGAGGCCAACGGTGGGGCGGACACCATCATGGTCTGCGAACGTGGTGCGTCCTTCGGTTACAACAACCTGGTGTCCGACATGCGCTCGCTGGCGATCATGCGCGAGACAGGCTGTCCGGTGGTGTTCGACGCCACCCACTCGGTGCAACTGCCCGGAGGACAGGGAACCGTTTCAGGCGGCCAGCGGGAGTTCGTGCCGGTATTGGCTCGTGCCGCAGTGGCCGTCGGTATCTCCGGCCTGTTCATGGAAACCCATCCTGATCCAGCCAAGGCCTTCTCCGATGGCCCCAATGCTTGGCCGCTGCCGAAGATGAAGGCGCTGCTAGCGACCTTGAAAGGCATTGATGCGCTCGTCAAGGCTCAGGGCTTCGAGGAGCTGCGCGCCTGATTGCGCAATTATCCCATAGTAATTTTCGGCTTTGCGGCTCAAGACGGTATCATTGCCGCCGGTTTCAATTCAGTAAATAAGAGAGGAAGTTAATGAGCGCCATTGTTGATGTCATTGCCCGCGAGGTTCTCGATTCCCGTGGCAATCCCACCGTTGAGGCCGATGTGCTGCTGGAATCCGGCGTGCTGGGCCGTGCGGCCGTTCCGTCCGGCGCCTCCACCGGTTCCCGCGAAGCGATCGAACTGCGCGATGGCGATGCTGGCCGCTACCTGGGCAAGGGCGTGTTGCAGGCTGTTGAAAACGTCAACACGGAAATTTCCGAAGCGCTCATCGGCCTTGATGCTGAAGAGCAGGCCTTCATCGACAAGACCCTGATCGATCTCGACGGCACTGACAACAAGTCCCGCCTGGGCGCCAACGCACTGCTGGCTGTTTCCATGGCTGTGGCCAAGGCCGCTTCCGAAGAGGCCGGCTTGCCCCTGTACCGTTACTTCGGCGGCTCCGGCGGCATGTCCCTGCCGGTTCCGATGATGAACGTCATCAACGGCGGTGCTCACGCCAACAACTCCTTGGATATTCAGGAGTGCATGATCATGCCGGTGGGCGCCAAGAGCTTCCGCGAAGCCCTGCGTGCCGGTGCTGAGATCTTCCATCACCTGAAGAAGATCACCGACAAGAAGGGCTACCCCACCACCGTCGGTGACGAAGGCGGCTTCGCCCCCAACGTCTCCGGTACCGAAGAAGCCCTCAACCTGATCCTCGAGGCTACCTCCAACGCCGGCTACGAGCCGGGTCGTGACATCGTGCTGGCCCTCGATTGCGCCGCTTCCGAGTTCTACAAGAACGGCAAGTACGAGCTGGTGGGTGAGGGCCTGTCGCTCACTTCCGAAGGCTTTACCGATTACCTCGCTACGCTGGCCGACAAGTTCCCGATCATCTCGATTGAAGACGGCATGGCCGAAGGTGACTGGGCTGGCTGGAAGACCCTCACTGACCGTCTGGGCAAGCGCGTGCAGATCGTCGGCGATGACCTCTTCGTCACCAACACCCGTATCCTGAAGGAAGGCATCGACAAGGGCATCGCCAACTCGATCCTCATCAAGATCAACCAGATTGGCACCCTGACCGAGACCTTCGCTGCGGTCGAAATGGCCAAGCGCGCCGGCTACACCGCGGTTATCTCCCACCGTTCCGGCGAGACCGAGGACTCCACGATTGCCGATATCGCCGTTGGTCTCAACGCGATGCAGATCAAGACCGGCTCCTTGTCCCGCTCCGATCGTATCTCTAAGTACAACCAGCTGCTGCGCATCGAGGAAGATCTCGGCGAGACCGCCTTCTACCCGGGCCTTTCCGCGTTCTATAACCTGCGTTCCCGTTAATCACTCTTCTCCTGCCCGGCTGTGCAATGCAGTCGGGCCGTCCTTTCATGCGCTGGCCGGCCATTGTTCTCGCCCTTCTGGTAGTTGTCCTGCAATATCCGCTTTGGATCGGCAAGGGAGGCTGGCTGCGCGTCTGGGAGGTCGAGCAGCAGCTTACCGCCCAGCGGGACGGCAATCGCAAGCTAGAGCAGCGCAACACCGGCCTGGAGGCCGAGGTGCGTGATCTGAAATCCGGCTACGAGGCCGTGGAAGAGCGTGCCCGCTTTGAGCTGGGTTTGACCAAGCCGGACGAGATCTTCGTCCAGACTCCTCCGCAGAAATAGTTTCTCCCGATTGAGGGCTCGCGCGACCGCCTATGTCGCGTAATGCCTCAATGCATCGGTTCGTTGCCGTCAGCTCCCCAGCATGAATTTCATGGCAGCGAAATCTTGCCTCTATGGCGCCCGTGCCAGGCGAAGCCCACGGAGATGCGCATGCTGCCAGACCTTGGTGCCGGTTCAGTGGTTACGCTGATAGAGCCTGAATATTTCCGTCTTCCGACCACCGCCAAGGCGCCGTTGCCAGATGGGGCGCCATTCTTCCTTGGCAATGCTCGGTGAGTTGCTGGCGGTGCTGTAGGTGAGCAGCAGCTCGCACTGCTGTTGGCTGCGGTAGCTGACGGTCCGGATGCTGGAGAAATAGTCCAGCGCTGCGCGCTGCGTATCACCGAGGCCTGCACGTTTGATGCAGTTGAAGCTGCGTCCGTCCAGCGCCTTGGTGAGTTCGCTGGCGACGGGCTGGTAGTTCTTGGTGTACACGAACCAGGGCTGCCACAAGGTGACTGCGAGGCACCACAATAGTGTCAGGCCCAGCGCCCAGTTGGTTGTACCGCGCATCGTGCCGCGACGGGTCAGTATGGGCAGCAGAAGTAGGGCGCAGCTCAGAATGGCGCCAATCACTGCACCGCCAAGGACCGAATCCGCCGGAAAGTCGGGGGCGATCCGTGCAACCTGTCGGGCTAGTCCCGGAGGCCAGCCGAAGTGCAGCGCACTCCATCCTAGCCAAACCAGCAGGCCGAAGAAGATGAAGGTCATGACGCCGAACCAGTCGAAGGCGTTGGCGGCGCCGCGTCGCAGGCTTTCCACGCCAAATGCGGCCAGCAGGCATAGTGGCGGCAGGATGGGCAGCATGTTGGCCGGGCGGATGCTGCCGGTGAGTGCTGTGAACAGGATGGCCAGGATGCTTGCAAGGATGGGCAGTATCAATTGCGGCGCGCCAAGCCACAGTTGCTGGCGGTTGCGCCATACGGCCCAGCCGGCGATTGGCCACAAGGGCCAGGAGAACCAGCCGAGTAGCTGGATCAGTTTGTTGAACGCACCCAGATTGCTCAGGTGTGGCCGGATGCTGGCGTACTCGTCACGCCACCAGAGGGCAAGCTCACCCGGATAGTTGACTGCCACGGCCGCCAGCCAAGCTCCCGCAATCATGGTGGTGATGGCCAGGCTCAGCAGTGTACCGAGGAGTCCGATCCGGCACCGGTGGGCCGGGCAGAGTGCTGGGCTCAGTAGAATGAGCGGCGTTGTCAGAACGAGGCCGGAAAGTCCGCCGGCAAGAAATGCGATGCCACTACCAACGCCAGTTTGTAGGGCTGCCCGCCAGGGGCGCTGGGTTTGTTCGGCGAGGCCGGCGTAACACAGGGCCATGCCGGCGAGTTCGGCCAGTATGGGTTGGGTTTCGTGGGCGTGCACCACGAGCCCGAGGGCGCCAAGCCCGAGCAGGATGGCTGCGGCAAAGCTGCCAGGGCCATACATGCGCCGAGCCGCCAGGCCTGTCCAGTACAGGGTGGTGGCGGTGAATACCGTACTGGCGAGTCTCGCCGCGTCATGTTCGGGAAGCAGGCCGCCAAGGAGTCTTGCCAGCCCGGCGCCAAGCCAGTAATACAGCGGTGGGTTTTCCCGATAGACCTCTCCGGCAATCTCCGGCATCAGCCAGCCGCCACCGCTCAGGATGGCGTGGATCGGGCCCAAGTGGGTGAGGTCGTCGCCCCGCCAGGGTAGGTGCCCGGTTGTGCCAACCAGCAGATAGATGGCGAGCAGAGCGAGCAGCGACCATCCTTGCAGTGGGGTCGGCAGGGAAAAGCGTGAGCTGGCGTCGGACATGGGCTGGCAGATCGATCGGTTTGGTTGCAGGCAATAAAAAAGGCAGCCGCAGCTGCCTTTTTTCGGGTGTTACCGATAAAGCTCGGTAATTAGCCCAGGCGCTGAACGGAGCCGTACTTCTGACGGAAGCGCTCGACACGACCAGCGGTGTCAACGATCTTCTGCTTGCCCGTGTAGAAGGGATGGCAGGCAGAGCAGACTTCCACGTGGTACTGGGGCTTGCCCATGGTGGAGCGGGTGGTGAAGACGTGACCGCAGGAGCAGGTCACTTGCACTTCGGTGTAATTAGGATGGGTATCGGCTTTCATCGCGGGTCCTTTGTGTACTTGGGTGGTGAATTTGGCCACCCGGAAGCTTTCCATTTTGAACTATTTCAGTGCCTTCTGCAAGATTGCCTCCTTCCTACAGGAAGCGGGCCACGAAGGCGCCGACACTGTCCGGCGGGAGGGGGAGCCAAGCTCGGTGATCGCTGCCCGGTACACGCTGGAGCTCGGTGCCGTCGGCGGTGACCAGGCGCGTGATGCTGACTTCCCGATTGCCCTGCGGATGGATCAGTTCCAGGCGATCGCCGACGGCGAATGCATTCTTGGAGGCGATCTCGGCGAGACCCCGTTCGCTGTCGTAGGCGATCACATCTCCAACGTAGATGCTGCGGTTTGACTCCGAGTGGCCACGCAGGTAGTTCTGTGTTTCATGAGGGGTGTGGCGCTGGTAGAAGCCATCTGTGTAGCCGCGGTTGGCGAGTCCCTCGAGTTGGCCGAGCAAGACCGGGTCGAGGCCGCGGCCGGCAACGGCGTCGTCGATGGCCTGACGGTAGGCCTGGCAGGTGCGCGCGACGTAGTAGGGGCTTTTCGTGCGTCCTTCGATCTTGAAGGAGTCGATGCCGATTTCGGTGAGGCGTTGTACATGCTCGATGGCGCGCAGATCCTTGGAGTTCAGGATGTAAGTGCCGTGTTCGTCTTCTTCGATAGGCATGTACTCGCCGGGGCGCTTATGGGGTTCCTCGAGCAGATGGACGTCGCCAGCGCCGCAGTTCTTTGCTTCATGGGTCTTGAAATCCCAGCGGCAGGAGTTGGTGCAGGTCCCCTGATTGGGATCCCGGTGATTGAAATATCCCGACAGCAGGCAGCGTCCGGAGTAGGCGATGCACAGCGCGCCGTGAATGAAGACTTCGAGTTCGGTATCGGGGCAGTCCTGGCGGATGCTGGCGATCTCATCGAGGGATAGTTCGCGGGACAGGATCACCCGCGAGATCCCGGCCATCTTCCAGAAGCGCACGGCCGCCGCGTTAACGGTGTTGGCTTGCACCGACAGGTGGATCGGCATGTCCGGGAAGTTCTCGCGGACCATCAGGATCAGACCGGGGTCCGACATGATCAGTGCGTCGGGCTTGAGGGCGATGACCGGGGCGATGTCCTTGATGAAGGTCTTGATCTTGGCGCCGTGGGGATAGATGTTGGCAACGACATAGAAGCGCTTGCCAAGCGTGCGGGCCCGCTGGATGCCGTCGGCCAGGACCGGTAGGTCGCCAAAATCGTTGTTGCGGACGCGCAGGGAGTAACGTGGCTGGCCTGCGTAAATGGCGTCTGCGCCAAACGCGAAGGCAGTGTCGAGCATGGCCAGCGAGCCGGCGGGAGCGAGCAGTTCCGGGTGTTTCTGAGGCATTGGGGATTCTGGTTGGGGCGATGTTTCAGCGATGGCTCTCCAGCACTTCTTTCCACTGGGCCAGCGTAGGGCTCTGGGAGTCGAGTTGGTGCTGAAGAACCTGTTCTGCCATTTCTAGCATGGCTTTTTGTTCCTTGCTCAGGAAGCAAGGGTATTGGGGTTCGAGGTGTATCACCAGATCGCCGGCGTGCCTGCGGCCACGGGCGGGAAAGCCGGCCTTGGGGACGCGGATCGGCTGCGTGCCGGCAATTTCCGGCAGCAGGATCTCCTGCAGGCCGTCCAGGCCGGGTACGTCGATGGTGCCGCCGGCTAGGAGCCGGAAGATGCTGACTGGCACGGTCACGTGGATGTCGTGTCGATCGAGACGGAACAGAGGGTGAGGACGGGTTCGGACCGTCAGATAGAGGTCGCCTGGCTGGCCACCTTCGGGTGCGCTCCCCCCTTGCCCGCCAATCCGGAGTTCATCTCCGGGCAGCATTGCCGGTGGCAGGCTGATCGCCAGTTGCCGATCGGTCGGGTGCCAGCCTCTTCCGTCGCAGCTCGCGCAGCGATGATCGGTGGTGAAGCCTTTGCCGTGGCAGTGCGGACAGGGCTTGAGCCCTGTCTTGCCACGGATTCGTCCGCTGCCGTGGCAGTGGGCGCACATGGTGGTGCGCCCGTAATTGCGCTGGCCGCTGCCATCGCAGTCGTCGCAGTCCATCTGCCCATCGAGGGTGATCGAAATCGTGCTGCCATGAACCGCCTGCAGCAGGTCGACAAAGATGTCCATGCGGCGATCTTCGCCCCGTGCCGGTGTAGCATCAGGCGTTTCCGGGCTTGTGTCGTCCATCTCCTCGAAGGCGGACGGTCGGGTCAGGCGCTCGAAGGCTTCCCGGACGCGGCGGAACTCCTCGTGGGCTTCCGGCGCGGGGTTGCGATCCGGATGCCAGCGCATGGCGAGGCGTTTGTAGGCGCGCTTGATCTCGGCGGCGGTCGCGTCCGGAGCGACACCGAGTATTTCATGGAAGTTTACGGCGGGCATTTCGATATTCTAATCGGCGAAGGCCTGTTGAGGGGCGACAAGGGAGTGTGGATGGGGAGTGTGATCAGGTGTTTGCTGCTCGGCGCGCTGCTGCTGGGCTGCGCTACGGTTGGCGCTGCTACCTTGCGAGTGGGGCCTGATGAGGCGGTTCGTAGCATTGCCGAGGCAGCCCGCATGGCCCGGGATGGTGATGTCGTGGAGATTGTCGCTGCGAACTATAGCGGCGATGTGGCCGTGTGGCCCCAGAGCCGCCTGACAATCCGCGGCATCGGCGGGCGTCCCGTGGTCTCGGCTGTCGGTCGGAGTGCCGAGGGCAAAGGCATCTGGGTCATTCGTGGTGAGGATGTCCTCGTCGAGAACATCGTCTTTCGAGGCGCGCGTGCGCCCGACCGTAACGGGTCGGGCATTCGTCACGAACGCGGGAGGCTGACTGTACGTAACTGTCTCTTCGAAGACAACGAGATGGGTATCCTGACTGCCAATCAGGGTTCTCTAGTCTTGATCGTCGAGAACTCGGAATTTGCCCATGGTGTTCTGGTGAGGCCTCATTTGAGCCACCTCCTGTATGCCGGGAGGATTGCGCGGCTGGAGGTGCGGGGCAGCTATTTTCACCATGGCCTGGTGGGGCACTTGCTGAAGAGTCGTGCCAAGGTCAGTCTGATCGAGTACAGCCGCCTGACTGATGAGAAGGACGGTCGGGCCAGTTACGAGCTGGACTTCCCCAACGGCGGTGAGGTGATCCTGATCGGCAATCTGGTGCAGCAGTCGGCACGCACGGAAAACGAACGAATGATCTCGTTCGGTGCCGAGGGGCTGATCTATGGGCGGAATGCGGTCTTTCTGTCCAGCAACACCTTGATGGATGACTTGCCGGATGGTGGCGAGTTTCTATCCATCTGGTCGCCCGGGCGAGTGTCCGTGAAAGCTTTCAACAACCTTCTCGTGAGCGCCTGTTCGGGCTTGTACTGTGTCGAGGGGCGGATCCGCCAGGGCGCGCACAGGATGCACGATCGGCAGCTGCCCTGGCGCGCAAGCGTCTTTCCGCTGACCTCGGGCAACCGGCACGTCTATGGCATCGAAACAGGCTCACGTCTGACGGAGGAGGTATTCCGGCCTAAGCCCGACAGTGATTTCAGAAGCATTGATCCAGGCCGCGCCGACGATGTCTCTCTCGTTCCCACGCGTGAGTATCAGCACCCCGCGCACAGTCGGGCACTGCCGGTCAGCTTGCCGACCGTGCCCGGTGCATTCCAGCCCTAAGCGTCACTTGTTTTGCGCCGGTCCTGGCGGCACTCCTGCAGGATCTCGACGGAGCCGTCGTCGCGGGCGACCTCCAGGCGCACAGCAAAGCCCCATAGGCGCGCGACGTGCTTCAGCACTTCGTCCGCGTCGTTGCTGAGTGGGCGGCGCTGATAGGCCTGGTGGCGTAGGGTCAGCGAACGGTCACCGCGCAGGTCCACGTTCCAAACTTGAAGGTTGGGTTCCCGGCTACCCAGGTTGTAGTTGTCGGAGAGGATTTCCCTGACCCGGCGGTAACCTTCCTCGTCGTGGATTGCCGACACCTTGAGTTTGGCCTCCTTGTCGTCATCCAGGATGGCAAACAGGCGGAAGTCGCGCATGACCTTGGGTGACAGGAACTGGGCGACGAAGCTCTCGTCCTTGAAGTTGCGCATTGCGAAGTCGAAGGTCTCGCGCCAGTCGCTCCCCGCGATGTCGGGGAACCAGTAGCGGTCCTCGTCGGTGGGGCTCTCGCAGATCCGGCGGATGTCCTGCCACATCGCAAAGCCCAGTGCGTAGGGGTTGAGGCCGTGGTACCAAGGCTCGTTGTAGCTTGGTTGATAGACGACGTTGGTGTGGGAGTGAAGGAACTCCAGCATAAAGTTGTCCGCCAGCAGCCCCTCGTCGTACAGGGTATTGATGAGCGTGTAGTGCCAGTACGTGGCCCAGCCTTCGTTCATGACCTGCGTCTGGCGTTGAGGGAAGAAGTACTGGCCGACCTTGCGGACGATGCGAACCACCTCCCGTTGCCATGGTTCGAGTAGCGGGGCGTTCTTCTCGATGAAATAGAGCAGGTTTTCCTGGGGTTCCGAAGGAAAGCGCTTCTCTTCGACGGCCTGGGCCTTGACGTGGGGTGTCGGCAGGGTGCGCCACAGATCGTTGACCTGGCTCTGCAGGTATTCCGCGCGCTCACGCTGACGGGTCAATTCCTTGTTGAGGGACAGCTTCTCCGGGCGTTTGTAGCGATCGACGCCGACGTTCATCAGGGCGTGGCAGGAATCGAGCAGCAGTTCGACTTCTTCTTCCCCGTAGCGCTCCTCGCATTCGGTGAGGTAGTTACGGGCGAAGATCAGGTAGTCGATAATCGCGTCGGCGTTGGTCCACTGCTTGAACAGGTAATTGCCCTTGAAGAAGCTGTTGTGGCCATAGGCCGCATGGGCGATCACCAGCGCCTGCATCGTCATGGTGTTTTCTTCCATGAGATACGCGATACAGGGGTTGGAGTTGATGACGATCTCGTAGGCGAGCCCCATCTGCCCGCGTCGGTAACTCTTTTCCGTCTGCAGGAAGCTCTTGCCGAAGGACCAGTGGTGGTAATTGACCGGCATGCCTACCGACGAGTAGGCATCCATCATCTGCTCGGAGGTGATCAGCTCTATCTGGTTGGGGTAGGTGTCCAGTCCGTAATTCTTGGCCACGCGGTCGATCTCGGCGTGATAGGCCTCGATCAGTTCGAAGGTCCATTCGCCGGGCGAGGGCAGGGGCTGCTTTCGTTTCTGTCTTTTCGTGCTCATGCCAGCTTCTTCTTGAACAATTCACGAAACACCGGATAGATGTCCGGCAGGCCCTCGATGTGCTGCATGGCGAAGTTGGGGTGGGTGCCGACCAGCTTTTCGTACTCCCGCCACAGGTTCTGCGGCTCGCCCGGCGTGATCTCGATGTAGGCGAAGTACTGGACGAAGGGCAGGATGGTGTCTGCGAGCAGTTCCCGACAGTGCGGCGAATCGTTTTCCCAGTTGTCGCCGTCCGAAGCCTGGGCGCCGTACACGTTCCAGGCGCCGTTCAGGTAACGGGCGTGGAGGATGTCCTTCATCATTTCCAGCGCGCTGGAAACAACCGTGCCACCGGATTCCCGAGAGTGGAAGAAGTCTTCCTCGTTTACTTCCTTGGCGATCGTGTGATGGCGGATGAACACCACCTCGATATGCTCGTAGGTGCGCGTGAGGAACAGGTAGAGGAGCATGAAGAAGCGCTTGGCCGTCGCTTTCTTGTCCTCGTCCATCGAGCCCGACACGTCCATGATGCAGAACATCACTGCCTGGGTGGTTGGCTTGGGCACCTTGATCCGGTTGTTGTAGCGCAGGTCAAAGGTGTCGATGAAGGGGATCGCCTCGATCTTGGCGCGCAGGATTCCGATCTCGTCCTTTAGCTGGAGAACGTCCGGATCGTCTTCGCTGCGGGTTTGGAGCAGATCATCCAGTTGCTTCTGCAGTTCCCGCAACTGACCGCGGTAGGGTGACGAAAGCGCCAGCCGGCGTCCGAGCGCGCCACGCAGGGAGCGGACGACGTTGATGTTGGCCGGTGTGCCGTCGTTGGTGAAGCCAGCGCGCTGGCTCTTGTACTCGTGGATGCGGGCAAGCTGGGTCTTGACGAGGTTGGGTAAGGCCAAGTCGTCGAAGAACACATCGAGGAATTCTTCCCGGGACAGGTTGAAGACGAAATCGTCCTCACCTTCACCATCCTTGCTAGCCTTGCCCTTGCCGGTTCCACCCCCGCCGCCGCCTTGCGGCCGGTTGATCTGGTCGCCCGACGAGAACTGGTCGTTGCCGGTGAAGATGTTCTCCCAGATACCGCCACGACCATGGTGAAATTGTGGCTCCGACAGGTCCTTTGACGGAATGGTGACACTCTCGCCGTTGTCCAGATCCTTGATGGAGCGACCGGATATGGCGTCGGCCACGGCTTCGCGGATCTGGTTCTTGAAGCGGCGCATGAATCGCTGCCGGTTTACAGCACTCTTGTTCTTGCTGTCGAACCGGCGGTCGATGATACGAACCATTCGAGCCTCCCGAATTGTTGGCGTTCACCGCCGGCCGCCCTGCAGGGCAGCCGGCGAGCGGACGATCAAGACGACTTGCGCACGCGCAAATACCATTCGCACAGCAAGCGTACCTGCTTCTCGGTGTAGCCCTTTTCGATCATGCGATTGACGAAGTTCTGGTGCTTCTTCTGTTCGTCGCCGCTGGCTTTGGCGTTGAAGCTGATGACTGGCAGCAGATCTTCGGTGTTGGAGAACATCTTCTTCTCGATGACGGCCCGCAGCTTTTCATAGCTGGTCCAGCTGGGGTTCTTGCCGCTGTTTTTTGCGCGCGCACGCAGTACGAAGTTGACCACCTCGTTGCGGAAGTCTTTCGGGTTGCTGATGCCGGCCGGCTTCTCGATCTTTTCGAGCTCGTCGTTGAGGGCGTTGCGGTCGAGGATCTCGCCGGTGTTCTGGTCACGGTATTCCTGATCCTGGATCCAGAAGTCGGCGTAGGTGACGTAGCGGTCAAAGATATTCTGCCCATACTCGCTGTAGCTCTCGAGATACGCAGTCTGGATTTCCTTGCCGATGAACTCCGCATAGCGCGGGGCGAGGAACTCCTTGATGAAGGCCAGGTAGCGGGATTCGTTTTCCGGCGGGAACTGCTCCTGGGCGATCTGCTGTTCCAGCACATACATCAGGTGCACCGGATTGGCCGCGACTTCCCGGTGGTCGAAGTTGAAGACCTTGGACAGCACCTTGAAGGCGAAGCGGGTGGACAGGCCGTTCATCCCTTCGTCCACGCCGGCGTAGTCGCGGTACTCCTGATAGCTCTTGGCCTTCGGGTCAGTGTCCTTCAGGTTTTCGCCGTCGTAGACGCGCATCTTGGAAAAGATGCTCGAGTTCTCTGGCTCCTTGAGGCGTGACAGCACCGCGAACTGGGCCATCATCTTGAGGGTGTCCGGTGCGCACGGAGCGTGGGACAGGGAGCTGTGGGTCAGTAGCTTGTCGTAGATTCGGATCTCGTCGGACGTCCGCAGGCAGTACGGCACCTTCACGGTATAGATGCGGTCGAGGAAGGCTTCGTTGTTGCGGTTGTTGCGGAAGGCCATCCACTCGGACTCGTTGGAGTGGGCCATCACGATGCCGTCGAAGGGGATCGCACCGAAGCCTTCGGTGCCCTTGTAGTTGCCTTCTTGGGTGGCAGTGAGCAGCGGATGCAGCACCTTGATCGGCGCTTTGAACATTTCCACGAACTCAAGCAACCCACGGTTGGCCAGGCACAGGCCGCCGGAGTAGGAGTAGGCGTCCGGATCATCCTGGGAATACTGCTCGAGCTTGCGGATGTCGATCTTGCCGACAAGGGAGGAGATGTCCTGGTTGTTCTCGTCGCCCGGCTCGGTCTTGGCGACGGCGATCTGGCGCAGCACGGAGGGACGCAGCTTCACGACGCGGAACTTGGTGATGTCGCCATTGAACTCATGCAGGCGCTTGACCGCCCACGGGCTCATGATTGTATTGAGGTAGCGCCGCGGAATCCCGTAGTCGTCTTCCAGGATCGCCCCGTCCTCGACCGAACTGAACAGGCCCAGTGGCGACTCATGCACGGGCGAACCCTTGATGGCATAAAACGGGATCTTCTCCACCAGACTCTTAAGCTTCTCAGCCAGGGAGCTCTTGCCGCCGCCCACGGGGCCCAGCAGGTAGAGAATCTGTTTCTTTTCCTCCAGCCCCTGCGCGGCATGTCGGAAATACGACACGATGTTCTCGATCGACTCCTCCATTCCGTAGAAGTCCCGGAAGGCGGGATAGATCTTGATCATCTTGTTGGAAAAGATGCGCGACAGGCGCGGATCGAGTCGGGTGTCCACGAGCTCCGGTTGGCCGATCGCCTGCAGCATGCGTTCGGCGGACGTGGCGTAGGCCATGGGATCGGATTTGCACAGTTCCAGGTATTCCTGGATCGACATTTCCTCTTCCTTGGCGGACTCGAAGCGGGCCTGGAAGCTGGTAAAGATACTCATCTAAGGTCTCCTGGGGCACAGACCCGGACCGGGGCGCCGGGGTCGCCATGTATGTACGGGACATACGGTTGATGACGCAGATACTTGAGCACCTCGTGAAGCTTGTCGCATTTGCCGTGGAGGCTGACGGACACGGCCATTTCATTCCATGTGATAGCAGAAAGATAAATGGAGTTCCGTATTGCGTGGGGCAGTTTTTCACATCTGTCGCCCTAAAGCCAAGCACTGGCGCGGGGGCTGCGGATGGAGCGAAGCCCTGTGTTAGACTAAAGGTTTTTCCGACGACTCCGTCCGACGGGATGAAATAGACGGCACAGGTTTTGCTAAGTGTTGTCTGTCCTGTTTGCGGAGCGTTTTTGTCAAGAACGATCAGGGAATTATCTTTTCATGAGCAACCAGGTTACCGTGAGCGCGCTCGAGCGCCGTATCGACATGTCCGTGCCGCTGTCCGAAATCGACAAGGATGTCGAGGCGCGTCTGAAGCAGATGGCTCGTACCGTCAAGATGCCGGGCTTCCGTCCGGGCAAGGTGCCGTACCGTCTAGTCGCCCAGTCCTACGGCCCGCAGGCCCGCTCCGAGGCTATCGGCGCTGCCGTTGAAAAGGCTCTTGGTGAACAGATCCGCGCACAGAGCCTGCGCGTCGCTGGCTACCCAAGCATCGAGCCGAAGGAAAGCACCGCCACCGACGTGCTGGAATTCAGCGCCGTCTTCGAGGTCTACCCGGAAGTCGTGATTGCTGACGTGAGCGCCCAGGAAGTCGAGCGTCCCCAACTTACCGTCGGTGACGCCGAAGTGGACAAGACCCTGGACGTGCTGCGCAAGCAACGCACCAATTTTGTGCCGGCCGAGCGTGCTGCCCAGGACGGCGACCGCGTGACGGTGGACTTCACCGGCCGCAAAGATGGTGTCGAGTTCGACGGCGGCAAGGCGACCGACTTCCCGTTCGTGATCGGCGGCGGCCAGATGCTTAAGGACTTCGAAACCGCGGTGCTGGGCCTGAACATCGGCGAGAGCAAAACTTTCGACATGACCTTCCCGGCTGACTATCACGCAGCCCACCTGGCTGGCCAGACCGTGCAGTTCGAAGTTGCCCTGAAGAAGGTCGAGGAGCCCAAGCTGCCCGAGATCGATGCGGAGTTCGCCAAGTCCCTGGGCGTTGCCGACGGTGATGTGGCCAAGATGCGCGAAGAAGTGAAGGCCAACCTGGAGCGCGAAGTGAAGCGCCGTGTGCAGGCCAAGCTCAAGGAGCGTGTGATGAACGTGCTGATCGAGACCCATCCGATCGAAGTGCCGAAGGCGCTGGTCGAGCAGGAGTCCCATCAGCTGGCTGAAAACGCCAAGAAGGATTTCGAAGCTCGTGGCATGAAGACCAAGGACCTGCCGATCGAGCCCGCCTGGTTTGCCGAGCAGGCTGAGCGTCGCGTCAAGCTGGGTCTGATCATGTCCGAACTGGTCAAGAGCAAGGACTTGCTGGCCAAGCCCGAGCAGATCCGTGCCGTGATTGAAGATTTTGCAGCAAGCTACGAAGACCCGAGCGAGGTCGTGAGCTGGTACTACTCGCAGCCCCAGCGTCTGGCCCAGGCCGAGGCTCTGGTGATCGAGGACAACGTGGTCGAGTGGGTCGTCAGCAATGCCAAGACGACCGATGTCGCCACTTCTTTTGACGACTTGATGGGTAATGCGGCTTAATCCCGCGGAAAGCGACGGCAAATGAATCCCTTTACACCCCCGAATTCTCGTACTGACTGGGATCCGGTCGGCCTCGGCCTGATTCCGATGGTTGTCGAACAGAGCGGTCGCGGCGAGCGCTCGTACGACATCTACTCGCGTCTTCTCAAGGAGCGGGTGGTGTTCCTGGTTGGTCCGGTCAATGATGTAACGGCCAATCTGATCGTTGCCCAGCTGCTGTTCCTTGAGTCGGAAAATCCGGACAAGGACATCTTTTTCTACATCAACTCCCCCGGCGGTTCGGTCACCGCAGGGATGGCGATCTACGACACCATGCAGTTCATCAAACCCAATGTCAGCACGCTGTGCATCGGGCAGGCTGCAAGCATGGGCGCCTTCCTGCTGGCGGCCGGCGAGAAGGGCAAGCGTTTTTCGCTGCCCAACTCGCGGATTATGATTCACCAGCCGCTGGGCGGTTTCCAGGGGCAGGCCTCGGATATCGAGATCCATGCCCGCGAGATCCTGTCCCTGCGCGCCAAGCTGAACGACATGCTGGCCAAGCACACCGGCCAGTCCGTCGAGCAGATCGAGCGTGATACCGATCGGGACAACTTCATGTCTTCGGAAGAAGCCGTCCGCTACGGCCTGGTGGACAAGGTCCTGACCAGCCGCAACGACGTGGTTTGATGGTCTTCTAGCTTCAAGTACAGAGAGAAAGGGCAGTAATGGCGGACAAGAAAACAAGCGGTGAAAAGCTCTTGTATTGCTCGTTCTGCGGCAAGAGCCAACACGAGGTCCGCAAGTTGATCGCGGGTCCGTCCGTGTTCATCTGCGATGAGTGCATCGAGCTCTGCAACGACATCATTCGCGATGAGATTACTGCAGACACCGGTGGTGCCAAGGGTGTCAAGGGCGAGCTGCCTTCCCCGAAGGAGATCAGTGCGATCCTCGACCAGTATGTGATCGGCCAGGCTTCGGCAAAGCGCATCCTCTCGGTGGCGGTGTACAACCACTACAAGCGGCTGCGTCATCTGTCGAAGACCCACGATGAGGTCGAGCTGTCGAAGAGCAACATCCTGCTGGTCGGCCCGACGGGTTCCGGCAAGACGCTGCTCGCCCAGACCCTGGCACGCCTTCTCAATGTGCCCTTCGTGATGGCGGATGCGACGACCCTTACCGAGGCAGGCTATGTCGGTGAGGACGTCGAGAACATCATCCAGAAGCTGCTGCAGAAGTGCGATTACGAGGTGGACAAGGCCCAGCAGGGCATCGTCTATATCGACGAGATCGACAAGATCTCCCGCAAGTCCGACAACCCGTCGATCACCCGCGATGTGTCCGGCGAGGGCGTGCAGCAGGCCCTGCTGAAGCTCATCGAAGGCACCATCGCGTCGGTTCCGCCGCAGGGCGGTCGCAAGCACCCGAACCAGGATTTCGTGCAGGTGGATACCACCAACATCCTGTTCGTCTGTGGCGGCGCCTTCGATGGCCTCGACAAGGTGATCCGCAACCGTACCGAGAAGGTCGGCATCGGCTTCGGCGCGGAAGTGAAGAGCCGTGAGAACAAGGATCTGTCCGAATCCCTGCGTGAAGTGGAACCGGGTGACCTGATCAAGTTCGGCCTCATCCCCGAACTGATCGGCCGTCTGCCTGTGGTCGCGACACTGCAGGAATTGGACGAAGAAGCACTGATCCAGATTCTCATAGAACCGAAGAACGCGCTGATCAAGCAGTATCAGAAACTCTTCTCGATGGAAGGCGTCGAACTCGAAGTGCGTCCGGCGGCCCTGCAGGCGATTGCCCGCAAGGCGCTGAAACGCAAGACGGGTGCCCGCGGCCTGCGCTCGATTCTCGAGGGCACGCTGTTGGATACGATGTATGAACTGCCTTCCATGGAAAATGTTTCCAAGGTCGTGATCGATGAAGGCATGATCGATGGCAGCGCCAAACCGATCCTGATCTACGCCGATCAACCCAAGGTCTCCGGCTCCAACTGACATCAAGCAGAAGTTTTTCGCAGGACTGCTTGAATTGATGTCGCTAGGGCCCCATATGGGGCCTTAGTGCCTTTAAAGGAATAATCATGTCGAGCACGCTTGACCTCCCCGAAGAACAGATCGAACTCCCGCTGCTGCCGCTGCGCGACGTAGTGGTGTTTCCCCACATGGTGATCCCGCTGTTCGTGGGGCGCCCCAAATCCATCAAGGCGCTCGAGAACGCCATGGAGGCCGGCAAGAGCATCCTGCTGGTGGCTCAGAAGTCCGCTGCGAAGGACGAGCCGTCGGCGGAAGACCTCTACGATCTCGGTTGTATCGCCAACATCCTGCAGATGCTCAAGCTGCCCGATGGCACCGTGAAGGTGCTGGTGGAAGGTGTGCAGCGTGCCCGCGTGGTGTCCGTCGAAGACCTGCGAACCCTGTTCGTCGCCAAGGCCCAGCCGATGCCGCTGGCCGATGTGCCGAACAACGAGGTCGAGGCAATGCGCCGGGCCATCATCAGCCAGTTCGATCAGTACGTTAAGCTCAACAAGAAGATTCCGCCGGAAATCCTCAGCTCCCTGTCGGGTATCGAGGAGCCGGGTCGGCTCGCCGACACCATCGCCGCGCATCTGCCGCTGAAGCTCGAGCAGAAGCAGGAAATCCTCGAGATGTTCGATGCCGGTCAGCGTCTTGAACGTCTCCTCAACCAGCTCGAGACCGAGCTGGACATCCTCCAGGTCGAAAAGCGCATCCGTGGCCGCGTCAAGCGCCAGATGGAGAAGAGCCAGCGCGAGTACTACCTCAACGAGCAGGTCAAGGCCATCCAGAAGGAGCTCGGCGAGGGCGAGGACGGCGCCGATCTCGAGGAGATGGAGAAGAAGATCAAGGCTTCCGGCATGACCAAGGAAGCCACTGCCAAGGCCCAGGCCGAGCTCAAGAAGCTGCGCCTGATGTCGCCGATGTCGGCCGAGGCGACCGTGGTCCGTAACTACATCGAGACCCTCGTCGGCCTGCCGTGGAAGAAGAAGTCGCGCATCAGCAAGGATCTGGCCGAGGCTGAGAAGGTGCTGGACACAGAGCACTACGGCCTCGAGAAGGTCAAGGAACGCATCCTTGAATATCTTGCCGTGCAGCAGCGTGTTGACAAGCTGAAGGCGCCAATCCTGTGCCTCGTCGGCCCCCCGGGTGTCGGCAAGACCTCTCTCGGCCAGTCGGTGGCCCGTGCCACCAACCGCAAGTTCGTGCGCATGAGCCTCGGCGGCGTCCGTGACGAGGCCGAGATCCGCGGTCACCGTCGTACCTACATCGGCTCGATGCCGGGCAAGATCCTGCAGAACATGTCCAAGGTTGCGGTGCGCAACCCGCTGTTCCTGCTCGACGAAGTGGACAAGATGGGCCAGGATTTCCGTGGCGATCCGTCCTCGGCACTGCTGGAGGTGCTCGATCCGGAACAGAACTCGACCTTCGTTGACCACTACATTGAAGTGGAATACGACCTGTCGGACGTGATGTTCGTGGCTACCGCCAACACCCTCAACATTCCGGCGCCGCTGCTCGACCGGATGGAGGTGATCCGCCTGTCCGGCTACACCGAGGACGAGAAGGTGAACATCGCCCAGCGCTACCTTGTTCCGAAGCAGATGAAGAACAACGGGATCAAGCGTGAGGAACTGTCGGTTACCGAAGACGCGATCCGCGACATCGTCCGCTTCTATACCCGCGAGGCGGGTGTGCGTGGTCTGGAGCGCGAAGTGTCCAAGGTCTGCCGCAAGGTGGTGAAGGCGCTGGTGCTCGGCAAGCGCAAGGCCAAGGTGGTCGTCAATGCCAAGACCCTCGACAAGTACCTGGGGGTACGCAAGTACTCCTACGGCGTTGCGGAGAAGGAAAACCAGGTTGGCCAGGTTACCGGTCTCGCCTGGACCGAAGTGGGTGGCGAACTGCTGACCGTTGAAGCTGTGGCACTGCCGGGCAAGGGCAAGATCATGACCACCGGCAAGCTCGGCGAGGTCATGCAGGAGTCCATCCAGGCGGCACTGTCAGTGGTACGTCGGCGCTCCAAGTCGCTGGGCATCCAGGAGGACTTCTACCAGAAGTCCGACATCCACATTCACTTGCCGGAAGGCGCGATTCCCAAGGACGGTCCGTCGGCCGGCATCGCAATCAGCACCGGCCTGGTGTCCGTGCTGACCGGTATTCCGGTGCGCTGCGATGTGGCGATGACTGGCGAAATCACCCTGCGTGGTGAAGTGCTGCCTATCGGTGGCCTGAAAGAGAAGCTGCTGGCTGCTGTCCGTGGTGGTATCCGTACCGCGCTGATCCCTGAGGAGAACGTCAAGGATTTGACCGACATTCCGGACAACGTCAAGAACGAGCTGGAAATCATCCCGGTCAAGTGGATCGACCAGGTGCTCGAGCATGCGCTGGAGCGCAAGCCAGAGCCGCTGCCGGATGTGCCGGCTGCCGAGGTGGCCGTTGCCGCTCCGGCGGAAACCCCGGACAACGGTGGTGTGGTGAAGCACTAATCGGCTTATCTGTTTCCTGCATCGACCCATTGGGTTGATGCAGGCTTTCGGATCGATAAGAAAGACCTTGAGCGGCTTGCCGTCGCTCAAGGTCTTTTGCTTTTTGCTGCTTTTGTTTCTCGCGGTATTTACGGCAGCGGCCCGAAGCGTGACGGCCGCGGGCTGGTCTTCAGTTCTCCAGCCCCCGTACTAGCCGCCATTGCTTGACCAGCGCGTAGATCGCCGGGATCACTGCAAGGGTCAGCACTGTGGAGGAGAGCATCCCGCCGACCATCGGTGCGGCGATGCGGCTCATCACCTCCGAGCCGGTGCCGGTGCTCCACATGATCGGCAGCAGGCCGGCCATGATTGCGACGACCGTCATCATCTTCGGGCGCACGCGTTCAACGGCGCCTTCCATCACCGCTTCGTACAGGTCGCCCACGTTGGGCACCCGGCCGTCGGCACGGCAGCGCGCCTTCAGGGCTTCCCAGGCGTGGTCCAGGTAGATGAGCATCACCACGCCGGTTTCTGCCGCGACGCCGGCCAGCGCGATGAAGCCGACTGCCACTGCGACGGACAGGTTGTAGCCGAGCAGCCACATCAGCCATATGCCGCCGACCAGCGCGAAGGGTACCGACAGCATGACGATCAGCGTTTCGGTGATGCGTCGGAAGTTGAGGTAGAGCAGCACGAAGATGGTCAGCAGCGTGATCGGGATGACGATCTTCATCTTCTCGATGGCCCGCTCCATGTACTCGAACTGCCCGCTCCAGCTCACGTAGTAGCCCGGCGGAAACTTGACCTGATCGGTGACGGCCTTCTTCGCGTCGGCCACATAGCCACCGATGTCCCGGTCGCGGATGTCCACGTAGATGTAAGCGGACAGCAGCGCATTCTCGGTGCGGATGCCCGGCGTACCCTTGGCGATGCCGACGCGGGCAACTTGGCCCAGCGGTACCATCGCGCCGCCCATCGCGGGCACCAAAACCTGGCTGGCGATCTGCTGGGGATCGGAGCGGAGCTCGCGGGGGTAGCGTACCGTCACGCCAAAGCGCTCGCGGCCCTCGACGGTGGTGGTGACCATCTCGCCACCAAGCGCACTGGCGATGACGTCCTGCAGGTCGCCGACGGCGAGGCCGTAGCGGGCCAACTGTTCCCGGTCCGGCTCGATGTCCAGGTAGAAGCCGCCAGTGATGCGCTCGGCGAAGGCGCTGGTGGTGCCGGGCACGGTCTTCACGACGGCCTCGATCTGCTTGGCCAGCTTCTCCATCTCGTCCAGCTCCTTGCCGAAGACCTTGATGCCGATCGGCGTGCGGATGCCCGTGGACAGCATGTCGGTGCGCGCCTTGATCGGCATCGTCCAGGCATTGGCGACGCCGGGGAATTGCAGGGCTTGGTCGAGCTCGGCGATCAGTTTGTCGGTGGTCATGCCCGGCCGCCATTCGGACTGGGGCTTGAGGTTGATGACGGTCTCGAACATTTCCGGCGGAGCCGGGTCGGTGGCGGTGTTGGCGCGGCCGGCCTTGCCGAACACGGACTCCACCTCGGGGAAACTCTTGATGATCTTGTCCTGGGTCTGCATCAGCTCGGCGGCCTTGGTCATCGACATGCCCGGCAGGGACGTGGGCATGTAGAGGAGGGTGCCTTCGTTCAGCGTCGGCATGAACTCGGAACCCAGGCGTGACGCCGGATAGACCGACACGACCAGGGTGAGCACGGCCAGCGCGATGGTCAGCTTCTTCCAGCGCATCACGGCGGCGATGATCGGCCGGTACAGCCAGATCAGCGTCCGGTTCACCGGGTTCTTGGCCTCCGGCATGATCTTGCCGCGGATGAACAGCAGCATCAGCACCGGCACCAGTGTCACCGACAGCATCGCAGCCGCCGCCATCGAGAAGGTCTTGGTGTAGGCCAGCGGCGAGAACAGGCGACCTTCCTGGCCTTCCAGCGTGAACACCGGCAGGAAGGAGACGGTGATGATCAGCAGCGAGAAGAACAGCGCCGGGCCGACCTCCTTGCAGGCCGCCAGCATGGCCTCGAAGCGCTCGGCGGTGGTGTGTCCCTCGGGCAGGCGCTCCAGGTGCTTGTGGGCGTTCTCGATCATCACGATGGCGGCGTCGATCATCGCGCCGATCGCAATGGCGATGCCGCCGAGGCTCATTAGATTGGAGTTCATGCCCAGCAGGCGCATCGCGATGAAGGCCATCAGCACGCCTACTGGCAGCATCAGGATCGCCACCAGCGCGCTGCGCACATGGAGCAGGAAGACCACGCAGACCAGTGCCACGATGAGCGACTCCTCGATCAGCGTGCTCTTCAGGGTTTCAATGGCGCGGTGGATCAGCTCGGAGCGGTCATAGACGGTCTGTACCGACACGCCCTCCGGCAGGCCGGGGCCGATCTCGGCGATCTTGTCCTTCAAGTTGTGGATCACTTCCAGCGCGTTCTGGCCGTAACGGGCCATCGCGATGCCGGCCACCACCTCGCCGTCACCGTTGAGTTCGGTGAGGCCGCGGCGTTCGTCCGGCGCCAGTTCGACGCGGGCGATGTCACGCACCAGCACCGGCGTCCCGCCTTCGGCCTTGACGACCAGTGCCCCGATGTCGTCCTTGCCGCGCAGATAGCCTTTGCCGCGCACCATGTACTCGGTCTCGGCCATCTCCACCACGCGGCCGCCCACGTCCCGGTTGGAGTCGCGGATCACCTGGGCCACCTTCATCAGCGGAATGCCGTAGGCGCGCAGCTTCACTGGATCGACGGTGACCTGGTAGGTCTGCACGAAACCGCCGATGGAGGCCACCTCGGCGACGCCGTGGGCCTTGGCCAGCTGATAGCGCAGATACCAGTCCTGGATCGTGCGCAGCTCGGCCAGCGTTTTCTCCTTGGCGATCAGCGCGTATTGATAGACCCAGCCGACACCCGTGGCGTCCGGCCCGATCTGCGGCGTCACGCCCTTGGGCATGCGCCCGGCGGCAAAGTTGAGGTATTCGAGGACCCGCGAGCGGGCCCAGTAGATGTCGGTGCTGTCCTCAAAGATCACATAGACGAAGGAGGCGCCAAAGAAGGAGAAGCCTCGCACCACCTTTGACTTGGGCACCGACAGCATGGCCGTGGTGAGCGGGTAGGTGACCTGGTCCTCGACCACCTGCGGCGCCTGGCCGGGGTATTCGGTGTAAACGATGACCTGCACGTCGGAGAGGTCGGGCAGGGCATCAATGGGCGTGCGCAGCACCGCGAAGACGCCGGCGAGGGCGACGAACAGCGTGGCGAGCAGGATCAGGAAGCGATTGCGCCCCGACCAGTCGATGAGCTTGGCGAGCATGGGGAGCGTCTTGTCAGTGTCCGGCGTGGGCCTTGGCTGCGGGGGCGGTATCGACCGGCTTGACCGTCGTGATCACCCATTCCCCCGGCTGGCGTTCGACGAACTCGAAGTTGACCCGAGCACCGGGCTTGAGGCTTTGCTGCAGAGCGGGATTGGCCAGCTTGAAGTCCATGGTCATCGCCGGCCACTTGAGGCTGGGCACCGGATCGTGGCTGAGGGTGACGGTGTTCTCCTTCGGGTCTAGCCCCTCTACCGTACCTTCTGTGCGATGGCCGACGGGTGCGGCTGCAGGCTTGGCGTTGTGGTCGGCATGGCCGAAGCCGTCCAGCGCGGCCTTGAGATTGCTCTCCGCGTCGATCAGGAAGTTGGCGGCGACGACGACCTGTTCGCCGGCCTTGATGCCTTGCAGGACCTCTATGTGGTTTTCGCTGCGGCTGCCCAGCTTCACCTCCCGCGGCTCGAAACGGCCTTCACCGTGGGCGACGAGGACGATCTGGCGCGTGCCGCTGTCAATGACCGCCGAGTTCGGCACGGTCACGACCTGCTGCCGTCCGCCGACCGGCAGCTCCAGCTGCGCGAACATCGCCGGCTTCAGTTGCAGGCCGGGATTGGGGAGTTCCACGCGGACGGGCACGGTCCGCGTCTCAGCATTGAGGGTCGGATAAACATAGCTCACCTTGCCCTCGAAGACCTTGTCCGGATAGGCGTTGATGCGTACCTTGGCCGGGCTGCCGTTGCGAATCAGCCCGATGTCCTGCTCGAACACGTCGGCGACCACCCATACGGACGACAGATCGGCGACCTGATACAAGGCCTCGCCCGGCATGAAGCGCATGCCTTGCAGGGCCTTCTTCTCCGTGACGATGCCAGCCACTGGCGAGCGGAAGGTGAGCGTGCGCTTGGTGGCGCCCGACTTGGCGAGGGCGCGGATCTGCTCTTCCGAGATGTCCCAGTTACGCAGGCGCAGCAGACTAGATTCGGCAAGCTGCCTCATGCCGCTCTGGGCCTCGCTGCCTGCATCCTTGAGCGCTTCGACGCCCTGGGCGGCGATGGCGTATTCACGCTGGGCAGAAACCAGCTCCGGGCTATAGACCTCGAACAAGGGTTGGCCCTTGGCGACCGGCTGGCCGGTGACATTCACGTGCAGACGCTCGACGTAGCCCTCGAACTTGGGCGAGATCGCGAAGCTGCGCCGCTCGTCGATCTCGACCCGGCCCGCAGCACGCACCGTGCGGTCGAGGCTGCGCAGTTCGGCGGCTTCGGTACGCACGCCGAGTTTCTGGACCTTGTCGGTGCTGATCTTTACCGTCCCGGCGGTGGCTGGCTCGTTGTCCGCTTCGCCTTCATAGACCGGGATGTAGTCCATCCCCATCGGGTCCTTCTTGGGTGTCGGCGACGTGTCCGGCAGACCCATCGGATTGCGGTAGTACAGCAGCTTGCGTTCCTTCTTCGCGCCGTCCGTCGGCACCGCAGCGACCGGACTGCTCGTCTGCTGCGGGCCGGCCGAGGGGCGTTGCCCGAACCAATAGCCGCCACCGGCAGCGAGGGCGACGGCGAGGCCGACGGCAATGCCTGCGCCTGCTTTCATAGGTCTTCTCCGAGAATGCGTTCGATTTCTGCAAGGCGCAGCTGTGCTTCGGCCTGGGCCTTGATGCTGCTCTGGCGGGCCTGCTTGATCTGTCGCTGAGCGTCGAGCAATGTGGCGAAATCCACTTTGCCGTTTTCGTAGCCGGCGAGGGCGGCCTTGAAGCTGAGCTCCGCTTGCGGCAGCAGGCTGGTGGTGGTCAGCGTTTCGGTCTGGCGGGCGGACTCAAGCCCAGAGAGATTTTCTGCGAGCTCGCCGAGCACCTGATTGGCGGTTGCGTCGCGGCGGGCACGGGCGGCGGACAACATGGCCTCCGACTCCCGCTCCTGAGCGCGGCGTGCGCCTTGCTGCAGCGGCAGGTTCAGCTCGACCATGAACTCCCATTCCCGAACGGCGCCCTGGTACTGGATCGGCGAGATGCCCAGCGTGAAGTCCGGGTAGCGGTTCTTGTAGGTGAGTTCGCGGCTCTTCTCGGCGGCCAGAATGCGCGCCTCGTCGGCGAAGATCTGCGGGTTGCGCGCCCGCACACGTTCTTCGAGCGTGGCTGGATCGAGCCTGGCGGCGGCTGGCAGTGGGCGCAGACGTTGGGGCTGCGCCAGCGCCGCGGTGCTGGGCCGGGCCAGCAGTGTGTTGAGCCGTGCCTGCAGTTGCCGGTGTTCGTTCTGCAGTGCGATCAGCTCGCTCTTCATGCTGGTCTGTTCGACTTGGGCGCGGATCACGTCCTGCTGGGCGGCCAGACCGCCGGCGTAACGCACCTGGGCGATCTTCTCGAGGCGCACCATCAGGTCGAGGATCTCGCGGGTCAGCTGCTCATTGCGGGAGACGTACTGGAGCTGGGAGTAGGCAGTCTTGATGCGGGCGGACAACTCGGCCCAGGTGCCGCTGGCCCGGCCGCTGGCGCTGCGGGCGTCGAGCTCGGCGATCTCCCGCTTGAGATCCCGTTTGCCCAGCCAGGGCACATCCTGCATCAGCAGGTAGCGTGTGCTGCCGACCTGGGCTGGCAGCAGGGCCGGATTCTGGTCGCCCATGCGGGTGATGTCGCGCAGCTCGGTGCGCAGCTTCGGGTCGGGCAGGGCGCCAGCCGGAGTCACCCGCTCGGCCGCGGCGTCGGCCTCCAGGCGCATGGCCGCGTAGTCTGGATTGCGCTCGCGGGCGTAGGCGAGCAGGGACTCCACATCGCCGCCGATAAGCGCTTCCTGCGCCTGCGCGCTCACACCGATGGCACATAGCAGCACGACAAGAAGCCTCTTGGCGCGAGATGGTATTCGCGTTCTCATTGTTTGCTCCCGGAAAATCCTTGGGACCAGGTCCGGCGCGCCTCGCAATCTGGCGATGCCGGATTGCGTGCTCACTTGCGCTTCAACTCGACGACGGTCATCACGCCATTTACTTGTTCCGCCGCGAAGAGGATCTGGTCGCCGGCCTTGAGCTGGTCAAGCCAAGCGGGATCCTTTACGCGGAACATCATCGTCATCGCCGGCATGCCGTTTGGCAGCGGGCCGTGGGACAGGGTTACGCGTCCGGCTGTCTTGTCCACTTTCTTCACAAGGCCTTCCGTTAGCGCAGCCGGCGCCGCGGCCTGTCCGCCGTGATGGTGCGCATCGGCCGTTTGAGGCTTTTCATTGGCCGCGAACGTCGGCATGGTTGTTGCTGCGACTAGGGCTGCCAGAGTCATCGAGAGCACGGTCTTCATGAAATGTCGTTCCTGGGTCAAGGCTGTCGCAGGCTGGCTGGCGAAGGAGTCAGTCGTCTGGACAAATGGTTTTCACTGGAAAAGGATGACCCATTGTGACTAGGTAACGCCGACGGGAAGCTGTCTCCGGGATTACTTTTTTGTAATGTTTGGCGCGCCGCGCGGCCGGATTTGCCACTCATTGTTGTGCGACCGGCAAAAGTGGTTTGCCGTCACACTTCTGTTTCAAATCGTCGAGTGGGGTTACAGTGCAGGTATCGGCACGCCGATTCAACCTTTGTGTTTCAAGATCCGTCCCAGAATGAGTGAAATAGCCCCCCAACTGTCGTATGTCGGCTCCTGCGAATTACCCACGCAGTGGGCCAAGTTCCAACTCCACGGCTTCGTCGATGAACGCACCGACAAGGAGCACGTTGCCCTGACCCTGGGCGACATTGCCAACGGCGAGCCGGTGCTGGCCCGCGTCCATTCGGAATGCCTGACTGGCGATGCGCTGTTCAGCCAGCGCTGCGATTGCGGCGCCCAACTGGAAGAAGCGCTGCGGCGGATCGCCAAGGCGGGCAGGGGCGTGCTCATGTATCTCCGCCAGGAGGGACGCGGCATCGGTCTGATCAACAAGATCCGCGCATACCAACTCCAGGATGGCGGCGCGGATACCGTCGAGGCCAACACCGCCCTCGGATTTCCGGCCGACATGCGCAGCTACGAGTTGTGCAAGCCCATGCTGGCACATCTCGGTGTCGGGGCACTGCGCCTGATGACCAACAATCCGCGTAAGGTTGCCGCCCTGATCGACGTTGGCATTGAGGTTGTCGAGCGTGTTCCGCTGGAGGTCGGCAATACCTGCTGGAACCAGCGCTACCTGTCCACAAAGCGCCGCAAACTAGGGCATCTGCTCACGTCCGAGCGGGCATGAACGTCGCGTCGCCGACCGTGGCCGAACTGTTTGCGCATTACTGGTCGGCACAAGAGATCGCGGTCAATCTCATCGTTTTCGCCAATCTGCTTGGGGCGCTGCTGCTCGGTCTGGTGGTGGGCTACGAGCGCAGTTACCATGGCCGGGCCGCAGGGATGCGGACCTACGGGCTGGTCTGCATGGCGTCCTGTGCGCTTACTGTGATCGTCGGCTATCCGGGATCGTGGTACGGCGGGAATGCGCTGGCGGAGTTGATCGGACATGCACCACCCGACCCCACGCGGGTCATCCAGGGCATCGTATCAGGCGTCGGCTTCCTGGGGGCGGGCGTGATCATGAAGGAGGGCCTCAACATCAGCGGCCTGACCACCGCGGCGTCGATCTGGTCCTCGTCGGCGATCGGTGTGCTGGTGGGCATCGGTTTCTATTCGGCGGCAATCCTGCTGACGCTGCTTTCCGCTGCGTTGATGATGTGGGCTTCGCGGCTGGAGAAATGGTTACCTTCCCGCCACGCGGTCTCAATCGTGCTGCGCTTCCGCGCGGGCTTCCATCCCAATGAGGCGGTACTGTCATCAATCGCCCGTGCGCGGGGCTATGAAGTTGCTACGGGGTCCATCCAGATCCACCGCTCCAATGACTGCGAAGAGTGGCGTTACGTGGCAGTCGCCCTCAACAAGGAATCAGCGGTGTCGATTGCCACTTTGTCTGCGGAGTTGCGGCATTTCGACGGCATCGAAGAATTTCATCTCTCCTACGCGCGAAACTGACGGCGAGAATGTGGCAGGCGCCGCCTCAAAAACAAAAAAGCCCGCAACCGCGGGCCTTTTCGTGTGTTTCTGATGCTGCTTGAGACTGCCTGAACCAGTCGTCTGGTCCCCCGACAGGAATTTAATTTAAAATCTTAACTACTGATTTATATAGTTTTAAAAAAACAAAAAAAGAAATATACCGACAAAAATACCGTCACGTCTGTGAGGTGACAGCAAAATTCAGCATCTACTCGTCCTGCGAATCTACAAAGATTCTCTCCCGACTGAAGCCTTTTGAACTTGCGCGAAAGTTCGTACCAGCTCCAGAAAACAAAACGCCAGGACAGGCCCGGCGTTGCTCGAAGAATGTAACTTAGCCCGTCCTCATCTTTTCGCCGCACGCTCAATGCGCTCTTTCAGATCCTCCGGGGCGTAGAAGACAAAGGATTGCCCTTGCTTGAACTTGTCGAGGAAGCCTAAGGCCTCCAGCTCAAGCAGGTCGGTTCGGGCCGTTTGATAAACCACGCTGTGAAACTGCTGATGTGCACTGACTCGATACGCCTCGCCTGGATTGCGAAGAGCGTGGGTGAGGAGAGTGATCTGCCGGTGGTTGAGTCGTCCACGAAGCGCCGGTGAGCCAGCCAGCAGGCGCTGGGCATCTTTCTGTTCGTTGGTCTTGCGGGCAAGGTAGGCGTACAGCGCTTCGATGGACTTACGGATCGTGCCGAGCTGATGGAGAATGAAGTAGGTTGTGTCTCCTCCATCGGTTTCCGTGTGCAGGTAGGCGGTGACGTACTGGGCCGGCGCCTGGCGTAGAAACTGGGAGATGGAGAGAAACTCCATCAGCCAGTAGCCACTCCGGGCCATTGCCCAGTAAAACAGCGCACGAGCGGTGCGCCCGTTGCCATCCGCGAAAGGGTGGTCGTAGCCAATCATGAAGTGCAACAGAATGGCTCTCACGACCGGATGCACGAAAGGGGCACTCCCTTCGTCTGCATTTGCAAAGGCACACAGGCGCTCCAGGCGTGAAGGAAGTTCAGCCCAGTGCGGTGGATCGTGCAGAACCGTGCCGCTCCGGTTATCCACCACTTTCACGTCGTCGCTTTGCCGCAGGCGCCCGGCATCGGAAGGGTCGTCTAGCGTGTCGGCGGTCAGCATCCGGTGAAGCTCCAAGATGCGTTCCGGGGTGATGGGCTGATCCCGCAGGCTCCGGATGTGCTCCATCGCGGTGTAGTTGTTGAAGATCATCGCCTCGCTGCGGTCCTTTGGGCGGCGTCCTTCCAGCAGCATGGCTTCCGCTACCCGCCGGGTCGTTGAAGCACCTTCCAACTGGCTGGAAGTAATTGCTTCCTCGATCAGTGAATGCAACAGGTAGCGTTCACGATTCTCATGGATTGGGGCGCTGGCTGGCGCCTGGATCTGACCAGCGGCATCCCGGTCGATGTGGTGCAAATGGATCTGCACCGCCTCCGGTACGGCAAACCTGAATGGCTGTCCATGGCGGTCCAGCAGTGGCAGGAGCTTGAGGAGAGGAGTTCGCGCCAACCAGATCGACAGCCACCATTCTTCCGAGGAGAAGCCTTCTGGCGGTTGCCGGTGCCGAAGCTCATCCCAGTGCAGATAGCGCCCTGAAGTTGTGGCCTCCTGCAGTTCGATCAGTCGAGCGAGCTTATTGGGTTGAAGCTTCGCCAGGAAACCTGTCGGGTCTGGAGGCGAGAGGGGAATCTTCATGTGGCTACTAATTTGTGTATGTTTTAGTAGCGGTTAGTGTATGCCAGATCCAGCGCTTCAGGTAGCAATAAGCTACTAATTTATGTATTAATTAGTAGCTCCATGCATCCCAATGCAGTGGAGCACTGATTGGGATTCCAGGTGTCAGTGGTGCTACGATCTCCAGGCATTCCCTCGGTCGGGAGAGTTCTCACAGGACCATGAGGCAAGCGGGCATGGCTGAGAACAACGCAGCACCAATAGCCCAGCGACCACCTTGATGCACCGAACCGTTCTCTAGCGAAACAGATATACAAGTCATTGCGATAGCCGGACATTGACGGCAGCTTGCTGGGGGCGTTTCCTTCAAAGGGACTCACTGGTTCGATCCCAGTACCGCCCATCTCCAGGATGCGGGACATGGGCCTACATGACCTTGCACCCCATGCAAGTGCGCGACTGAATCTTGTCGTCATCTCGCTTGCGCCGACGCCCGAAGGCTTCCCCGGCTCCCTCAGCCCTCGATCAATGCCTAGGAGGACGAGCTGGACTCAGGCTGTGATCCCTCCAGCCGAAAGTGACTTGCGTCATTGCGCCCTGCAACCTTGGCTCCTAGGATTACTTTAACTGCATACACACGCATCGTAGAGTCCAGATTGACAAGCTTTCCACGGCAGCAGCCCTGATTACGGAGTATATCCTGGATGCAAGATGAGGCTGCCTCAGTGTGAGGTCATGGTTTCGGAAGCGAGGTTCTACGGACGGTTCGGTGTCGTGCCTTTTTGAAATCAGAGGGGGGAAGGAAGCGTTGAACAAGGACGAGCTGCTGAAAGCCATTGAGACTCGAAATACATACGCCATATTTGCAAATGCCTTTCGACAGCACAGTTTGGACGTGATCGGCCAAGGCTGGCCTGGAACGAAGCTCAAGCTGGAGTGGCTGCTGAACAATTCTCTGCTGGCTGCTGACACCCTTGATGAGCTCAAGGGCATCTATGTCGAAAACATCTTGTACGCCCAGAAGGCTGTTACGCTATGGGCCATCGATCGAGATGTTGCGCGACAACTCTTCGACCGACTAGAGGAGTTCGTCGATCCGGACAGCCCCTATCGGGCCCTCTATCCGCTGCCTCTCCCGGACCAAGAGCTCAGAGGGCTTCGGCTGGGTATCCCGACCTACGTGCACGATCTGGGCAATCGAAAAACGCTTGTCCTGGGCTCTAGGAGAACGACCTCGAAGGAGGAAACACTTCCTCCGGAGTCCATTTCAGATGCTTTGAGAGATCAAGGCTTCGTCGAACTGGTGGGGAGGCGGAATTTCGTGTCTCCAGTCTTCGATAGCATCACCGTAACGCCAGCCAGTGGCTTGGTGGAGATGCGGATCGATTTGGCCAAAGGCGTTTCCGAGCGGGAGATCATTAGTCTCCGGGAAGGGCTGCGCACCAAGTTCAACCAGCGTGCGCGGGAGGTTCTGGGGGTGGATGTTCTGCTTGATCAACTTCCGCTGAATCTCTGGCCGGCACTGCGACCGCTCTATCAGGGGGATGATTGGTCTGTGCAGCGCCTCGGCCATGTAAACGAAGGAGGCTACATCAACGCGAACCGCGGTCGTCACCGCACGCAAGATGTTCGGGATGATAATTATCACCGTGCAGGCGAGGGAGCGGTTGCTAACCTTCAGTTATGGAGCGTCACTGCCGTATTTAGCTCCCCAGGAGGGTATGCAACGCCAACGCTGTCACTTGAGGGTGACTCTCGCCTCGTTAGCGTGCAGCAACCCCATTTAGACCTTGCCAGAGTCTGGGATTGTGCTTGTGCGGAAGACTATTATCAGGTGCTTGACACACTGCTCGCGTGTCTTCCCGCACAAACGGAGACCCAGTCCGAGAGCAACGCCTAACTAATGCTGCTTGTCATAGCTGAAACCCCATGAACAGGATGGACACAATCATGCGTGAAATCGAAGAATTGTTCGGCCCAGCCGAGCCTGAAATCGCGCGCGTGTGCGGGTCCATCATTAGGTTTATCTGTAGCCAGCCACGCCCGGACAGGTTGCATCTGACATTTAGTCTCTTGAAAGATACGACGAAGCCAAACAGCGACAGGGCTTTGATGTTGGCCGTCCAGTACCTGTGCGGTGCTAATGCACAAGTACTGGAGATGAATTTTGAATTCGTGGACGAGGACGGTGAATACCACCCTATCTCGAGTTCCGAGATCGCCGAGGCACGGAAGAGTCACGTGTTGGGACATCCGGTTACCGGAGAGCTACTGAGTGATTTCGAAGATCGGGTGCTGGTGTATTTCAAGCCGACGACTCCGGCAAGATTTGCGCCGGAATGCAGGGGATAACGAGTGCTGGATGAGGACAAACTGCGTGCTTTCGTAGCCATGGCTCCTGGGGACTGGCGGATCGAAAGATTCATCGAGCGATGCACTGCTAGGACTTATGAGGAGTTCGTAACTATCCTCTACAAGGACTTGGATAACCTCCTTTCGGAAATGCAGTTGTCAAAGAACTTTCTCCATGACAAGTCCGAAGACGACATCACAATGGGTTTGGTTCAGTCACTCAACCAGTTGATGTACCACGCAGACCACGATCCAATGAAGAACGGCCACGTTGATTTTTTTGTGGAAGGGCGGCAGCCCGATTTTCATTGGATGGGCGAAGCAAAGCTGGATTCAGGGCCTTCGACTCTGGAGGGCGGGATGCGACAGCTGTGTGATCGGTATTCGACTGGGGGGCACGGACAGTCTCACGGTGGTGTTTTGGTTTACATCAAGGGGGCGAAGGCTGCAGTTATCTTCAAGAACTGGCGTGACCATGTTGAGCAGATCGATGACCCGGATAGTTTTGAGCAGCTCAACGTGTCGGATTGTCCTTGCAGTAAGTCCCCTTTTAGATTCCAAACTACGCATGTTCATAGCTCAAGCGGGCTACCCTACACGGTTAGGCACATGGGCGTTCATTTGCACCACAACCCTACTGATCGAGTGACTACCTGATGGATTCAGTCCTGCCCCTGCGAATGAGAGTCACTACGCATGAACAGGGGTTGGAGCAGGCTGTGGGGAGATTCCCGCATTAGAACAAGGCACCGACCGGTGCATGGTCTGCACGGGTCGTTCGTTTTCCCCAATACGTCTCAGACAGGCACTGACAAAACTGACACATCTAGGATCTGTCGGTTTTGTCAGTGCGGCTCAGGCGCACATGGGCCGAAATTTTCATCCTCAGTGCCGAGCGGCAGCCGATGGCACCGACTTCGGATTGACCACAAACAGCACCCGCGGCTTGGTACGTGAAGGCTCCTGCCACTCCTCCAGGTGTCCCAGTTCCACCAGCAGCCCAAGCCCTTCCGCCACGCGCTTGGGGTCCGACAGGCCCGACCAGCACGCCCGCTGAATGTCCCGCGTGCCGAACCCTTCCCGCGCCAGATCCCCTTTCCTGATCCGCTCCAGAATCCGCCGGGCCGTATCTGCCTCGCTGCCCTGGGCAACCCCGTAACACCGCCGGGCGTGCGTTTCCAGATACACGGCCCAATGCAGAGCCCGCAGTGTCGAGGCGAGGCCGACCGGGCCGCTGTGCCCGTCCCCAAGGTGGAAGGTCAGGGCCAGGGCGGGGGCCAGCTTGCGGTACTTGGCCAGATGGGATTCCAGGGCGGGGTATAGCTCGCCCGAGCGCAGGCCGGCTTCGAAGCCGGTGCGCCAATCGGTGAAGGCTTCCAGGGCTTCCGGATCGAAGCGCAGGAAGGGCAGGCCGTCCTCACCTTCCTGTTCGGCCCCGCGGGCCAGGGCATCGAGGGCGTCCAGCTCGTCGAACACGGCGAAGGCCATGTCTTTGGCAGGGCCATCCGGGTAGCGGTCCACGTTCTTCCAGGTGCCACCGGTCTCCGGCCACACCAGCAGGCCGAAGCGGGCCAGCATGCCGTCATCCGATGCCCCACCACGCAGCGTGGCGCGCAGGTATTCCCCGAGGGGGCCGGGCTGGGCACCGCCGATTACGCCCAGGCACACTGCCGGCACACGCCGATGGCCGCGGCCGATGCGGTCGAAGGTCCAGCCGTCCTTGCCGTTCCAGCCCGTCATCAGGAAGGCACGCAGCTCGGCGGCATCTTCCCGGTCCAGGCCGGCGAGCCAGCCGGGCAGCTCGTCGCGGACCACCAGCAAACCGCGGGGGTTCTCGATGAGCTTCTCGGCCAAGGCTTCCACGGTCGCGCTGGCCACAGTGTAGCGGCGAAGGATCGGGGCTTCATCCGCATCGGGTGTGAGGAAGCTGGCCACGTCCACCAGGGCATTCGGGTCCTTGCGGAGTGCGCGGGTCGCTTCCGACTTGCGGGCTTCGGCCCGAGCCTTGGCGATCTCGGCTTCGGCTCGCCATTGCCCCTGGGCCTGCGTCCATTCCTCGAGCGCACGGGCTTCGAGACGCACGATGGGTGCCAGGGCTGCCATCATGGCCGGGCTCTTCATCATGCCGGGGCGCCCGACGATGCAGCCCCACAGGTTGGGAAACTCCTGCCAGTCGCTGCGGGCCTGGGGACGGATAGCACAGCGCCGGCCAATCAGGTTACCGGCGGCGGCCACCATCGGCACGGCGACGAAATCCGGCGGGCACTGCATGCGGTCGGCCACGTCCTGCACCCACGGCCGCAGCCGATCCGGCAACAGCGCGTAGTCGAACGGGGCGACCGGCGCGAGGCCTTCCGGCAGCGGCAGGGGATCGGGCCAGGAGGCGACCGGCCAGGTGCGGGGATCGCCCAGCGCCGGGGCCAGGGCGGCCCGCTCTTCAAGGCGGGCCGGCTCATAGGGTGGCGGTGCCTTCATGGCTGCACCTCCTGCCCGTGGGCCTCGCTGACGATGAACTCTGCCGCCGGCGTGCCGCCCGGCCGCAGCAGGATCAGCCGCTTGGGGCGTGCCGACACCAGCTCGGCCAGCAGATGGCGCAGGCGCACCCCGTCCGGCGCCGGTGGCGGCACCACCAGCACCGACAGGGCTGCCAGGTAACGCCAATCGAGGCGGGCCGGATGAAAGCCCGGCGGGCAGCAGATCGCCGGACCCAGGCCGGTGACCGGCCCAGCCGGCCAGTGGTCGAGGAAGACCACCACCTGGCGCTGGCTGGGCACCAGATCCCGCGCACGGGCGTCGGCTAGGTCGCGGGCGTAGGCCGGCAGGCGTCGGCCCGGGGAGCAGCGCCAGGCGGGAACGAGGGGATCACTTCGGGGATTACTCATCGTGGTTTCCCCATTGATACATGAATGCCTCGTAAGCCGCGCTATCAAAGCCAAGTCCTGCATTGGCGCGGAGCAGCAATTCCTTCTCGGTCAGATCATCCAGGTCAGTGCCCAAATGCTTGGCCGAAGCAGACAGCCAACGGGACAGCAGATTGAAGAAGCCGACGTATTGGCCCCGTAACGCACTAAACCGCGGACTTTGTTCGGTGACTTTACGCCTTGCCATGGCGACGCCGCCTTCCTGTTCATAGCGAACCATCAAGGCACCAACGACGGCGGTCAGCCAGAAATAGACAACCCCATCCTCGTTTTCCCGCATCGCCTTGAGGAACTCGAGCGCCATGGCTTCACCCGTCTCATACCCGCCGACGTAGCCCCCAGTAGGGGGAACATTCCAGAACGGCGCATCAGACACGGTTCGAGGCCCTGCGACGAAGGACAGGTTGCGGATCGCGCACTTGCCGCGGGCTTTTCGCTTCAGGGAGATGGGCGGCTCACCGAGGAATTGGGGCTTGAGCTTGGTCACCGCCTCAAATTTCCTGATCGTCTTGGGGCGCACTTTGATCATTTTCCGACCCTCCTGACAAAGGTCAGGCGGAACGCCATCGCCGGGCCGGCAAGATAGCGCAGGGTGCGGTAAAGGGTAAAACGGGTTCGGGCGCTCATTTGCAGGCCTCCCGCAGTTCGTCGAGGGCCAACTCGAAGGCGCTCACACGCCCCAGGTAAAAGGCTCGGCCTTGGTCGGTTTCCTGTTCGGCCAGTTGCCAGCTGTCACGAAGCTTGGCTTCAAGGAAGCTGAGCGTGCAAATGAGAGTCAGTGCCGGCGTAGGGATGTGCGCCGGCGCAGTGGTGCCTGCATGGTTGAAATGCATGGTGATGCTCCTTGTGTGCGGTTTGTTTCTCCGCAGCCCCTTCCTACAGGGGCGGCGGAACCGTGCGGGGGTAGGAATACCGGACACAAGGAACCGGCCAGCCTTACGGCTGCCCCGCACGGCCCGCCATTGGACAGGCGCAACCATGCAACCGACGTGAAAAAGCCGCGACGAACGCGGCCTCATCGGCCTTGTGAATTCCGGGTTCCTACGCCCGATCACCACTGTTTAGGTGATGGTGGGAGTATCTGCCCGGTCGTGCACGAACGTCAAGCCCGAGAGCAAAATTTCCGGAATCGTTTGGCATGTACTCTTGAGGCATAAAATCGAACTGTTCCAGCGAAGGAGGAAGGCCATGCGCCCAGACGATCGGGATGTGTTCGCCAACGAAGTGCGTTCGATCATGAATCAGCACTTCCATGCACTTCGGGCGCTCATCTTTGTGGCGAAGGCCGATCGGGCATTCAGGGAGGCCGAAAAGCGTTTGCTTGCCTTGTTCTTCAAGCGAGTGGCAGGGCATCGAATGGATACTCCGGAACTGGAGGCGGCGTGCATGCGTGAAGTCAGAAAAATGCCGGAGCCGACCTCCGGTCAGTTTCGGTACTCCGTACGACAGCTCGTTGATCGCCTCCCTGACTATCGAATGGCTGTCTGTGCCACCGCCCGGGCAATGATCAACACTGACAAGGTACCAACCGACGCGGAGGCCGAAGCCTTCTTCCATCTCATCGACAAACTGCAGATCGATGAGGCGTTCACGACACCCTCGCCAACTCCTGGAGAACGCTGACGACAGCGTTGGCGGTCTCATAGCTATCGAGCTTAAGCGTCCTGGTTCCAATGCTCCCCAGATTCACATTCATGATCACTGGCGCACTGGTGCTGCGAGTTGGGGTACTTACTGCGGGCTGATTGCTTGCCGCAGTGCTGCTGGCCGCTGCTGCCGTCCTTCTCTGGGCCTCTGCCGCGGCGGCGGCCGCTGCCTGCTGCTCGATGGCGCCATACTGCAAGCCCTGCAGCGACGAGTAGTTCGAAGGGTCCTGTGAGGCCTTCTGGTAGTAGTAGTTGAAGACCTCTTCGAAAACCCGGGCCTGTTCGGGGGTCTGGGTGTTCCGGACGGCAAGGGCGGGCACGTTGGGCCCGGTTGTGACCACCTCACCGTTGGTATTCCGCACGAAGCCATCCTTGGCTTGGCCGGCGGAACGAATCGATGACGCCAGCCCGTCGTAACTGGCTGCCGCACGATCGGCCGATGCGGCCGCCTGATCGGCGGACGAAGACAAATCGCCGAAGCTGGATTTCAGCTCATTGGTCTCATAGGAGAGCTTGCGCATGCGGTCCGCGACCAGATCGTACTTCTCGGCTTCCAACTGCTTGGCCCGCACATTGGCTTCCATCAGATCCAGTTCGGCCTTCTTGGCTTCGGTCAGGCCGCCAGAGGCTTCCAGCTCTGCCCGCTTGGCCTTGGCGACGATCTCCATGGCTTCCGCCTCCTTCTTAGCGGCCACGGCCTGCGCTTCGCTGATTTCCAGTTCGATGCGCCAGACGGCGATCTGAGCCTGAGCGATTTCCTTCTCGTTGCCCCGTTGCTTGGCGACCTCCAGAATCGTGTTGGCCCGGTACAGGTCATTTTGCAGGGCCGATTGCTGGATGCCTGCCGCGCTCTTCTCCGCGGCGACATGGCGCTCGGCGGCGGCGGTCGCATCCGCCAGGGCATCCCGGTACAACAGCAAGGCCTTCGCCCGGGCCTCGTCGGCGGCCTTCAGCTCGGCTGAGACATTGACGCCCTGAGCGTTGAGGGCCGACAGGCGTTGATACTCAGTTTCGGCCGCCTGCCAGGCGTCGCGCAGGGCATACACCTGCTTGGCGTGGTCGGCATACACCGAGTTCGCCGCCTCGGCCTGCAGCGTGGCCGAATGAGCCGCTGCGGTGGCTTGGGTGGTCTTGTCGGCTTCGGCCTGCTTCGATTCGATGGTCTTCTGCAGCGTCTCCCGCAGTTTTTCCTTGGACTCCGTCAGTTTGCCGTCGGAATCCCGCTCCTGCTCAAGCGCAGCCAACTTGGATTTCGCAATCTCCAGGTCCGCCCGAACCTGCGCATCCAGCGCCCGCAAGGCTTCTTCATGGGTTTTGGCCGCTGCCGTGGCTGCGTCGAGCTTCTCGACCTGGGTGCCGAAGGTATCCGCGAAAGCCTTGAGGGAAGCGGCTTCCGCATCGCGGGCCTCACTCAAGGTCTTCAGATTGTCGATCTGCTTCTTGCTGGCCTGCTCGACCTGGGTGTACGCGTTCTCCACCTGCAACCAGTTGCTGGATGACGCCACGGCCTTCTTTCCAGCCTCCTCGGCTGCAGTACCGGCTGCTTGCTGCGCGTCGGCAGCGCCCTGAACCGCCTTCTTCTGCTTGTCGAGCTTGGCTTGTACCTCATCGGCAGCCTGGCTGACTGCTTCCTTCCATCGTGCAATGGAATCGATGGGGTGCTTCCAATCGAAGGTCGCAATGGCGCCGGCAGTGATGCCGAACGTCTTCCCCAGCAGGACAAAGGCGCCGGTCAGCCCGCCAATGGCGATCCCCACCTGTTCGATCACCACGACGAGCGCACGGAATAGCCCGGTATCACCGATGACCTGCATGGTGTCGGTGATCGCATTCTTGAGGCGGGCCCACTGCGCCACAAAGGTATCGTTGTTGGCCTTGCCGACCCCGTACATGTCGGTCAGGCCTTTGGCCAAGGCCGGAAGCAGGTCTTCGGCCAGCACGCTTCCGCTCTCGACCATCTTGGTCAGCTCGGCCACCGTCAGGCCAGCGCCGTTGGCTGCCGCCTTCATGGCACCAGGCAGGTGCTCACCGAGCTGTCCCTTCAGCTCCTCCATCGCGACCGTGCCCTTGCTGGCCATCTGATTGACCGCGCGCAGGGCATCGTTGGTTTCAGCGCTGCTCTTGCCCAGGGTCGCCATCGCACCAGAAACCGCTTCGAAGACCCGGCGGGCGCCGTCGCCTTCCAGGGCCGTACCCTTGGTGGCGGCGGTGAGCTGCGCATAGGACTTGGATGCCTCGCTGACGTCGATGCCCAACCGGTTTGCCGCCGCTCGGACATATTCCATTTCCGCCGTGGCCTTCTCGACGTTGCCGGTGAGCAGCGTCATGGTCCGGGCAAAGCTCTCGGCCTGGGCGTTGGCTGTCACAAACAGGCCGCCAGCCTGGAAGGCCAGATAGACCCCGCCCAGTTGCGCCACCAGCCCGGCGAACTCGCCGGACAGCGTCTTGGTCGTTGCGGAAAGGCGGGCGGAGGCGCCCCCCGTGGAGTCCATTTCGGCCCGTAGCACCTCGATCCGCGCTTGGCCTGCAGCAAAGGCACGGTCGAAATCGGTGCCCGACACCTTGGCGTTGGAGGCCAGTTTCAGAAGGGCCTGATTGACCTGCAGGATGTCGGCTTCAATGGCTGCGGTGCTGCGCACGCCCGCCGTGGAGAAGGCGTCGGACAACGCCTTCTTCGTCCGGTTGGCGTAGGCCTCCACGGCTGCCGCCTCTTCCGCCCGCTGGGCTGTCGCCCGGGCAGCGGCTGCCTGTGCTTCCGCATAGGCCCGCTTCTCCACCTCCAGCAACTCTTGCGCGGCGAGCATTTGGCGGGTTTTGTTCATCTCGACGATCTGGGCGAGACGGTCTTCCTCGGCCATCTGGGCGGCCATTGCGGCCTTGCGCGCCTCAAAGGCGGATTGCTGTTCCGCTGCAGCCTGACTGGCACTGGTGAGCGCCGAAGTCAGGCGGGCCTGCTCGGCAGCGAGGTTCTTGGTATCGACGCCAGCAGACGCTGCCGAGCTGCGGGCGGAGTCGAGCACATCCTTCTGACGTGTCCACGCCTTCTCGGCGGAGGCCAGTTCCCGGTTGGCTGATTTCAGCTCACCTTGAAGCAGTGAAATTGCCTGCCGGCTCGCACCGGCGCCCTTCGCATCGGCAAGGGCTTTATCCAGGGTCTCCACCTCCTGGCGGGCTTCGCGAAAGGCACCCCAAGCCTGCTTGGCGCCGGAGATGGCGGTTTCCAGCCCATCGATTCGGACCTTCTGACTGGCCAGGATCTTCAGTTCATCGGCCAGCGCCAGAAACTTCGGCGCGGCTTCGCCACCTTCTTTGCCGAGGGCTTCAATCTGTTGGGCGAGCGCCAGGACTTTCTCGTCGCCCTCGGTTTGCGCGGAGATCGTCAGTTTGACGGTCTGATCATAGGCTATTGCCACGGACCACCTCCTTGATGACTGGAACAGTCTTCGAACCGACGATGTCTTCGACCGTCGCCACGATCAGCTGGACAAACGCATCCGGATCACCGGCCATCACTTGGCCAATGGCCATGCGGAACGGATGGGGCCCGGCAGCCAATTCACGAGCAAGGGTCAGGACGTAGTCCCTCACCGCCGCATGCGTGGCTTCATCCATGGTCAGAAGTTCGTATTGCGTGCTCATGCCCGTACTCCCTTCCGGCTTTCAAGCCAAAGCAGCAGATCGAGGCGTCGAATGCGGTTGCTCCGCCCGAGCTTGATGACGAGATCCCCGAAGCCGAGACGGTTCTGCCGCTTCCAGGCGTAGAAGGCCGCAGTGGAGATGTTGAACGGAGGTGCCGCCAGATCCTTGGGGCTCAGCAGATCTTGAAGGCTGTCACCCAGCGCCGCGATATGCGGCGGCAGGGTAGAGGACGTTCGGGCCTGTGCCCCCGAGGGGTTCGATTGATCGTGCATGGTCTGTATCACTTGTGATGGAACAAGACCAAACGATATGAATTGCTATGGTTCGTCGCCTGTGGATGGATTGCATCGGGGAAACGCTGCCCAGTCTTACGTTTCAGCGCCTCATCGATTCCGCGAGAAAAACACACATGGCCGCATCCAGCTGCCTGCTCTTCAATGGAAGCATCTATTTTCGAGAGGGGAAACGCTATGGCACAGCATCAGCTTCAATGGCGCGATGTCCCTTGCAAGACATGCGACTGGACCGACTGGGAAATTCGGAAGTGCATCAATGGCGGTGGGCACACTACCTACCTTTTCGTGTGCGCCCACTGTGGCAGCAGAACCCAGCATTTCGTGAGTGCCAAGGCCGTACGGGCCGCCGGCCTGGAGCCCAGGGAGATCAGACCGACGCGGTCGAGACCTGCCTGCCAGGTGTGCGGGCAGGAAGGGGCGGAGGAGCATCACTGGGCGCCATGGGCGCTTTTTGGTGCGGAAGCTGCCGCGTGGCCGCAGTCATACCTTTGCCGTAGCTGCCACGAGCGCTGGCACCGGCTTGTGACGCCGCAGATCAGCGCACAGCGAGGGGTCTAGGTCGGGTGATCGCCCTTGATTGCATCAAGGTGTGCCGCGTCCAAGAGTTTCAGGGTAAGCGCTTCATGTGCGAGGTTGATCACTTGCCGCTGTTTGATGGCGAGCATTCGAGCAATTTCTACAGCAGAAATACCGGCACGAGCCAAGCGGGCAATGGAGCGAATACGTCGGTAACCGTCAATGATTTCGTCGGCACTGGGGATTTCAATGACGTGGTCCGGCCAGGTGTCCACCAGTCGGTCAAAAGGGATTTCCCCCAGGACCCGGCAAAGTGGATGGTCAAGGGTGGCCTGTGGAGGGACGCGAATGGCGCTCCCTCCATGAAGGGCTAGGAGGCGCACGGTAGCTTCAGTCCCCAAGCGGACGCCAAGTTCTTCGATGAATCCAGTGGTGTAGTGCATGGCTGCTCGATCTAGAGAGGAGGCTGTGAAGCCAGTATATGGAACGGAAGGGCCCTTGCCAGATGACCGATTACCACCGGCCCTCGCCACCAAAAAACCGGGTGGGGCATGATTCAGACGCCATCGCGCAATCACTGCGAGCCCGAAAGGCAGACGTCAGCCGAATGCCAGAGGGGCAGATAGAACTGCCTCCAATGGAGGCCTATTGTTCCCACTGTTCCCACTCTAAAAAGTAATAGTGGGAACACTATGAATGCTCCTGAAGCCGTGCTGTGCCTGACTTCTCAGGAGGCGTTCCCACTGTTCCCAGTATTCCCACGGCTTTTTTACGCATCGGCCTGCTCATCGTGATCAAACAAGGGGCCGGGGCCAGCAGAACTGTCGGCCGACTCGTCTTCCGTCATTCCAGGGCTCTCCACATCGGACCGACTGAGATACCACGTGGCTATCTCCAGGCTGAGGCTGATTTCCGCGGCAAACCGTTCGAGGCCTGCGTTCACAATGGATTTCGCCCGATCCTGGGTCAGCACCTCGACAAAACGATGCAGACGTTCGGCGTGGTAGGTGGCCTGCTCTTGGGAGGCCCGCAGTTGCCGTTCAAGATCGACTACGCGCCTTCGGAGCTGCACCGAATCTTCGGTTGCCACCTTGAATACCTTGGCGCGCAATCGCGCAGGGTCGGTGTTGCGGATGACTTCGCGGGCAGCTTGGCGTGGATCCATAGTTCCATCCGGAAAGACCGATCGGATCTTGCCCTTCTTCACCCAGGTGCTTACGGTCTGGCGGCTGACTTTGCACATCCGGGCAAAATCAGCCTGGCTGACCCTGAGCCCCTGTGCCAGGTCTTCCGGCTCGAAGGGCAGCAGTGAAGTTGACGGTGCTCCGGGCAACTGGCCGTTTTCCGCATCGTTTGGCTTGGTCGTCATCTCGTCATGCCATTGGTCAAGATTTCAGTAACTTCGGGAGGCGCTGCCTACATCAAAATCGAGGCTCTCCGTACCCTTATGCACTTTTTCCCTACAGGGGCCCCCGCTCGAACACCGGGCAGTGCGCCCCGCGGTCATCGGGGCAGCGTCGAAGGGGGTGACCCGGGCCGTAGGCCAGGGGGAGATCGTCGCGGGCACTGCAGTAGCCTTCGGACAGGCCCGGTCGGCGCAGATGGGCACATGTTCGACATGCTTGTTTGACCTCGATCTGTACTGGCGCAGAAGGCCCTTCAACCCCATCCCCAACCGGCTCTTTAAATGACGATGCTCTGCTATTTCCTGTTTGCCCAAGCCTGAGCTCTTCAAAATCGAGGGGAACAGTGGGAACGTGGGAACACGCAATGTCGAGTTCTTTATAATCAATAGGATAGGCGTCCGTTTTTGTTCCCACTCCCCCAGAAGCTGTTCCCACCTTTTGTGGGAACAGCTTGGGTCCGTTGGTGTGGGCTGCATGCACATCCAGGGCTTTATCCACGATCAGGGACCAGTCAACACCCATCGTCAAAGCCCTCCAGCACGCGGGGTGTCAGCAGGTAAAACCAGCCTGCACGCTCTGCACCGGGTTCGCGAAATTTGGTCTGAAAGCGTGTCTTGCCACCATCGACAGAGACTCTCAGAGCCCCACGCTTGCTCAGTTCCTTGGCCACTTGGAGAGGGTCGAAACCGCTGCACAGCTCGCGCTTGAAGACCTCGGGATACACCAGATACTCGAAGATGTGATCCGGCTCATTGAGGCTGGCTGTTTCCTTGGTAGGTCGTTTCCAACCGGCGCGGTTCATTGTCCGGGGAGCATGGGTATCCACGATGCTGGGGCGTCGGTGATCCTCCAGCCGAGCCCCGGCATGGGCCTGTATCCAGACTTGTACCTGCTCGAACATCTTCCGCGGCTCACGGTTCTCTTCGCCGCCGAAGGCACGCAGCCAGTCCTTGAACATGCGCATGCTGGCCAGCACCGCTTCGCCTTTGGGCCATCCGGTCAGGCCCCATTCGGTGGCCAGCTCCCCGGCGTAGGCCACTGCGGCAAATCGGGTTGCGGCACGGATCGCTTGGCCTCCAGCTCTGTCCGAAAGGGCGCGCTGCTCGAAGTTGGCGCGTAGTTGTTCGAACTGGGCAGGCATCTCCGCTCGGTGTTCGATCACCGTCGCGACAAACTTGGGGTATGCGGTACCGTAGTACCGCGCCGCATTGCGCTGGAGGTGTTCCGAGAAGCGGGCACCATCGGGCTGGCCGTGCAGGGTTTCCCAGCATCCGAAGCCGGCCTCGGCATCGGCGGGCAATTCACAGAACCGAACCTCCTGGCCGGCGTAGGCGCGCTCCTGATTCTCCTCGAGGAACTGGGTCAGGCCGAGCTCTCCGTTCGACTGGAACAGCAGCGAGAACGCCGCCGTTTCCCGCAGGCCACCGGCTGCCTGCCCGCGGCCCTTGCCCTGGCCGCTGGTGAGCATGTAGGCGGCCTGGGCCACGTCACGGGGGTTGCCCGCCTGTTTGAGTTCATCGAGGAGAAGCGGCGCATCGCAGTGGCCGGCAGCCAGCCATTCGACGGCAGTACCGGTCTGCAGCCAGGTCTTGCGGTACTCCTTCGGGCCGCACAGGCTCGCCGCGGCATAGAGCAGGCCGGATTTGCCCAGGGACGAACCCCCGGCCCAGTGGAAGCCGCCGGGCACGTTGGGATGCAGCCAACACAGGCCACCGGCAAAGGCCGTTGAGAGGGCGAAGGCCAGCCGGGAATTGCCCACCGCCAGCGCGGCCACGTTGTTGCGCCAGTCAGCCAACGTGCCGGCATGCTTGAACTGGGCATGCCCGCTGCCGTTGGCCTGGTGCAACCACAGTTCGGCCCCCGAAGCTGACAGCGGGTCATGGTCTCCGCCGAGGACGAACGACCAGCGGCCGGGCTCCGACACATCCTCATGCCACCCGATCCGCCCGGTGAGGCGTGCCCGCGGTGCCGGCCTCGACCGGTTAACGTACATCTTCAGGAGGCCGCCCTTGTTGTCGCCAATGAACAAGCCATGGGCGCGCAGCAGCCGCGCGAGTGCGGCGCCGTCGCCTTCGAGCATCTCGTCAGGGACCAGAACCCGGCGGCGCCGGCCGTCGTGGTCCTGAAAGGTGGCGAGCCGGCACCAGCCTTCGCCCTTCGCATCGCGTACCAAGTGGGTGATCTCCAATGGGGCACAGACGAACTGCTCGACCTGTTCCCAGCCCTCGCCACGCCGTTCCACCTTCAGCCGATAGACGCCGTGGCCTTCGTTGCCGTCGCGCAGTTCGAACAGCTCGCCGCCTTGTACAGGCGTCTGCATGGCGCCGGCTTTGCCCTTGCCTTTGGTGCGGGCGCGCTTCGCGGGCTTGGACGTCTCGTCCGTAGGGGGCTCAGACTCCGTTTCCGGGGCGCTGGTGGCGCTTTCCACATCGGTGGCCGGCGTGGGCACATCGACCTGGACTTCATCGCCCTGTAGGGCTGGGAGCGCAGCCGCTGCCGCGTGGAGGATGCGGCGCACTGCGGCCGGGCCTTCACCCTCGCGGGTACTGGTTGCCAAGTCGTTGAAGTCGGTCGAAGCCTTGCCAGCTTCCTGGTAGCCCGCCCAACGTCCTTTCGGGTCGGCAAACTCAGGGAGAGCGACAACGCCGCCGACTGCACGGGCAGCCTCATGCGCCCGGATCTGGCCCGCGTTGCGGCATTTGTGAGGCCTTCCGCAGCTCGGACAGGTGTCGCCATGGGCTACCCGAACCGGCGCCTCGCAGGCCTGGCAGTGGCCGAAGGCATCGTCGTCGGCACACAGGATGAAGCGGGCCTGCGGATAGGCCTCCTGCAGGGCGCGGGCAACCGGTTCCAGGCTACCGGCGTCGAAGGCCACGGCAACCGGCCAACCGGTTACCTGGTGCAGGCTGGCCGCGGTGGCGCAGCCCTCGGCAATGCATAGGGGCTGATCAGGAAGGATCACACCGTACAGGTGAAACTTGCCGCGCTTCTCGCCGTGCGGCAGGAAGTCCTTGTCCCGGCCGTCCACCTTGTCGGCGTAGATCGCCTGCAGGCTGTGCAGCGTGCCGGACGGGCTGCGCATCGGCACCAGCAGAGCGTTGGGGATGCGTACCTCGTCCCATTCATCCGGACGGACTTCCAACCACTTAGACCAGGTGCCGACGCGCAGGCCATAGGACGGGATGCCCTTGCGGACCAGGTAGGGATGATCGTCCGGGGCCGGCTTGGCACTGTTCCAGATCCCGTTTGCCTTCCGGCGGGCCTTGTCGCGCTTGGCCTTGGCTTCGGCTTCCCGTTCGGGCCGCTGGGCTTCCATGCGGGTGCGGTGGGCGGCCTCTTCTTCGGGCGTGAGCTGGCGGCCGATGTCGGCCCGCCAGTTTTCCCACTCAAGGCCATCCTTGAAGTTCTGAAAGCCACCAGCCGGAATGCCGTCTAGGTGCAGCAGATAGGCCCCGTCCTTCTTGCCCTTTGGGCCTCCGGACAGCTCGCACCGGTACAGCTTGCCAGTGGCGTCGATTTGATCCGGCAGGAGCAGGCCTCGGCTGGCCGCAGCGGCACGGAACTGGGAGAGGATCGAGTTCAGATCAAAGGACCTGGAGAGGGTCATGGTGCGTCGCCCTCCAGATCACCGAAGAGATCCCAGTACCGCCCGAGTTCTTTCAGGCACTTGGATGCAAACACGTCCTCAGTGACGTTCGTGCCGGATTCCGCCAGGGAGATCCTGATATTGAGCTCGAGATCACTGCCTTCCCGTTTCACGTTAGCTTCGAAGCAATCAAAGCATGCGTGCGCGAAGAAATCGAAACCGAGCCCGGCGAGCCACCAACCACCGCGTTTATCGTCGTATTCAACAGCTACCTCATGGATGCGGTCATCTTCGGACTGGAACGTAAACATGCTCATTGCCAGGCCTCCCCGCGGAGCGCCTTACGCAGTTGGCCGACGTTCCAAGCTGTCACGCCCTCGCTGAAACGTCGCGGCGCAGGGATTCGCCCAGCCTTGGACCAACGCCAAGTTGTCGCTGGTGAGATCTGGAAAAGAGCCGACGTGGTCGGCAAACGCACATAGGCCGAGTCGGGCAGAGCATCGAAGTTGCGGAGCGCATCAGGGACAGGCGCCGCGCCCAACGCGGGAACGTGCAGAGCGGGGCCCACCGAGGTTGAGAAGGGGGTGGTCCTTTTCATTTTTCACCCCCGTGTGCTTCGACAGAGAGCAAGCGCCGCACGGCTTCGCCCGGCCAGATCAAACGGCCATTGGGGAGCTTGCGAGGGGTGATACCCAGGTATTCGCCTTTGATGCAGTGGGCACGGCGGATGCTGGCAGGCTTGACGCTCAAGCCTTTGGACTGAAGCAGAACTGCCAGCTCAGACGTCCCCAGATCACGGGGGGAATGGATGATGCGAAGGTTCATGTTCGTGTCGCCTCAAAGTGGGAGCGACACGAACACTAATCACACATTTTCAACGAGTCAGCTGAGTAAAACAGGGTAAGGCTCAGTTGTATCCTGTTCTATCCTGTGCATTTACAAGGAAAAAGGATGATTCCCTAAGAAGCTCAGGCGGCATCTGTCCGCCGTGCGGCTTGGGATTCAGCTGGAAATAGTTCGGCATAGATGGCACTTACTCCTGCATCCCCGTGGAAATTCAACTTCGCTGCTTTCGAATAGTTGTTGTAGAAGCTGTCGGGGTTGGCGTTCCCGAAGGTCTCAGGAAGCAATCGCCCGGCCAAAGCGCACAGTTCTTTACTGGTGCCCGGCCAGTCCGTCCTATCAATCTGCTCACGCCCTGAAGAAAGCCATGCTTGTTCAATTCGGGACAGCAGGTTGTGGAACTGTTCTAACTTGGTTACCAGCTTCTTGACTGGCTTTGCAGGTTGTTCCTTTTGCCCAAGGAAAGGGGATAGCCAAGCCAGAAGAATAGGGGGCAGGTCTAGGCCACTACCGTCCAGATAGCGTGCCACGTCAGCAGCGTGAGCGGTGACGATCTCTATGGGCACCTCGATAGATTCCGTAAGGGCGTAGTGGTGAGGGACGCGCTCGAATCCAACGAAATGCCCCCTTACCTTGCCACCTGCTTGAACGGTTCTGGTTACTTGTCGAATTTCTCGAGACACGACTAGTTCGCCGCGATCAGCTGCTGTGCGCAGGACGTTCTCTAATATCTCGGAGTGTCCTGGGTCGTACAGGCCTCCGATGATCCTCAGACCAAGGCACTCTGGCCAGTCAGCATCCTGACTCGAGATATTCAGTTTTTGACGGGCTTCCTGCCATGCCACACGCCGTTGAATTGAGGTCATCACACCCGCACTCCTTCCTGTGCCCCTTCAACAAGGTGCCGCGCCAGCGGGGCGAAGGTGTCCCCGTTTTCGGTTGGCCGACCTAGGCGCGGCGTGCTGCTCGGTTGATTTTTAGATCATGCGGCGGCACTTCCGTGCAAGGGGATGACCTTGGCGCCGCTCTTTGCCGCATCGAGCCAATCCGCCCACTGCTGCATCATCTTCCGACGCTCGGCGAGATACTCCGCCTGGTGCGAGTAGGCGCCGAACACTTCCTTTCGCTCCCGGTGCGCCAACTGCCGGTCGATGACTTCCGGACGCCAGCCCATTTCAAGCAGCGCGCCTGTTGCGGTGGTTCGGAAGCCGGCGCCCGTTACTTCGTCGCCGGCGTATCCCATGGCCCGTAACGCACTGTTGATGGTGCCGTCGCTCATGGGGCGCTTCGGGTCGTTGCGGTTCGGGAAGACCAGGTCCCGATGGCCCGTGATGTTCTGCATCTCCCGCAGTATGGCTACCGCCTGAGTGGAGAGGGAGACGGTGTGCTCTTCCTTCATCTTCATGCCCACCAAGCCGCGGGATCGGTCCCGCTCGGCCGGGACAATCCAGGTACCGGCATCGAGGTCGATCTCTTCCCAGCGGGCACCCCGCAACTCGCCAGGCCGGAGGAAGGTGAGCGCAAGTAGCGTGATGGCGTGCTTCACTTGAACCGTGACTCGGACGGCATCGAGGCGGATGAAGAACTCATGCATCCCCGTTGAGTGCAGCGCGGGCCGGTGCTTTACCGATGCGGTCTTCAGGGCCTTGTGCAGGCCAGTGACCGGGTTGTTCTCCACCCGGCCGGTGGCGATGGCGTACAGGAAAATGTCGCTGGCCCGCTGGCGGACACGCTTGAGGGTCTCCAGGGCACCACGGGCTTCGACCTTCTTGAGCGTGGCCAGCATTTCGGCGGCGCTGATTTCGGCTATCGGGCGGCGCCCAAGGCTCGGGAAGAGGTCTTGCTCCAGGGATGTGAGCACCTTGGCCGCGTACGTCTCCACCCACTCGCCTTTCTGCTTCTCGTGCCATTCACGGGCGACGACTTCGAAGGAAGAGTCGGCCGCCACCTTGCGGGCGATCTTCTCGGTGCGGCGGGCTTCGCTGGGGTCGGTGCCGGCATCCAGCAGGCGGCGTGCTTCGTCGCGCTTCTGCCGGGCGAGCTTCAGGGAGACTTCCGGATAGACGCCGAGGGCGAGCTTCTTTTCCTTGCCGGCAAACCGGTACTTGAGCTTCCAGTACCGGGAGCCGTTGGGATTTATGAGGAGGAAAAGCCCCTTTTCGTCGGAGAGCTTGTACGGCTTCTCGGCCGGAAGAGCCTTGCGGATAGCGGTATCAGTCAGGGACATGGGGGCCTTTTTTGTCGCTGAATGCTGGGGGCCTCAAAAAGGCCCCTAGAAAAGCCCCCACAATGCGTGCGATTGGGTGGGGGCTCCTGATATCGGATGATACGCCCCGAAAACAAAAAAGCCCGCAACCGCGGGCCTTTTCGTGTGTTTCTGATGCTGCTTGAGACTGCCTGAACCAGTAGTCTGGTCCCCCCGACAGGAATCGAACCTGTATCTGGCGCTTAGGAGGCGCCCGTTCTATCCATTGAACTACGGAGAGCGAGGGCGGCATTCTAGCTTGCTGTGCGGCGATGCGCCATGCCCATGGGCGTGTATCGACAAGCGGACGAGGATGTCCTGCTCACCAAGCGCCTCGGCCCGACGTCGGGCGCTGACAGCCTCGTTTGGGTTTGATGTGCGGACGGAGAGACTCGAACTCTCACGCCAATGGCGCCAGAACCTAAATCTGGTGCGTCTACCAATTCCGCCACGTCCGCTGAAGGGCTCGCATTGTAAAGGCAGCGCGGTGCTATTGCCAGTCTTTCGAGTCTTCCGGTGGCTGGCGTGTTCTGAAAACACCACACTTCGAGCGCGCTGGGGCACCTGGGGTTGCATCGCGGGATGTCAGCCCGGGGGCTTGGGCTTAGAATTCCTTCCGTCCAGATGCGCAGCATGGCGCGCTTGGTGCTGGTGGAATAAAAAACCCCCGGCAAGGGGAGCGCCGGGGGTCAAAAAATGCCTTGCTTGCTCAAGGCACCCGCTCAGGGAGGTATAGCGGGAGACGGTTCAGCACCATCTGTTAATTAGTGTAGAGGCCGGTGGAGAAAGTTCCTGCGGCATTTCGTTTCTAGATGTAAGTACTTGAGATCTTTATGAGCCCAGTTCAGTCAGTATTTCCGGGTATCCGGATGCGTCGCATGCGCAAGGATGATTTCTCCCGTCGGCTCATGCGTGAAAATCGGCTGTCGGCCGACGATTTGATCTATCCGGTTTTTGTTCTAGAAGGGCAGGGCGTCACGCAGCAGGTGGCATCGATGCCCGGCGTGGCGCGCATGTCGCTCGACAATCTCTTGCGTGTTGCTGAAGAGGCCGTGCAGCTTGGCGTGCCGGCGCTGGCATTGTTCCCCGTCGTCGAGGACGGCAAGAAGAGCCTGGGGGCGGAGGAAGCCTTCAACCCCGATGGTCTGGTGCCCCGCGTCGTCAGCGAACTGAAGCGTCGTTTTCCCGAACTGGGCGTGATTACCGACGTGGCTCTCGACCCTTACACGGTTCATGGGCAGGACGGCCTCATCGACGCAAACGGCTACGTGCTCAACGACGAGACCTTGGAGGTTCTCGCGCGCCAGGCGCTGTGCCACGCCCAGTCGGGGGCCGACGTGGTGGCGCCTTCAGACATGATGGATGGCCGTATCGCCCGTATCCGTGCTGAGTTGGATGGCGCGCAGCAGATCTACACGCGCATCCTGGCTTACTCGGCCAAGTACGCGTCGAGTTTCTACGGACCGTTCCGTGATGCGGTCGGCTCGGCCGGCAATCTGGGAAAGGGCAACAAATACACCTACCAGATGGATCCGGCCAATTCCGACGAGGCCATCCGTGAGGTGGCCCTCGATATCGCCGAAGGTGCCGACATGTTCATGGTTAAGCCCGGCATGCCTTATCTGGACATCGTGCGGCGCGTGAAGGCCGAGTTGCAGGTACCAACCTACGCCTACCAGGTGAGCGGCGAGTACGCGATGCTGAAGGCGGCGGTGGCTAATGGCTGGCTGGATGAGCGAGCTTGCGCGCTGGAGGCCCTGCTGGCGTTCAAGCGGGCCGGTGCTGACGGCATCCTCACCTATTACGCATTGGATGCGGCCCGCTGGCTGAAAGAGTGCCAGTGAGCGCCGGGGCCGGAAGGCGTCAGCCCTCCGGCATCAGGGTCCGGGCACCTTCGAAGCGTTCCGCGAAGTAGCGGCTGTCGAGACGGTCGACACGGACCTTGCCCTTGCTGCTCGGAGCATGGATGAACTTGCCATCGCCGAGATAGATGCCCATGTGGGAATACGCGCGCCCAAGGGTGTTGAAGAACACGAGGTCGCCGGGCTGGATCGCTCCCGATGAGATGGGGCGGGTACGCTCGGCGATACCGGCCGCGTTGTAAGGCAGTTTCCGTCCGCTGACCTGCTCGACGATATAGCTGACCATTCCGCTACAGTCGAGGCCGGCAGATGGGTTCTTGCCACCGAAGCGGTATCCGGTGTCGAGCAGCCCGAGGGCGTAAAGAACGACTTCCTGAGCGTCGGCCTGCTGCGGAAGTGTGATCCAGTTACGGGCTGTCGGGGACGAGTGGCGTGAGTACGCTGAGGATGAGTCCGCCGGGCGTTGCGGTGTCTGGCTGCAGCCTGCGAGCACGGCCAGAGCGAAGAGCAGGCCGGGGCGCGCCCACTCAGGCGGTGAGGCGAAAGGTAACCGGGCCATGATTGACAAGGGATACATTCATCTCGGCCCCGAACTCACCGGTTTCCACGCAAGCATGACGGCTGCGGGCCAGGGCCACGACTTCATTGAACAGTTCTTCGGCAACATCCGGCGCGGCCGCCGGAGTGAAACTCGGCCGGGTGCCCTTGGCTGTGTCGGCTGCCAGCGTGAATTGGGACACGAGTAGCAGGCCGCCTCCGGTGTCTATCAGCGAGCGGTTCATCCGTCCTTCGTCGTCGGGAAAGACGCGGTAGCCCAGCAGACGTTCGACCATGCGGGTAACGTTTGCCGAGGTGTCGGATCTTTCCACTGCGATCAGGGCCAGTAGCCCGGGACCGATGGCGCCGACGGAGCGCTCCCCGACCGTTACCCTGGCTTCGAGGACACGTTGAATCAGCGCAATCATTCCAGCAGTTCGATCTGGCCGTTTACTGAAACGCTGACCGTGCTGTCGCCGGCTTCGATTGGCGCTGCCACTGCTTCAGCGGCCATCAGGCCGGCACTGCGGGCAAGTGGCATGATGGGCTTCTGCTGGATGCCACCGGTGTTGACCGACACGTGCTTGATCTTCCATTTTTTGCTGAGGCTGGTGGCGACCAGTTTCGCCCGGGCCTCGAAGGCGGTGAGGGCATCGACGATGGCCTGGTCTTCGATCTTCTTCCAGGTTTCGGCCGAGGGGGCGGCATTAAGCCCGCCGATCACCATGCTCTGCTGGAGCTTGCCGAGCAACTCGGACAGGGCGGGCGCGTCGTTGGCCTCAAGGTTTAGCGTCGAGCGCATCCGCCAGGCTTCGATGTTGCGCACGTTCTTGCCATAGACCGGGTAGGTCATGTTGTTGCCAGTGCGAACCTTCACAGCCGGATAGCTGCGGGCAGTCTGAAGCGCCTGTGCGATGACTGAGTTCACCTTGCGGGCAAGTTCGGCAGGGCTCGCCTCGCTGGTTTCGTAATAAACCTGGGCGCGGAACTGGTCATTGGGGGCGGCGCGACTCGCCTCCACCGAGATGTCCGCAGTCGGCAGCGCAGGGGCGGTGCTACTCTCCGCTGCGTGGACGACAGTGCCTGCAAGGAGCAGGGCGAGACTTGTTGAAAAGAAAATGGCTTTGCGCACGGTGATGCTCTCCGGGCATGACTTAACAGGAAAAGTTCTGCTTATTTCGCCACAGGCCGGCTCGCTTGGCAAAGCCCATGTGCTTATCCGGCCTGGGTGAGGCCGGATAGTGTCGCTGAAAAGCACATGGATCCCGTGTCAATTGCGTGGCAGCGGCTCCACCAGCTGGCGGTAGGCGTGCCAGGTGGCATGTCCCACGATGGGCATCAGTACAACGAGTCCGAGGTGGAAGCTGAGAAAGCCCAGGATAGTCAGGCTGACGATCAGGGCGGCCCAGATGAGCAGCGGCAGTGGATTGAGCGCCAGAGCCCGTATGCTGGCGATCATCGAGGTGATCGCATCCTGGTTGCGGTCTAGCATCAGCGGAATCGAGACCACGCTGACCGCGAAGACGAGCAGTGCAAAGATGAGCCCGACGCCAAAATAGACCAGCAGGAAGTCGAGGTTCTCGAAGGACAGTACCTGTCCGAGGAAGCCTGACAGATTTGGGAGCTCCCGCGTGTAGAAGATGGCGAAGATGACGAGGGAGGCGCGCGCCCAGATCAGGAATATGACGGTCAGCACCGCCGCGAAGACGGCCAGGTTGCCAGCGTTGCGGCGCCAAACCGTCAGTGTTGGTACGAGTGCGCACTTCTCGCCGAGCTCCCGACGGCGTGAGAGCTCGTACAGCCCCATGGCGAGAAAGGGGGCGAGGAGCAAAAAGCCGGTGGTGAGGGCGGAGGTGTATTGGTAGGCGTGCTCGAACACGAAGGTCAGCAGCAGCCCCATGGCAGTGAAGCAGAAACCGTAAAACAGGCTGGCGACCGGGCAGGCCTTGAGGTCGCTGAGGCCTTGAGCGATCCACTGGAACGGTGCGCCGACGCCGATGATGCGCACCGTGGGGAAGGGCAGTGCGGCGGCGGCCTGTTCCTCGTCCGAAGGGGTATTGTGCTGAGCCATGCTTTGTCTCCGTTATGGTTATTGGAACTCAATGGCCTGCAACAAGCGGATCAGTTCATGTCGGGGGCTGTCCGCTTGCGTGGGGGGAATTTGCGAAGGCCCACAGTGCATCCAGTACCTGGCCCGGGGCTTCCGACATCATCGCGTGACCCGCTTCGGGCAGCACGGTCCGGGTGAGCCGCACTTTACTGCCAAAGGCCTCGACCAGCGGCGCGAGGGCTTTGGGGGGCGTCATCCGGTCCTGTGCAGAACTCAGCAGCAGGCTGGGGCAACAGACCCGCGCTGCCGCTTCGAAGCCTCCGACGTAGGCATTGCAGGCCGCCATGTCGGCATGCAGAACGCCAGGCGCCTGGCGTTGCATCAGGCGTTCGTTGAGTGCGGTGAGATTGATGCCGGGGATACTGCTCGCGCCAATCTGGCTGCGCGGTGCGAAGGACCACTGGTTGATCAGTACATGGGCTTTCTCGCGGTTCGACAGAGTCGACTCCAGCAAGGCGGGCGCCACCGGCATCGGTACGACAGCGCCCACCATGGCCAGCCGGCTTACCAGTTCGGGTGCCGTGGCCGCTACCTGCAGGGCGATCAGTGCGCCCATGCTGTGGCCGACGACGAGGGGGTGCTCGACGTCCAGCTTGTGTGCGAGGGCGATGATCCAGTTGGCCAGATCTTCGATGCTTTCGAGGGCGGGGCCACTGGAGCGACCGTGACCCGGCAGATCGGGAACGATGACATTCCAGCCGTGATGGGCGAAGTAGCGGGACTGCAGCGCCCACACGCTGTGGTCGTGGCCGGCGCCATGGATGAACAGGGCCGTCGGACGGTCGCGCTCCAGGCGCTGACCGCCGGTATAGCAGAAGGTGATGTGGTCGCTCAGGTGACCGGACAGGTTGAGTCTCATGCAGGCTTCCGGGGTCAGGCGGCTGCTTTCTGGACGGCGTACAACGCGCGGTCCAGATCATCGATCAGATCCGGGGCGCTTTCCAGGCCGACGGACAGGCGAACCGTGCTTTCGGTGATGCCGGCGGCAAGCAGGGCGTTGCGGGACATGCGGGAATGGGTAGTGCTGGCCGGATGGATGGCCAGGGACTTGGCATCACCGACGTTGGCTAGATGGGAAAAGACCCTTAGTCCCTCGATGAATGCGGCACCCGCAGCCCGTCCGCCCTTCAGGCTGAAACTGAAGACACCGCCACAGCCCTTCGGCAGTAGGCGCGCAGCCAGTTGGTGATCGGGATGGTTTTCGAGCTCGGGCCAGGCGACGGACTCCACCAGCGGGTGTCCGGCCAGGTGGCTTACTAGCGCGCGCGCATTGGCTACGTGGCGTTCCATCCTGAGGCCCAGGGTCTCCATACCCTGCAGGATCTGGAAGGCATTCATCGGCGACAGGCAGGCTCCGAAGTCACGCAGACCCTCGCGTCGGGCTCGCAACAGGAAAGCTGCGACGGGGGATTCCTCGGCGAAATCCATGTCATGGAAGCCCTCGTAAGGCTCCGTGAGCGTCGGAAAGTGGCCGCCCGAGCCCTCCCAGTCGAAGTTGCCGCCATCCACCAGCAGGCCGCCAATCGCCACCCCATGGCCGCCGAGGAACTTGGTAGCGGAATGCACCACCAGATTGGCACCGAGATCTAATGGGCACTGCAGCATGGGTGTGACCAGCGTGGCATCGACGAGCAAGGGGATGCGCGCATCACTGGCGATCAGGGCGAGTTCGGGGATGTCGAGGACTTCCAGGCCGGGATTGCCGATGGCTTCGCCGAACAGCAGGCGGGTTTCCGGACGGATGGCCGCCCGCCAGCCCTGATGGTCGCCGGGGGCAACGAAGGTGGTTTCGATCCCGAACCGGGGGAGTGTGTAGGCGAGCAGGTTGTGGGAGCCGCCATACAACGCGCGTGACGCCACGATATGGCCGCCACTACCCATCAGCGTGGTGATTGCCAGCAATAGGGCAGCCTGGCCGCTGGCGCAGGCGATCGCGCCGATGCCACCGTCCAGTGCTGCTATGCGCTCTTCCAGCACCGCATTGGTGGGGTTGGAAATGCGCGAATAGACATGACCGGCCCGTTCCTGGTTGAAAAGCGAAGCTGCATGCTCGCTATCCTCGAAAACGTAGCTGGTAGTGAAATGGATCGGGGTGGCCCGGGAACGATGGACAGGGTCGGGCGTCTGTCCGGCGTGCAGGGCGAGGGTGTCGGCCCCGGCATTGCGGTGGATGGACATGCGGTCTCTGGCTGAGGGTCGGGTGGGCTATTTCAGGCGGGTATGTCAGGATCGAGCAGTCGCTGAATGATCGCGATCCGGTCTTTTACCAACAGCTTGCGCTTCTTGAGGCGACGCAGCAGCAATTCATCTCCAGGCGGCGGTGCCGACGAAATCTGGGAGATGACGGCATCAAGATCTCGATGCTCGGTGGTCAGAGTCGCCAGCCGGGATGTGAGGCTGGTGACGTCGGCGCTGGGTTCGTTGCTGTCGTTCATGCCTGATCGGAGTATGGTAAGGGCACGGCTGCGAGCGGATTCGGTGGAATCTTAGGCGCGGGTGGCAGGAAATACAACGGCAGCCGGGAACTTGAAGTACCGGATTGTGTTCCCATCTTCAGTAGCACGATGCCCAAAAGGCAAAACCTAGCTATCGGGAGGCCTGTCATGAACGTGGTACTCAACAACCCTGTCCTGTATGTGGTGGACTATCCCAATCTCGACGCGGTCGAGGTCATAGACAAGCGGCGCGGTCTCGGGGCACTGTTCCGCGACGAAGCCGCCCAGCGCTTCCGCCGTGAACTGCGCGACGTGGCCTCGTCGGCGACCGAGATGGATGATTTCGAGGCGTGGATTGCTGCATATGGCTCGCTGATGCACCAACCGGCGATCTATCACTGACGCGTATTCAAACCATGTGTGGGCAGCTGGAGTCGCTTGCCATGCGGGCAGGTGGCTCCTACTATTGCCGACCGTTTTTGTTTCCGGAGTGTTTCAGGGTGAATAAGGCCTTCGTCAAGGAAAGCGACCAGGACGAGGACGACGAGTCCGCGCCGGGTGTGCCCAGCCTGCCGCCTGGCACCCGCAATTACATGACGCGCAACGGGTTCGAGCGACTCAAGGCCGAGCTCGATGAACTCGTGCGCGATGAGCGCCCCAAGCTGGTAGAGACGGTGCGCTGGGCTGCGTCCAATGGCGACCGTTCTGAGAATGGTGACTACATCTATGGCAAGAAGCGCCTGCGGGAGATTGATCGCCGCATTCGCTTCCTGATCAAGCGCCTCGAAGGGGCGACGGTGGTCACACCGTCCGAGCAGGAAAATACCGAGCAGGTTTTCTTCGGCGCGACGGTGACGGTGTGCGACGTGGATGGTGACGACGAGCAGACCTACCAGATCGTCGGGGTGGACGAGGCCAATGCCTCTGAGGGGCGGATCAGCTGGATTGCCCCCCTCTCCCGTGCCCTGCTGAAAGCCAGGGAAGGGGATGTGGTGCGCTTTGCCAGTCCTGCCGGTATCCGCGAAATCGAGGTCGTGGAGATCCGTTACGAGTAAGTGCAGGCTTGCGCAGCCTCAGTCTGCAGGTCTGGCACGTGGGCGGCGCACGATGGCGGGGCTTCGCGGGAGCGTGAAAAAGATGGTGGTGCCAGCCCCCGGGGCCGACTCCGCCCAGATCGTGCCCCCGTGGCGTTCGATGATGCGGCGCACGCTGGCCAGCCCGATGCCGGAGCCTTCGAAGCCGCTGCGGGCATGTAATTGCTGGAAGGGCTCGAAGAGCTTGCCCGCGTGGGCCATGTCGAAGCCGATCCCGTTGTCGGTTACGTAGAAGAGTTGCTCCTCTCCGTGGGGGCGCCCTCCGACCTGGATGATCGATGGCCTGCTGTCGCGGGAAAATTTCCAGGCGTTGCCAAGCAGGTTCTGTAGCGCGTTGCGGATCAGGGTCGGATCGGCATCAATCAGGAGTTCGTCCTCCACGTGGTATTGCACCAGTCGTTCCGGCGTGGTTGCAGCCATCTCATCGAGAATCTCCCGGGCAATAGCGCTCACATCGGTCGGCGTAATCTTGAGCGCTTGTCTCGACACGCTCGCGAGCTTCAGCAGGGCGTCGATGAGCTCCCCCATCCGCAGGCTCGCCCGGCTGAGGCGGGCGATGTAGTCGCGCCCGGTTGCATCGAGGCGCTCGCCATAGTCCTCGGCAAGGGCGTGGGCAAAGCCGTTGATTGCCCGAAGTGGCGCACGCAGGTCATGGGATATCGAATAGCTGAAGCTGAGCAGCTCCCGGTTGGACTGCTCCAGTTCTTCAGTGCGCTGGCGGACCCGCTCTTCCAGGGATGCATTGAGTTCGGCGAGAGCCTCCCGTTCCGCGTCACGGAGATTGGCGAAGCGGTGCAGGCTGAAAGCCAGCGAGCCGAGAAGGGCCAGCATCAGGGCAGCGGCGGCCACCACATACTGCCGGTGCACGTAAAAGTCCGTCAGCGCGTCCTCCACCGGCCGGCTCGCGGCGACGATCAGCGGGCGCTCCGCCAGGCGGCGGTAGGCCCGGATGCTCTCGATGGGGTCGGCCTCGTTGGTGCCTGTCAAGACCAGGCTGCGCACGCCGGGGGACGCGTCGAGGGCGGCCGGCAAGGGGGCTGAGGTGCCGACGACGGCGTCTTTCTGGGGGTGGTGAATGAGCACCGTCTGGCGGGTTGCGTGTATCACGAGAATCGTATCCCGATCCGACAGTCCTGCTTCCCGATACACCGCTCCGAAGTAGGCATGGCTGATGGCGGCGCCGGCCGTACCCAGGTATTTGCCTGCGGCGTCGAAAATCTGTCGTGTGAGTGGCGTGCTGACGCGGCTGCCTACCTGTGGGTGGCCAGGGTTGCCAATATCGAAGCCATCTTTGAGGACTGGGGGCATGGCCATCTTGTCGGTAGCCGTTTCATCAGGCGCCGCCGTATCGCTGTTCGCGTCGGCCGCCAGGCGACCGTCCTCCCGCTCCACAAACAGGGTTTCGGCCTCCGGCAGGTGCGGCACGCGCTGGTGCAAAAGAGCCTGCAACTCCCCGGGCCCGAAGGCGTCGATTCCCCCCCGCATGGCCACCAGCCCGGCAATTTCGTTGATGGCACCCTCGGCTTCGCCGAAGGTGCGTGCAATGTGCTCCTCCAGTACTCGGGTCAGGTTGAGCAGTTCAGATTCCGAACGCCGGAGGGCCTGGTCCCGGTCATAGCGGACCAGTGAAGTGGTGACGGCGATGATGAGGGTGGCAAGCAGCGCAAAGGTGCCCCAGATGGCCAGGCGAAGCCACCGCAGGGAATGTGCCGGGATGGGGCCATCGGCCCCGGGGGCGGCGGGCTGCGTTGGAGGCAGCACGGACTCAGGAAGTCGGGAATGTTCCATCCGGTGGCGAGGGGGCTTGAAAGTCAGCGGGGCATACCCATATGGGGATCGTTAACGGTTCTTATGGAGCAAGCTTTATGACTGTCGATACGTCCGCGCAAACCTTGAACTTCCAGGCCGAGGTCAAGCAACTGCTGCACCTCATGATCCATTCGTTGTATTCGAACCGGGAGATTTTCCTGCGGGAGCTGGTTTCGAATGCCTCCGACGCCTGTGACAAGCTGCGTTTCGAAGCCCTCGAGAACGGTGGGCTGTTCGAGAACGATGCCGAGTTGAAGATCCGCGTGGGCTACGACAAGGCAGCCCGCACGCTGACCATCGCCGACAACGGCATCGGCATGAGCCGTGACGAAGTGGTGACCAACCTGGGCACCATCGCCAAGTCCGGCACCAAGGAATTTTTCGGCAAGCTGACCGGCGACCAGAAGAAGGATGCCCACCTGATCGGCCAGTTCGGCGTCGGTTTCTACTCTGCCTTCATCGTCGCCGACAAGGTCACCGTGCGTACCCGTCGCGCCGGCCTGGGTGCTGACGCCGCGGTGCAGTGGACCTGTTCGATGACCGGCGACACCGCCGGCGAATACACCGTCGAAGCCGTCGAGAAGGCCGACCGCGGTACCGAGATCACCCTGCACCTGCGCGATGACCAGGACGATCTGCTGTCCAGCTGGAAGCTGCGTTCGATCATCCAGAAGTACTCCGACCACATCCTGCAGCCCATCGTGATGAAGAAGGAGCAGTGGGACGAGGAGAAGAAGGAGCAGGTCCTCACCGACGAAGACGAGACCGTCAACAAGGCCAACGCCTTGTGGGCGCGCGCCAAGTCGGACATCACCGACGAGGAATACACCGAGTTCTACAAGCACGTCGGCCACGACTACGAGGAACCGCTGGCGTGGACTCACGCCAAGGTCGAAGGCCGCCACGAGTACACCCAGCTGCTCTACGTGCCCGGCCACGCCCCCTTCGACATGTGGGACCGCCAGGCCCGCCACGGCGTCAAGCTCTACGTGCGCCGCGTCTTCATCATGGACGACGCCGAGAAGCTGATGCCCATGTACCTGCGCTTCGTGCGCGGCGTGGTGGATTCCAACGACCTGCCGCTCAACGTGTCTCGCGAGATCCTGCAGGAATCCAAGGACATCGACACCCTGCGTGCCGGCTGTACCAAGAAGGTGCTGAGCCTGCTCGAAGACCTCGCCGAGAACCAGAAGGAAAAGTACGTCACCTTCTGGAAGGAGTTCGGCCAGGTGTTGAAGGAAGGCGTCGGCGAGGATCACGCCAACAAGGAGAAGATCGCCGGCCTGCTGCGTTTTGCGTCGACCCATGCGGACACCGCCGAGGAAGTGGTGTCGCTGGCCGATTACATCGGTCGCATGAAAGAGGGCCAGGACAAGATCTATTACGTCACCGCCGATAGCTTCAATGCCGCCAAGAACAGCCCGCACCTGGAAATCTTCCGCAAGAAGGGCATCGAGGTGCTGCTGCTCTCCAATCGTGTCGACGAGTGGGTGGTCGGCAATCTGACCGAGTTTGACGGCAAGCAACTGGCGTCCGTCGCCAAGGGCGGCCTCGATTTGGGCAAGCTGGAAGACGAAGCCGAGAAGGCTGCCGTTGAGAAGGAAACCGGAGAGCTGAAGGAACTGCTCGACAAGATGAAGAGCAGCCTTGGCGACAAGGTGAAGGAAGTCCGCGTCACTCATCGCCTGACCGACTCTCCCGCCTGCCTGGTGGCCGACGAGCACGACATGGGGATGAACCTGGCTCGCCTGATGAAGGCAGCCGGCCAGAACATGCCGCTCTCCAAGCCGATCCTTGAGATCAACCCGGCTCATCCGGTGGTGCTGCGCCTCAAGTACGAAGACAAGCAGTTCGAGGACTGGGCTGCGGTGCTGTTCGATCAGGCTCTGCTGGCCGAAGGCGGTACGCTGGACGACCCGGCAAGCTTCGTGAAGCGTATCAACCAGCTGATGCTGGCGATGAACGCCGCATGAGCAGCTGGATGGGCGGTTGATTGCAGTCCGCCTGTGTGATCCAAGGGCGGCCCTCTGAAGGGCCGCCCTTATTCATTCGTGTCCCGCTTCTGTTCAGGTCAGTTCCGGGTGGGCGCCGATGATGGCGTCCAGTGTGATCAAAGCGTTTTCGTAGGCAAAGTCCTCGAGTTCATTGCCCAGGCGGGCGGCCGCACGACCTGCTACGGTGGTGAGACGGGACTCAAGTCGGAGAAACAGATCGCGTGCTTCGAGGTCGTCAGTCGCAATAAGTTGACGAAGCTGGGTAATCTCGGCGCGCAACGTGACGAGGTCGACCGGGTTGGAGAGCCCGCTTGTCTCGTCCGCTGGTGTGAGGACAGTCGCTAGTTCCCCGCAGGCGTGATCAACGGCCAGGGCGAGTTCGGACAGGGCTTTGTCGCGTGCTTCTGTGCTGGCTGCCTCGAGTAAACACAGTTCGAAAGATGCCGCCAGCTGGTGGATGGTCCGAAGGCCAAGGGTTCCAGATACGCCTTTGAGCGAATGAGCCAGGCGGCGTGCTCCCTTTTCATCTCCTTCTCGAAGCTTGTGTCTGATCCGTGCGGCATCTTCTGCATGTTCTTCGACGAATATTTCCAACAGTTCTAGCAAGAGTTGCTGATCGTCATCGAGCAGACGTTGGCCGACTGCCGCGTCAATGCAGCTCAGTTGCTCAAGTCCGGGCTTCGCCTGATTGGCCGGGCTTTGCTCTGTGAAGGTGTCTTCGCCAAGCCAGCGGGCAAGGGTCTGATAAAGGACTTCAGGTACGACTGGCTTTGCAAGGTGGTCGTTCATCCCCGCATCGAGGGCCCTTTGCCTGTCTTCATCGAAAGCATTGGCGGTCAAGGCGACGATTGGTGTGTCGGCATGGGAGGGCAGCGAGCGGATGCGGCGAGCGGCTTCCAGTCCGTCAAGGTGGGGCATTTGCACATCGAGAAGGATCAGGTCATACCGCGTGTTTGCTGCCATCGCAACCGCTTTTAGTCCGTCGTCAGCAACGTCGACGCTGATGCCGCTATCGTCCAGCATGGCGATGGCGACCTCCTGATTGACGGGATTGTCCTCGGCAAGCAGTACGCGGTAGTGCTTGTTGAACTGGGGTGGGTGGGAGGAGCGGTCGCCTGTCGGCAGACAGTCGATGCTCGAGCGACTCAAGGGAATTTCCAGCCAGAATGTGCTGCCCTCGCCACGTACCGACTTCGCGCCTATCGTTCCGCCCATCATGTCGGCCAGGCGTCGGGAAATGGCCAAGCCGAGACCCGTGCCACCGAAACGCCGGGTGGTTGAAGTGTCTGCTTGCTCGAAGGGCAGGAACAGCCGGGCACACTGTTCATCGCTCATGCCAATCCCGCTGTCCTGCACCTCGAAGCGTACCCACAGCTTTTCGTCGTCCTCACGGACGGAATGACCGCGGATCAGGATTTGTCCGGTTTCGGTGAACTTGACGGCATTGGAAATGAAGTTCAGCAGGATCTGGCCAATGCGCAGACCGTCGCCATGCAGCACCTGCGGCAAGCTGTGGACGTCCGCGATCAGCGCCAGATTCTTGGCCTGCGCCTTTGGTGAAACGAGTGTGCAGGCATTGGCGACCACCTGCCTCAAATCGAAATCCGTTGCTTCGAGCTTCATCTTCCCGGCTTCGATCTTCGAGAAATCGAGAATGTCGTTGATGATGCCGAGCAGATGCCGCGATGCGCTGATTACCTTGGTCAGTTGCTGCCGATGACGGGCATCGGTGATCTCGTTTTGCAGCATATGAGTCAGGCCGATGATCGCGTTCATTGGCGTGCGGATCTCGTGGCTCATATTGGCCAGGAAACTGCTTTTCGCGCGGTTGGCCGTCTGCGCAGCATCGCGTGCCTCCGCCAGTTCGGCTGTGCGTGCGCTTACCAGATCCTCAAGGTGATTGCGGTAGCCCTCGAGTTCTGCATTGGCTTTGACTTGATCGGTGATGTCGGACCACACGGCAGAGAGGCAGTGGTGATCATTTACTACAATCGGCTTTGCGGAAATCCAGAAGTGGCGTCGGGTACCGTCGCGACCGCAGTACACGCTTTCGAAGGATGCACCGTCGTCCCGTTGGATGCGCTTCAGCATGGCCGCCAGATCCCTTGATGCGACACCGCCCTGGATGTCGTAGAGGCTCAGGCTCGCAAGTTCCTCACGCGTGTAGCCCAGGTGGCGGCAGGCGGCATCATTGAACTCCAGGAAATGCAATGTCTCCAGGTCGAGCAGCAGGATGCCGCTTTCTGCTTGGCCGGCGATGGCCGAGAAGACTTCCTCGCGCTCACGCAGTGCTTCAGTGGCAGCCTTCAGCGAGGTTACGTCCTGGAGCATGCCGATAGCGCGCGCCGGGCGGCGCTCGGCGTCCCACTCGATCTCGGCGCGTTGGGCGATCCATTTCAGCGTGCCGTTGCACCAGATCCGGTGCTCAACGTGGAAAATGCCCGAGTGCTGCGAAGCCTGCCAGGCTAGTTGGACGCGTCGCCGGTCGCGCGGGTCGATGCGCCGGAAAAACTGGCGAGCGGTGAAGGTTTCTCCCAGTGGGGTACAGAGAACCTGGCATGCCTGTTCCGAGCCGATCACGGTGTTGAAGCGGTAGTCGTAAACCCAGCTGCCGATCTGGGCGACGGCCTGGGTGCGAGTCAGTGCGGCCTGGCTGTCCTCAAGTTCGATCTGAGTCATGTGCTGGGCAGTGATGTCGCGGCCGACACCGAGGATCCCGATGAGTCGTCCTTCTTCACGAACGGCCACCTTGATGACCTCGATCAATTCCCGGTGGCCATCGGCGAAATCTCGCCATTCTTCTTGCACCACGATGCCGGAAGGCGCGTAGGCCGTGTTTGCATCACGTTTGTGCTGTCGACGGGCATCGTCGGCGGAAAACAGCTCGAAATCGGTTCTGCCGCGGATTTTGGATTCGGGCAAGCCCAGCAAGGCCTGAAAGCGTGGATTGCCGTACACGTAGTGCCCTTCGGCGTCCTTGAACCAGACCAAGTCAGGCATCGAGCTGATGAGCAAACCGAGTTGGGTGCGTTCCTGCCGGAGTGCCTTTTCGGCGCTGTCGCGAGCGGTCCGGGTCTCGGCGAAGGCCAGTGCGGCATGGGCGAGGTCGCGCAGCATGAAACCACGAATGCCCTTCAAGGCATGAATCTCTTCCGTGGCAAGGGGCTGCTCGCGTCCAAGGCGGTCCATGGCTGACGTGATCAACGCCAGGTTGCGCGTCATGATCAGACAGAGAACGCCCCAAAGCGCAAACATCAAGGCATAGACCATGAGTGAGAACTTCAGGACGTTCCAGCGCTCATTGATCAGACTTTGTGGGCTGCTAACGGCATTCAACTGAACAAGGCTTTCGGCCTGCAGTTCGGTGAAACTCTGCCATTCATGCAGAAACGCCGTGCCAATGCCGACGACGAGGGGCATGAAGAAGAGCAGAAACGCCTTGATTTGGTTGCGTGTAAACATCATCGGACAGACTCGTTGCTCGGAACCTGGCTGGCGATGTATTCGGGGTGTCCGGTATCGGCATAGCGATGGGCGACGGTGGCAAAATCTTCGATCCGCGCCAGGAATGCATCGACGATGTCTGGATCGAAATGGCTTCCACGGCCCCGACGAATGATCTCGATCGTTTCATCGAGAGGGACAGCTGCCTTGTATGGGCGCCTGCAAGTCAAAGCGTCAAATACGTCGGCCAAGGCCATCAGGCGGGCGGACAGCGGGATGGATGCTCCTGCCAACCCATGTGGATAGCCGGAGCCATCCCACTTTTCGTGATGGCTGCCCGCGATTTCCCGTGCGACCTCGAGGAAGGTGAGGGCATAGTGGCCGCTGTCATGAGCGTTCCCCTCGTGTCGTGCCGCCAGTACCCGCTCGATGGCCGCGCTCAAGGCATCTGCCCCGATCTGGGCATGCGTCTTCATGATTGCGAATTCGTCCGGGGTCAGTTTGCCCGGCTTGAGCAGGATATGGTCCGGAATCCCAACTTTCCCAATGTCATGAAGCGCGGCAGCTTTGGCGATCATTTCCTGATCGACCAAGCGAAGCTGCTGGGCGAAGCGTGGTTGGCGGCAGAGGTCTTGCATCAGCAATTCGATGTAGCTGCGGGTGCGGACCAAATGGTTGCCCGTCTCCTGGTCGCGCTTCTCGGCTAGTGTTGCCAACGCCTGCATGCTGACGTCCTTGACCAGTTCCAAATCGCGCGTGCGTTGCCGTACCTGGGCTTCAAGCTGTTGATTCATGCTGGCCAGTTCGCTTTGTGCGGCTTTCAGGGCCAGGTGGGTTCGCACGCGAGCGAGCAGAATGGAGGGGCGGATGGGCTTGGTGATGTAATCGACGGCACCCAGTTGCAGGCCGATCTCTTCATCTTCGTCCGAGGTCATGGCGGTTACAAAGATGACCGGGATGTTGCGAGTCGCCGGGTTTTTCCGCAGGAGACTGATGGTCTGGTACCCGTCCATGCCCGGCATCATGATATCCAGCAGAATGAGGTCCGGTTTGGGGACCGTAGCCGCCACCTTCAGGGCGCGTTCTCCTGAATTTGCTACGCGGACCCGGTATTCGCTGCTGAGAATGCCGCCAATGACCGATAGATTGGTGCGCGTGTCATCCACGATCAGGATGGTTGACACCTCTGAACTCACCGCATCCGAACTGTTCATGCTTTGTTGATTTTAAGATTTTGTGCGTATTTAGCAATTTTATTAAATTATTGCGATTCTGTCTTGAGTTCAGTGTATGAAGCGGAAGTCGGAATGACGCCCTTGCGTTCATTCTCCAGGCACAAAAAAAGCCCCCGGAAAACCGGGGGCTTCGTAGGGCAAGGGCGCGAACCCGTGGGTTCGCCCTTTATTTCCCTTTCAAATTGACCTCAGCGCACTAGCAGCAGGGAGCTTTTGGCCAGTCGGGTCAGGTTCTCGGCGACGCTACCAACCAGCAGACGGTCCAGGCCATGGCGGCCATGGGTGCCGGCGACGATCAGGTCGGCGTTCCAGTTTTGCGCTGCGTCGACGATCTGCTCTGCGGTCCGCTTGTTTTCCGATTCGATAAGCAGGCGCTCCGCCGTGATGCCGGCCGCCGCCGCCTTGGCGACGGCTTCGTCGAGCACAGGAGCGGCGACCTGGCGCATTTCGTCCTTGATCTTGTCTGCGTCGATGAAGGTGCCGATACCCATTGCGTGCTGAACCAGCGGTGCCTCGTCGAGGGCGTGGGCCACGCACAGGGCGGCGCCGGAGAGCTTGGCCAGTTGCACGGCTTCGTCGAGGGCCTTGCGGGCGGTGTCGCTGCTGTCGATGGCAACCAGAATGCGCTTGTACATGTGGACTCTCCCGATTACTTGATGACGAGGGCGCTGAACGGCCAGACATAGGCCTGCAGCGTCACGAAGATACCCACCAGGCAAGCCAACGCGATGGAGTGGAAGAACACGTAGCGCAGGATGTCACCCTCGTGGTTGAACCAGCGCGTGGCGGTCGAGGCCACCACGATGGACTGGGCATCCACCATCTTGCCCATCACGCCGCCGGCGCTGTTGGCTGCGCCCATCAGGTTGGGGCTGAGGCCGAGCTGTTCCGCCGCAACCTTCTGCATGCCGCCGAAGAGCACGTTGGAGGCGGTGTCTGAACCGGTCAGTGCGACGCCCAGCCAGCCCATCAGGGTACCGAAGAAGGGATACAGCACGCCGGTGGAGGCGAAGGCCAGGCCCAGGGTGGTGTCGAGGCCGGAATAGCGGGTCAGGGTGCCGAGGGCCAGCATCAGGACGATGGTGATCAGCGAGTAGCGAACCAGCCAGATCGTCTTGCCATAGGTGCGCAGCAGGGCCAGCGGGTTGTACTTCATCGCCAGGCCACCGACGATCGCCGCTACGAAGATGCCGGTACCGGTGGCGGACAGCAGCCCGAAGACGTATTCGGCGCTTTCCTTGGTCGGCGTAGCGACAACCGGCGGAACCTTCTCGACCAGCTTGTGCAGGCCTTCGATCGGGAACTTCGGCGCGTAGATGCCGTTGAAGTAGGCCTTCACCGCGGGCAGGCCCCAGATGAAGACGAACACCGTCAGGATGAACCAGGGCATCCAGGCGCGCACCACGTCGCCGGTGGCGTGCCGGGCGATGGCCGTGGCGGGAGCCGCCTTGCCGCCGTCTTCCTCGTGCCCACGGAGGGAGGTGGAGCGCCAGATCTCGGCGGGCTGCCAGACCTTCATGAACAGCACGAGGCAGATCATCGAGCACATGGCGGCGATCACATCCACAAGCTCGGGGCCGAAGAAGTTGGAAACGATGAACTGCGGGATCGCGAAGGTCACGCCGGCAACCAGGATGGCCGGCCAGATCTGCAGCATGCCCTTGCGCCCGGCGAAGGCCCAGATCAGCCAGAACGGTACCAGCACAGAGAAGAACGGCAGCTGGCGGCCGACCATCGCCGATACGGCCATCACGTCATAGTTGTGGACCTTGGCCAGCGTGATGATCGGTGTGCCGAGGGCACCGTAGGCCACCGGGGCGGTGTTGGCGATCAGGGACAGGCCGGATGCGGCCAGCGGCGAGAAGCCGAGGCCGATCAGGATCGCCGCCGTCACTGCCACCGGGGTGCCGAAGCCGGCCGCGCCTTCAAAGAAGGCGCCGAAGGCGAAGGCGATCAGCAGCAGTTGCAGGCGCCGGTCTTCAGTGATGCCGGCGATGGAGTCCTGCAGGATCTTGAATGACCCGTTCTGCTCGGTGAGCTGATGCAGGAAGATGATGTTGAGCACGATCCAGCCTATCGGCAGCAGGCCGGTGAGGCCGCCCATGAAGGCTGCCTTGCCGGCCATTTCGGCCGGCATGCCATAGGCAAAAATTGCGATCAGCAGCGCGCTGGCCAGGCCAGCCGCCGCCGCAATATGGGCTTTCAGGTGCAAGAAGCCGAGGCCGATCAGCATTACCGCCACGGGGATTGCAGCGACCAGCGTACTCAGCAGCATGCTGCCGAGCGGGTCGTAGGTCTGTTGCCATACCATCGTTTGTCTCCTCTTTTATTTGGTGTGGTGCTGCGCTTGCGGCTTGTCAGGCCGCGGCTACGCCGGCGCGGGCCACCTGGGAGTCTTGGTCGGGCTTGACCCCGGACACCCCGACGGCCCCGACGACGTGGCCATCGACCGTGATGGGCACGCCGCCTTCCAGCATAGCGTTCAGGCCGGGCGCGGAAAGAAAGGCATTGCGCCCGGCGTTGATCATTTCCTCATAGAGGCGCGATTCCCGGCGACCGAGGGCGGCAGTGCGGGCCTTCTCGGTGGCGATGTAGGCGCCGATCGCCGCGCAGCCGTCAAGGCGTTCGAAGATCAGCGGGTGGCCGCCGTCGTCCACCACCGAGATGGCGACGGCCCAGTTGTTGTGGTGCGCCTCGCTGCGGGCGGCGTCGAGGATGCGGATGGCGTCTTCACGGGTCAGGAAGGACTTGGTTTGCATGGTGGTTTTCCCTTTTGTGGTCTCTGTCGGGGTTGGGATTGGTCTTATTGGGCGGGCAGGGCGTCTTCGACGATCTCGATCCAGTGGCGGACCTCGGTGCGTCCGGCACCGTCCAGATGCATCTGGCAGCCGATGTTGGCGGTGGCGATCAGCTCCGGTTTGCCGCTTTCCAGTGCGTCCATCTTGCGGTCGCGCAGTTGGCGGGACAGCTCGGGCTGGGTGATCGAATAGGTACCGGCAGAGCCGCAGCACAGGTGGCCATCCGGCACGGCGGTGAGTGAGAAGCCAACGCGCCGCAGCACGCCTTCCACGGCGCCGCCGAGCTTCTGGGCGTGCTGTAGCGTGCATGGGCAGTGGAAGGCGAGGCGCTTGTCTGCCTGTACGCCAAGCTGCTCCAGTGGCTCGTGGGCGAGTACCTCGACGAGATCCTTGGCCAGCGCGCTGACGCGTGCGGATTTGTCCCGATAGGCCGGATCGTCGCGCAGCAGGAAGCCGTATTCCTTGACGAAGGCGCCGCAGCCACTGGCGGTCTGCACGATCGCCTCGGCGCCGCCTTCGATGGCTGGCCACCATGCGTCGATGTTGCGGCGGGCCCGCTCCAGGCCCGCGTCCTGAGCGTTGAGGTGGTAATCCACGGCGCCGCAGCAGCCGGCTTCCGGTGCGGGCTGGACGGAGATGCCCAGGCGGTCGAGGATGCGCGCCGCGGCGGCGTTGGTGTTGGGCGATACGCCGGGCTGCACGCAGCCTTCCAGCATCAGCACGACGCGGCTCTGGCGTGCGGTGGGCCGGGGTTTGGGAGCGTATTGGTGGCGCGGCAGCTTTTCGGCTACCGAAGCAGGCAGGAAGGCGCGCAGCGTAGAGGCGATGCCAAGCGCGGCCTTGACGCGCCCCGGGTTGGGAACGATTGCGCGCAGCGCCAGGTTACGCAGGCGTTCGCCGGTGCTGCGTGGCACCAGTTCCTCCACGGCTGCGCGGCCGATGTCCAGCAGCTTGTGGTACTGCACGCCTGACGGGCAGGTGGTCTCACAGTTTCGGCAGGTGAGGCAGCGGTCCAGGTGGCTGCGGGTGCTCTCGCTGACCTCGCCGGTCTCGAACATCTGCTTCATCAGGTAGATGCGGCCGCGGGGGCCGTCAAGCTCGTTGCCGAGGAGCTGGTAGGTGGGGCAGGTGGCATTGCAGAAGCCGCAGTGCACGCAGCTCCGCAGCACGCTTTCGGCCACTTCGGCGCCGTGGCGATGACGGGCCGCTTCGCTCAGGTTGGTTTGCATGGCGTATCTGGTCCGGAAATGGGGGGCACGGAGGCGTTTACAGCCCGGCGTACATGCGGCCGGGGTTGAAGATGCACTGCGGATCGAGCTGGGCCTTGAGCTGGCGGTGGTAACGCATCAACGCGTCGGGCAGCGGCGGCAGCGGGCCGTCGGTGACGCCGGGGGTGTAGCAGTCGGCGTGGCCGCCGGCCTGGGTTGCCAGCGCACGCAACTGGGCTGCGTCGGCGGTGCTCTTCAGCCAGACCTGGGCGCCGCCCCAGTCGATCAGCGCATCACCGGGCAGCTCTGCCGGCGTGCGGTTGTTGCCCACCGCCAGGCGCCACAGGGGGCGCGGATCCTTGAAGAAATCCAGTTGGTGGTTCCGCAGTGCATCCCAGAAGGCCGGTGACACTTCTTCGCCACCGAGCAGCTCGCGGGCGGCTTTAACGGAGCTTTCGCCACCTTCCAGACGCAGCAGCGTGGTGCCGCCATCCTGGCAGGCGCCGCTGATCGGCAGGGATTGCTGGCCCCATTCGGCGAACTTGCGCAAGGCGCGTGGGCGATCCATCTCGAGGCGCAGCGTGAGGCTGGCGCGGGGCTTGGGCAGGACCTTGAAGGACACTTCGGTGATCAGGCCGAGGCAGCCGAGGGTTCCGGTCATCAGGCGGGACACGTCGTAGCCGGCCACGTTCTTGATGACCTCGCCACCGAAGCGCAGGTGCTTGCCGTGGCCGGTGATGATGCGGCAGCCGAGCACGAAGTCGCGTACCGAGCCGACCCACGGGCGGCGCGGGCCGGACAGGCCGGCTGCGACCATGCCGCCGACGGTGGCGTTGCCGGTGAAATCCGGTGCCTCGCAGGGCAGCATCTGGCCGCCGGCGTCGAGGGCCGCATTTAGTTCGGCCAGCGGCGTGCCGGCGCGGGCGGTGATGACCAGTTCAGCCGGATCGTAGCTGACGATGCCGCGGTGAGCGCGGATGTCGAGCGGCGTGCCGATCACCTCGCGGCCATAGAAGGCCTTGCTGTTGCCACCGGTGATGCGCAGTGGCGAGTTTGCGAGCAAAGCCGCCTGGACTTGGGCGAGCAGGGCTTCGCCCTGGTCGGCGTCGTGGGTGTGCTCGCTCATCAGAAACGCTCCAGTTCGGGGAAGGGCAGGTGGCCGTGGTGGATGTGCATCGCACCGAACTCGGCGCAGCGGTGCAGAGTCGGGATGTTCTTGCCGGGGTTGAGGAGGCCGGCCGGATCGAAGGCGGCCTTTACGGCGTGGAAGAAGGTCAGCTCGTCACTGTTGAACTGCACGCACATCTGGTTGATCTTTTCGCGGCCGACGCCGTGCTCGCCGGTGATGGTGCCGCCCACCGCGACGCACAGTTCGAGGATCTTGCCGCCGAGGGCTTCGGCCCGCTCGAATTCGCCGGGCTGGTTGGCATCGAAGAGGATCAGCGGGTGCATGTTGCCGTCGCCGGCGTGGAACACGTTGGCGACCCGCAGGCCGTATTCGCCGGACAGTTCGGCGGTGCCCTTCAGCACGGCCGGTAGCTGCTTGCGCGGGATGGTGCCGTCCATGCAGTAGTAGTCTGGCGACATGCGGCCGACGGCCGGGAAGGCGTTCTTGCGGCCGGCCCAGAACTTGATGCGCTCGGCTTCGTCTCGTGCCAGTTGTACGTCGGTGGCTCCAGCTGCGGTGAGCACCGTGCGTACACGTTCGATGTCGTCCTGCACGTCGGCTTCGACGCCGTCGAGTTCGCACAGCAGGATGGCCTCGGCCTCTACCGGGTAGCCGGCGTGGATGAAGTCCTCGGCTGCCTGGATGGCGAGCTTGTCCATCATCTCGAGACCGCCGGGGATGATGCCGGCGGAGATGATGTCGGCCACCGCCTTGCCGGCCTTCTCGACGGAGTCGAAGCTGGCCATCAGCACGCGGGCCACCTGGGGCTTCGGCAGCAGCTTGACGGTGACTTCGGTGACGACGCCGAGCAGGCCTTCGGAGCCGGTGAACAGCGCCAGCAGGTCGAACCCGGCGGCGTCGAGCGCATCGCTGCCGAGGGTGACCTTCTCGCCTTCGATGGTCAGGATCTCGACCTTCAGCAGGTTATGCACGGTCAGGCCGTACTTCAGGCAGTGCACGCCGCCGGCGTTCTCGGCCACGTTGCCGCCGATGGAACAGGCGATCTGCGACGACGGATCTGGTGCGTAGTAGAGGCCGAAGGGCTCCGCGGCCTGGGAAATGGCCAGGTTGCGCACGCCCGGTTGCACGCGGGCGAAGCGGCCTTCCGGATTCACTTCGAGGATACGGTTGAAGCGTGCCATCACCAGCAGCACGCCCTGTTCCAGCGGCAGAGCGCCACCGGACAGGCCGGTGCCGGCGCCGCGGGCGACCACCGGCACGTGCATGCGGTGGCATAGCTTGAGCAGTGTTTCCACCTGGTCGAGGCGCTCGGGAAGCACGACCAGCAGCGGCGTGGTGCGATAAGCCGACAGGCCGTCGCACTCGAAGGGCTTGAGGTCTTCTCGGGTGTGCAGGATTTCCAGATCGGGCATGGCGGCGCGCATGGCGGCCATCAACTCGGCGCGGTCCACATGGTGAAGTTCGCCGTCGATCTTTTCGTCGTAGAGGATGTTCATGGCAGGCGGCCCTGAAGGTTCCGGATCGGTTTCGCGCATTTTTCGGCAGTCGATGATGACCCGGCCGAGCGCATGGGATGGGCGATACTAAGTTTCGAAGACACTGAAAACAAAGCACTTTTAAAGTGGTCGTACCAGTTTTTTCGAATACATGTTTTCCCTTATTGAAAGATAAATCCTTTGAATTCAATGTGATCAGACATTCAGAGGAGACATGTAGCAGTGCCTGAATCAACTGGTCCGACCACTTTGAAAAAGCCCGCAGGAGACCCTTTTGAGGCGGCCGAACGCAAGCAAGTAGCCGATGTGGTCGCCGAACGGATCGAGCGCCTGATCATCGACGGCATCCTGAAGGTGGGGGAGGCGTTGCCATCGGAGCGGCGCCTGTGCGAAAAGCTGGGTACGTCGCGAACGGCCCTGCGGGAGGGGCTGCGCGTGCTGCGCGGGCTGGGCATCATCGACACACAGCATGGGCGCGGGTCCTACGTGGCGCGCCTGTCCGCCGATCGGGACATGACGCCGCTGATGCACTTGTTCAATTCCCAGCCGCGCACTCTGTACGATCTGCTGGAGGTGCGGGCAATACTGGAAAGCGAGGCTGCGCGTCTGGCCGCCCAGCGCGGGACACCGGCGGATTTCCTGCTGATCCGGCGGCGTTACGAGGAGCTACAAAGCCTGCAGGAGCAGGGGGAGGGGGTGACCCTGGAAGAACATGCCCGCGCGGACCATGCGTTCCATCGCGCGATCAACGATGCGTCGCATAACCCGGTATTGGTGCACACGCTGCAGTCACTGTCCGACTTGATGCTCAGCAGCGTGCTGGCGTCGGTGAGCAATCTTTATCACCGCCCGGCCCACAAGCGCGTGCTGGACCGCCACCACGAGCGGATCTACAGGGCGTTGATCGACAGGGATTCCGACAAGGCTTACCGGGTTGCCTGCGAGCATATCAACAGCCTGCGTGACACCTTCCTGGAAATCGAGCAGGAGGAGCAGCGCCTGGTTCGGGCATCGATGCGGCTGGGGGCTGATCGCTAGGATGCCTGCTCGCCAGCAGGCGCGTGGTCAGCGCCTGTTGGTCAGGCTGCTTGCGGATGCGGAGTCAGCAGTTCGCACAGCATGTCCACGTGGGTGCTGCGTGCCTCTCGCAGCTGGATTGGTACGACGGCAGCCGAGGAAAGCTGCTGGAACAACTGGTGAATGACCGGTGACACGATCAGCCAGGGATGATGGACCACCGTGCTGTCCCGGCACAGGCCACGTTCCACGCAGCGGCGCAGCAAGGCGCCCAGCTGTACGTGCAGATTGTCCACGGTGTTCTGCCGCCATAGGGTCACGACGTCGGGCAGACGGTGGCCGTCGGTCAGTAGGAGACGGGCGGTGGCACGCAGGGTGGTGTCGCCCAGATGGGTGTGCAACTGATCCACCAGTTGCTCGACCAGGCTGCGGATATCGGTGGCGGCTTCCAGTAGCGCATCCACGTCCAGCGTCGGGGCCGTGAGCGAGCGTCGCAGCAGGGCCTCGAAAACGGCGTCTTTGCCGGAGAAATGAGCGTAGAAACCACCCTTCGAGAGGCCTGCCCGGTTGGCGATGTCGTCGATGCGCGTGGCGCTATAGCCGTGTGCCGAGAATTCAGCCAAGGCGGCGTCGAGGATCAGGGGAATGCGGGTGTCGGGGGTGAGGCGTTTGCGCGGACGGCGCGCGGCGATGTCGGCACTGGGAGCGATGCTGGTGGGCATGTGGCTGGGCCCGGTTAAATTTGATGAGCCCATAAAGATAACCGATACGCCCTTCGCCTGCCACCGGCTTTAGGGCGTTAGCCTAAAAACATTTTGGTCGCTAAGTGCCTGGAGGCGCCGAACGCGGCGTGGTTTTTCCGTCCGAATGAACCGGCTTCGGGTGGAAAGCCGGGTTCAAGCGGCGATCAGCAATGGAGCGTATTCGTAGTCGTCAACGCTGCTGCACGCCGAGGCGCAGACCTGTTCTACGGCACCATCCAGACACTGCTTGGCGCATTGGGCACAACGGCCGCACTCCTCGGTGACGCCAAGTTGCTGCCGCAGGTCGCGCAAACGCCGGGCGCCACCCTGGACGGCGGATTCAATGTGCTTTTCGGTCACCGCGCGACAGATGCAAACGTACATTGTCTTGTTTCCTTCACACCCGGTTGGGGGGTTACTCAGACGATCGGATAGAGGCGTAGAACCAGGCTGGCCGCGGTCACGCAGCCGGCGATGCCAATGCACAGCAGGGCTGCGAGGCTCGCGGCAGATAGCGGCCGTTCGCCGGTGGTTTCGGTCCAGTGGCCAGGGAGGCCGTCGCGGTGGCGGAGTTGGGCGGATGTCGTCATTTGGTCAGTATCAGTTTGCCGGCACGTGTCGCTCGAAGTGCATAAATCATGCCTTCGTGCTCGATGAACACGCAGCTGCGCTCGTTGAAGAGGTCCTTGCTCCGGATCGGCGACTCGAACTGGCCGGCGTCGGCATCGAGCGCTGCGTCGGAGGTCGGAAACTGCGCCGGAGCATTGAGGTTTTCCACTTGGATACGAATGCTAATGAGAACGGTTCCTATTAAATAGATGGGAATTGCTTTCGTCAACAGGCTTGTGAAGAAAAATCTTCGTTGCTATGTACGGGGCGTCGCATTGCCGGGAAACGACAGGATGTCTACGCATCGAGAAGGTCGTTTCGACGGCGGAAGGTCGCCGCCGCGGGGTAGAATCCAGGCCCTTCTGAAGTCTTATCTATTTGCACCATGCCGCTGATCACCCTCGATGACGCCTGCCTCGCCTTCGGCCATGTCGCCTTGCTCGACAAGGCCAGTTTCCAGCTTGATCCTGGCGAGCGGGTGGCGCTGATCGGCCGCAACGGCAGCGGTAAGTCGAGCCTGCTGAAGGCCCTGGCTGGCCAGGCCATGCTGGATGACGGACGCCTGTGGCGGCAGCCGGGGGCGCGGGTGGCCTACGTGCCCCAGGAGGCGGATTTTCCCCTGGAACGCACGGTGTTCGAGACGGTGGCCGATGGCTTGGGCGATGTGGCCCGCCTGCTGGTGGACTACCACGAGGCCATGCTGGCGGTGGCTGACGATGCCAGTGCCGCCAATCTGGCGCGGCTGGAGGAACTCCAGCACCGTGTCGAGGATGCCCAGGCCTGGCGCCTGGAGCAGCGTGTCGAACAGATCCTGGCCCAGCTCAAGCTGTCGGGCGAGGCGATTGTCGGCAGCCTCTCCGGTGGCGGTATCAAGCGTGTCGCGTTGGCCCGTGCGCTGGTCGGCGAGCCGGAAATGCTGCTGCTTGACGAGCCGACCAACCACCTGGACATCGACGGCATCCTGTGGCTTGAAGAGCTGATCCGCGATTTTCCCGGCGCGGTCGTGGTGATTACCCACGACCGGGTCTTTCTCGATCATGTGGCGACGCGCATCGTCGAGCTCGACCGTGGCTTGCTGAGCAGCTTCCCCGGCCGCTTCAGCGATTACCAACTCCGCAAGGCCGACCAACTGGACGCGGAAGAGAAGGCTAATGCCCGCTTCGACAAGCTGCTTGCGCAGGAAGAGGTGTGGATCCGCAAGGGCGTCGAGGCGCGACGGACCCGCAACGAAGGCCGCGTGCGTCGGCTGGAAGCTCTGCGCCGGGAGCGCAGCGCGCGTCGCGACCGTTTCGGCAACGTCAAGCTGGCGCTGGATCGTGGCGAGAGCAGCGGCCAGTTGGTGGCTGAGCTGACCCATGTGAACAAGTGCTTCGGCGAGCGGCAGATCGTCCGCGACTTCTCGACGCGCATCCTGCGCGGCGACCGTATCGGCCTGATCGGCCCCAACGGCGCGGGCAAGACCACGCTGCTGAAGTTGATTCTCGGCGAGCTCGAAGCAGACGAAGGTACGATCAAGCGGGGCACACGCCAGACCGTGGCCTACTTCGACCAGCTGCGCGCGCAGCTCGACCCCGAGGCGCCGCTGACCGAGGTCATCAGCCCGGGGTCCGATTACGTGGAAATCGCCGGCCACCGGACCCACGTCATCGGCTATCTTGAGGACTTCCTGTTCTCGCCGCAGCGGGCCCGTTCGCCGGTCAAGTCCCTGTCCGGCGGTGAGCGCAACCGCCTCCTGCTGGCCCGCCTGTTCGCCCGTCCGGCCAACGTGCTGGTGCTCGACGAGCCGACCAACGACCTGGATATCGAAACCCTCGACCTGCTCGAGGATCTGCTGGCTCAATACGACGGCACGGTGTTCCTCGTCAGCCACGACCGGGCTTTTCTCGACAACGTGGTGACGCAGGTGATCGCAGCGGAAGGCAACGGCAACTGGAAGGAATACGCCGGTGGCTATGAGGACTGGTTGCGCGTGCGCCCCGTTCCCGAGGCCATCAAGTCCACCGCCGCGCCGAAGCAGGTTCAGGCGAAGAAGGAGGAGCCCAAGCCCCAGGCTGCGAAGCCGGCTAAGTTGAGCTGGAAGGAACAGCGGGAGCTGGAGGCCTTGCCGGACCGGATCGCGGCGTTGGAAGAGGAGCAGGGCGCCATCCAGGCTCGCCTCAACGACCCGGCCACCTATCGGGACGCACCGCAGGAGGTGCCGGCCCTCAACACCCGCCTGCAAGCGCTGGAAGGGGAAATCGAGGCTGCCATGCTGCGTTGGGAAGAGCTGGAGTCGCGTGGCTCCGGCAAGTAAGCCCGTCAGAGGGGGGGCGGCATCGCCCCCAACGGGTCGCCACCGGCGGCGAGCAGCGTCTCGACGGCCTCGTGAGGCACGGAAAGGCGGCTCAGCAGTGTTTCCCGGTTGATATGCAACAGCTCGGTGATCGCGCTGAGGTCATCGGGAATGGCCGGGTCGTCCCAGCCTAGTGCGGTATGGCGGGACAGACTGTTGGCCAGCTGAACCGTGCGCACGCGCGGATTCTCGATCTGCCTTTCGTCCAGCATCGAGACGAGCAACTCCGGCAGCCGCCAGTGATGGACCAGGGCCAGTTGCAGCTCCCGTGCCGAGAAGTTGAAGATCGACTTCTGGGCGGAAGAGGAGCGCAGGGTCCGGTCGATGTGCTGCATCTCGTAGACTTGATAAGTCAGTTTGGGTGCGAAGCACCAGCACAGGATCTCGGTGACCTCGGACAGCAGGGCGGCCACGGTGATCTCGTCTACGTCCAGGTCGTGCCGGACGATGGCCCAGTCGCGGGCGTAGCGCGCGGCACGGCGGGCGCGGCTGATGACCTTCAGAACGCCGACCAGTGCCTTCGGATACGGGGCAATCTGCTCCTCAATGGTCGGTAGGTCGGAAAACTCCTTCAGGAAGGGTGAGATGCCCATCATCATCACCGCTCGCTCGATGGTCGTGATGTCGTGGTTCTGTCGGGCGCGCCGGTTCTCCTCGATGTGCACCAGCACCCTCAGCGTCATCATCGGGTCTCCCAGCACCAGGGCGGCCACGGTACGGCCGTTGATGTGGTCCTCACGTTCGCGCATGGACTGGAGTTCCTTGACGGTGTGCTTGAGGACCGGCAGCGGCTCCTGGCTGAAGAACGCAATATAGGAATCCAGGGTCTCGAAGGGGACGTTGATCAGGGCCATGTTGTTGTTCCTGCGGGCGATGAATCCATTTACGGCATTTTGCATGCGGTATTGAGGCGTGGCGCGGCTTGGCGTCAAGTTGGCAGGGCTATAATCGGCCGATAACCAACATGAGGCGTCATTCCGGCGCCCGGCAACGAGGAGAAACGCATGACCGCAACCCTTTCCCCCTTCAAGGCTTATGTGATCCGCCAGGACGAGAACCGCAAGGTTTCCGCCGCTATGGAGACCCTTGCCGCCGATGCACTCGATGCTGGCGAGGTTCTAATCAAGGTGGCTTATTCCAGCGTGAACTACAAGGACGCGCTGGCGGCCACTGGTGCCGGCAAGATCATCCGGCGCTTCCCCTGCGTTGGCGGCATCGACCTGTCAGGTACGGTGGTGGAGAGCAGCGATCCGCGTTTCAAGGCCGGGGATGAGGTCATCGCGACCAGTTTCGACATCGGCGTTGCCCATCACGGCGGCTACGCGGAATATGCGCGGATTCCGGCGGGCTGGGTTGTGCCGCTGCCCGCCGGCCTGAGCCTCTTCGATGCGATGGCCCTCGGCACCGCCGGCTTCACGGCTGCGCTCGGCATCGTGCGTATGGAGGATAACGGCCTGCGTCCCGAGAACGGCCCGGTGATCGTCACCGGTGCCAGCGGCGGCGTGGGTGGCCTGGCCATCGACATGCTGGCCGGACTTGGCTATCACGTGGTCGCGCTGACCGGCAAGGCGCATGAAGAGGGCTATCTGAAGGATCTCGGCGCCGCTGAGATTCGCTTGCGTGACACCATCGACCCGGCCAAGACGCGCCCCCTCGATGCGGGGCTGTGGGCTGGCGCGGTGGACAACGTGGGCGGTGACATCCTCACCTGGGTGCTGTCCACGATGAAGCAGGCCGGCACGGTGGCGAGCATCGGCAACGCCCAGAGCATCGCCCTCAACGCCACGGTGTTCCCGTTCATCCTGCGCGGGGTCAGCCTGCTTGGCGTGGATTCGGGCTACATCGGCTTCCCGACCCGCGCGACTGTCTGGCAGCGCCTGGCGTCCGACCTCAAGCCGCGCCATCTTCATGGCATGACCCGGACCGTGCCGTTCGCCGAGCTGCCTGGCGTCTTCGACGACTTCATCGCCGGCCGGGTCAAGGGGCGCACGGTGATTGCCGTTAACCCCTGAAGATCCATTTATCCAGCGAGTCCCAGCATGAGCGACGACAGCGAACAGACCCTGCCAAGGGTCTTGATCATCGACGATTCCCGGATGGTGCGGGCTTCCATCATCCGGCACATACGGGACCGCTTCGAGGTGCGCGAGGAAGCGGACGGGGAGGCCGGCTGGCAGACCCTGATGGTGGATCCGACCATCCAGGCCGTCATTACTGATATTGGTATGCCCAACCTGGACGGCTACGGTCTGCTGGAACGTATCCGCGGCTCGCGCATCTCGCGCATCAACACCTTGCCGGTGGTTGTCATTTCCGGCGACGATGAGCCCGACGTGCGCGTCCGCGCCAAGAGCGCGGGCGCCACTGACTTCATCTCCAAGAGCATCGGCAACGTGGAGTTGCTGGCCCGCCTGGAGGCGCTGACCCAGCTCGCCCGCACCCAGCGGGACCTGGAGGAGAGCAGGGCGGCGCTGGCCAGCGCGAGCCCGGTGGACCCCACCTCCGGCCTGGCCACGCCGAGCTACCTCCATTACCACGCAGCGCAGGAGCTCTCCCTGGCACAGCGACGCCATGCGGATGTGTCGGTGATGGTCATCGAGATCGATCACTTCGACGCGTTGGTAGCTCGCTACGGCGCCCATGTGGCGCAGCTGGTCAACCGCAAGCTTTCGAAGATCCTCGCCACCAAGCTGCGCCAGGAGGACACCGTGGCCGAACTGGCGCCGGCGCGTTTCGCGGTGGTGTCGCCGAGCACCAACATGGATGGAGCCTGCGCCTTCGCAATGCGCTTGCGGGCAGCCTTCGACCATATCGTGATGACCTACCGGGAGGAGCGCATCCGCATCCAGATCACCATCGGTCTGGCGGCCACGACACCCGGCAAGGTGCAGACGGTCAGCCATCTGATCGGGGTGGCTATGGAGCGCATTGCCAGCGGACGGGCCGCCGGCGGCAACCGGGTGATCGGTGCCGACGGGGAAGTCACAGCGGACATGATCGAGCAGCCGGCCCGTGCACCGGTCAGCATCGACCAGATTCTGATGCGCCTGCGCACGGCCGGCGTAGATGGGAATCTCCGCAAACAGCTTCCCGATGCCATACGGACACTCTTACCGCTGCTGGAATTGATAGAATCCGAGATTCCTTCCGGTCTGCCGCTGGCAGCCCTCGCCCGCGCCGCAGAAACCGGATTGAATACGCAACAGAAAAACGACTAAGGGACAGACGCTGCAACGGGCGGACGTACTGCTCCCAAAAAACATGAAAGTGGTTTGGACTATTCAAGAATAGGGAGAGGATCCGATGGCTTCATACAAGGAATTTCACAAGCGCTCGATCGAAGACCGCAATGGCTTCTGGGGCGAACAGGCCGAGCTGGTGCACTGGAACAAGCAGCCCAGCCAGATCTACGATTTTTCCAACCCTCCGTTCGTCAAGTGGTTCGTCGGCGGTGAAACCAACCTGTGCTACAACGCCGTAGACCGCCACGCCGAGACGCATCCGGATCGCAAGGCACTGGTCTTCATCTCCACCGAAACCGACCAGGAAAAGGTTTACACCTTCTCCGAGTTGCGCACCGAAGTGATGCGCATGGCGGCGATCTACCAGAGCCTCGGCGTCAAGAAGGGCGACCGCGTCCTGATCTACATGCCGATGATCGCCGAAGCCTGCTTCGCGATGCTGGCGTGTGCGCGTATCGGCGCGATCCACTCGGTAGTGTTCGGCGGTTTCGCCTCCCACTCCCTGGCAACCCGCATCGACGATGCCAAGCCGACCGTCATCGTGTCCGCCGACGCCGGCATGCGCGGCGGCCGCCCGGTCCCGTACAAGCACCTGCTCGACGAAGCCATCAGCCTGGCCGAGCACAAGCCCGCCAGCGTGCTGATGGTCAACCGCGGCCTCGACAAGGACATGGCCATCGTCGAGGGCCGTGACGTCGATTACGCCACCCTGCGCGAGCAGCACCTCAATGCCGAGGTTCCGGTGACCTGGCTCGAATCCTCCGAGCCCAGCTACATCCTGTACACCTCCGGCACCACCGGCAAGCCGAAGGGCGTGCAGCGCGACACCGGCGGTTACGCCGTGGCGCTGGCCGCGTCCATGAAGCACATCTACTGCGGCAACGCGGGCGAGACCTTCTTCTCCACCTCCGATATCGGCTGGGTGGTCGGCCACAGCTACATCATCTACGGCCCGCTGATCGCCGGCATGGCCACCGTGATGTACGAAGGCACGCCGCTGCGCCCCGACGCCGGCATCTGGTGGAAGATCTGCCAGGACCACGAAGTCACCGTGATGTTCAGCGCGCCGACTGCGATCCGTGTGCTCAAGAAGCAGGACCCGGCCTTCCTCAAGAAGTACGACCTGTCCAAGCTGCGCACCCTGTACTGCGCCGGTGAGCCGATGGACGAGACCTCCCATCAGTGGATGATGGACGAGCTGGGCATCCAGGTCATCGACCACTACTGGCAGACCGAAACCGGCTGGGCGATGCTGTCCCTGATGCCCGGCGTCGAGCACCATGAAGTGCAGCTCGGCTCCCCCGGCTTCCCGGTGTATGGCTACGACGTGCGCCTGTTCCGCGATGACGGTTCCGAGTGCGGCCCCAACGAAAAGGGTATCGTCGGCGTCGTGCCGCCGCTGCCGCCAGGCTGCCTGTCCACCGTGTGGGGCGACGACAAGCGCTTCGTATCCACCTACTTCACGCTGTTCCAGGAGCCGCTGGTTTACTCCAGCTTCGACTGGGGCATCAAGGACGACGCCGGCTACTACAAGATCCTCGGCCGTACCGATGACGTGATCAACGTCGCCGGCCACCGCCTGGGCACCCGCGAGATCGAGGAAGCGGTGCAGTCCCATCCCGCCATCGCCGAAGTGGCGGTGGTCGGTGTGGCCGACCAGCTCAAGGGCCAGATGCCGATGGCCTTTGCCGTGGTCAAGGACCCGACCACCATCGACACCCCGGAAAAGGTCGTCGAGCTCGAGAAGGCTGTGATGAAGATTGTCGACGGCAGCCTCGGCGCGATCGCCCGTCCGGCCCGCGTGCACTTCATCTCCGGTCTGCCGAAGACCCGTTCCGGCAAGATGCTGCGCCGTTCCATCCAGGCGCTGGCGGAAGGCCGCGATCCGGGCGATCTGACCACCATCGAGGATCCCACGACCCTCGAGCAGATCAAGGCGGCCCTCGGCGCGAAGTAAGCCAGGCTTGCAGTTGATCCATGAAGCCGACCGGTCATGAGCCGGTCGGCTTTTTTCATTTACGGGTGTTCCATGCGTTTCCCTTTCATTGCGCTCTTTGCCGTCATGCCGCAGTTGGTTCTTGCGGCGCCGCGCATCGTTTGCCATACGGAGTACGACGGAGCCGCACAGAAGGTGTCGTTCGACGCCGTCGAAACGCCCTATACCGTGGCGCCGCGTCCGATCTACGACGATTTCCAGTTGCGTGTGATCCTGCGCGACATGCCTGCAGATCTGGCCGGCGTGCGCATCCAGGTGTTCTGGAATCGCCAGAACGAGCCGGTGATGATCCAGGAGGCCCGCTATCCTTGGCCGCCACGGCCAGTGGGGCAGCGCTACGGCTTCACTGGGCTGCAGCGTATCTACGAACCGTACCGTGACGGGGAGTTGAGCTACTGGTGCGAAGTGACAAAGGAAGGCGCGCGATGAAAAAGTGGCTGGCATCCGCTGCCGTGCTGGCGGGGCTGTGCGGTGTGGCACAGGGCGTGCACGCCGGAGAACTTCGCATTCTTTTCGCCGGCGACATCATGCTCGCCGACGGTCCGGGCAAGGCCATTGCTGCGGGGCGCGATCCTTTCTCCGCGGTGGCGCCGCTGCTTGCCGGCGCGGACTACCGCATTGGCAACTTGGAATGTGCGGTGGCGAAGGCGGGTACGCCGATGGCGAACAAGCCCTACGTCTTTCGCGCCGAGCCTGACGTCGTGAAGGTGCTGAAAGGGCGCTTTGATGCGTTGGCGGTTGCCAACAACCATGCGGGTGATTTCGGCAAGGCGGCCTTCGTCGAGACGATGGACCACATCGCAGCGGCGGGCGTCAAGGTGGTTGGCGGAGGCCGCAATCTCGTCGAGGCGCACAAGCCCTTGTGGATCAACGCTAAGGGGCTGCGCATTGCGATCCTCGCCTACAACGAATTCAAGCCGCGCTCCTTTGAAGCCGGCGCCAACACGCCTGGCATTGCATGGAGCGAGGACAGCGAGGTGATCTCGGACATCCGCGCTGCGAAGCGGGCGGGTGCCGACCTGGTGATCCCCTTCATGCACTGGGGCTGGGAGTACGAGCCGGAGCCCGGAGCACGGCAACGCCGGCTTGCGCACAAGATGATCGACGCCGGTGCAGCGGCGGTGGTCGGTGGCCATCCGCATGTCACGCAGGGTGCGGAGATCTACAAGGGGCGGCCGATCATTTACAGCCTCGGCAACTTCGTCTTCGACGGTTTCGATTTCCCGGAGGCCCAGACCGGCTGGCTGCTGCAGTTCAGCATCGACCGGCGTGGCGTGCGGCGCTGGCACACCGTCGAGGCGCACATGGATGGCGAAGGCCTGCCCACGCTGGCCCCCGACGCGCTGACCCCCTGCGGCACGCGAGGCGACCGGCACGTGCGCCAGTGCCGCAGCGGCGCAGAGCCGGTCGGAAAGCCTTAAACCAGTCCGTCGAACAGCTGGACGTGGACCGCGTCGCCCGCCGCGACGTCGCCCTGGTTCTCGTCTAGCACGATGAAGCAGTTGGCTTCCGACATGGAGCGCAGGATGCCCGAGCCCTGTTTGCCGGCCGGGCGGACCTTCCACTCGCCGTTATCCTCGAACAGGCGGCCGCGCAGGAATTCCCGGCGGTTCGCCAGCTTGCGGATTGCCTCGCTGCAGATCACGCGGGTCAGCGGGCGTTCGGGTAGCGGGTCGAGGCCGGCGATCTTCAGCAGCGCATCGACGACGAACTGGTAGTAGGTGACCAGCACCGCCACCGGGTTGCCCGGCAGGCCGAACATCCACGTGTCGCCGATGCGCCCGAAGGCCATCGGGCGGCCGGGCTTGATGTCGATCTTCCAGAAGCTCACCTCGCCGAGGCGCTGCATCAGCGCGCGGATGAAGTCCGCCTCGCCGACCGACACGCCGCCGGTGGTCAGCACCACGTCGGCGCAGGCGGCCGCGTTGCGGAAGGCGGTTTCGAGGGCCTCCGGTTGGTCCGGGACGACGCCCATGTCCACAATGTCGCAGCCCAGCTTGGCGAGGGCGCCGTACAGCGTGTAGCGGTTGGAATCATAGACTTCGCCCGGCGCCAGCGGCCGGCCGATGCTGGCCAGCTCGTCGCCGGTGGAGAAGAAGGCCACCCTCAGGCGACGATGGACGCTGACTTCGGCCAGCCCGAGGGACGCCACCAGTCCCAGCTCGGCCGGGCCGATGAGCTTGCCGCGGGGCAGGGCGACAGCGCCCTCGGCCAGATCTTCGCCGGCGCGCCGCACGTTCTGGCCGCGGCGGATGCCGGGCGGCACGACGATTGTGCCACCGTCCCTGCGCGCGACTTCCTGCACGACGATGGTGTTGGCACCGGCGGGCATCACCCCGCCGGTCATGATGCGCACAGCCTGGCCGGGGCCGACCAGCCCGGAAAAGCCGCGACCGGCCAGCGCTGTGCCGACTACCTGCAGCGCCATCTCGCCATCGGTCTGCAGATCGTCGGCGCGTACCGCGTAGCCGTCCATTGCCGAATTGTCGTGGGCCGGCACATTGCAAGGCGCGACCACGTCGTCGGCGAGGATGCGCCCGAGGGCGGAGCGGATTGCCACACGCTCCCAGCCGGCCAGCGGCTGGACGCGGCCGAGGATGATTCGTTTAGCCTCGGTGGCGGTGATCGACTTGCGGTCGTTGGGGCCGCTACAGCCTGCATCCATGTCCATCGCGCGTCTCCTGCTGGGGGCGGAGCCGGATTAATAGCACATCGGGTGGCTGCTTGGCCACGAGGCGGCGCGCAGGGATTTTTTCATATGAAAAGAACTTTCTTTCGCATGACAGAAATGATTTTTCAGGTGACAAAAAGACCCAGTGGCGCCACTGGAAGATTTCGTCATATGACGAAATTCCCCGGCGTGGTCGCCCGACCATTTTTTCACGTCACGGAATCTGTGGATGGCGTGAAAAAACCATTATTCCTTGCCGCTGGGGGATTCTGTGGCGTGAATGATGGCTTCTGTCATATGAAATTTTGAATGTTCCATGCGGAAAAAAATTTTTTTCATATGGAAAAATGAATGGGTGGCGCCGCTCAATCATTTCGCGGCCCCACAGCGTGTTTTTTTCACGGGGCATAAGCTTCATGTGGCCCCGTCAGGACAGTCCGGACGCTCAGGGAATCCGGCACACATTGGGCCGGAAGCCTCGCCTGCGGTCGGGGCCCGGTGAGCGGAAGACAGATCCTTCTTCATCGCGTTCCGTAGTGGCCTGTGCGTGCATCTCGGCCGAAGCGGACCTCTAGTGCAAGGGATGTGACAGGTCGTCACCGATCCATTGCGGGCCGTCGCAAAATTCGAGGTGGTCAGATCGTTCAACCTTAGTTGTGACGCAAGCTGCCGCTCACCAAGCGTGTGGCTTCACCTGAACTTCTCAGCCGCCTCCATTCAGCCGACAAAAGATACGAAAGCCGACGGGGGCCAGAAGCGTCAGGATGGTCGTACGGACGACGTGCGACGCGACTACCAGTGGAACGCCGAGGTTCAGGTGGCTCGCAGTGATCGACATCTCGGCAATGCCCCCCGGGGCGAAACTGAGCACGAGGCCGGGAAGGGCCAGGCCCATTGGTGCGGCCAGCAGGAACGCCAGGGAGGCCGTCACAGCCAGAAACACCAGGCTGACGGCAACAACGCACGCGATGAATGCCGGCGCCTTGCGCAGAAATCCGGGGCCGAACCGGCAGCCTAGGGAAATGCCGATCAGCATTTGCCCACCGGCCGTCAGCCAGTCCGGCAGCCCGGACAGGGGGAGGCCGAGGACCGACAGCGCGGCGATGGCCGAAAGCGTACCAAGCACCCAGGAATTGGGTAGACGCAACAATTTGAACAAACCGACGCCCCCAAGGCTTGCGGCCACCATCAGCGGAAAGTGCTGCCACTGGACGCTCCTGGAATGGAGTAATGCATTGCTGTCCCCGTGGCGGCCAAACAGTGTCAAGGCGAGGGGAACGATCAGCACGACCAACATGACCCGGGTTGCGTGGGCCGCTGCCACCTTGTCCACGGAGGCGTTCCACAGATCGGAAAGGTTGGCCATCTCCGAGGCCCCGCCGGGCATGGACGAAAAAAATGCGGTGGGTCGATCGGCCAAACGCCAGCGGACGATCAGCATGGCGCCGGCCACGCCCATCATCATGGAAACGAACGCCATCCCGACGATGAGGGGGGCGTGGGAGACCAGTTCCACCAGAACGGCTGAGGTGAAATACAAGCCCATGTTGCTGCCGATGATCCACTGCCCCCCTTGCCTGGCCCAGGGGGGCGCGAGCAAGGGCAGGCCGGTGATGCGTGCCAGGGCTATGGCGTACAGGGACCCCACCAGCCACGGCAGTGGCAGATTGCCGAATCGCCACAAAAGCGCCCCCGCTCCGGCGACCACGATGCTGCCGGCCATCGCTGGAAGCTGACGCAATAGGCTAGCCCATGCGGTAGCCGGTTCGGAGGCTTTGTTCATCACTGCATGACTCCGGGACTAGGCTTGTCCCTGCGGTGCCAGCGCGGGAGCGCCACGCTCGGCGATCCCGCCCCGGTGGTACAGGATCACGGTGGAGATCAGGCCGCAGACTGCCGCGAACGTCATCCAGTATCCCGGGGCCGCCTTGTCGCCGCTGGTTTCGATGAGCCAGGTCGAAATCATCGGCGTGAATCCGCCGAAAACCGCTGTCGCCAGGCTATAGGCCAGGGAAAAGCCAACCGTGCGAACATGCTTGGGCATCACTTCTGTCAGGGCCACCACCGCCGCGCCGTTGTAACTGGCGTACATGAAGGACAGCCAGAGTTCGGTTACTAGCAGGTTCTCGAAGCTGATGTTCGCTACCAGCCAGGACAGGATCGGATAGGCGGTGAGAATCGGCAGGATCGTGAAGGTCAGCAATACCGGCCGACGTCCGAACCGGTCGGATACCGCACCCATGACGGGTAGCCAGAAGAAGTTGGACATGCCGACGCAGAATGTGGTCAGCAGGCTGTCCGCGGAACTCAGGTTGAGCACGCTCTTGCCGAAGGTCGGCGTATAGACGGTGATCAGGTAGAAGGACACCGTCGTCATGACGACCATCATCATGCCGGCAATCACGATGCGCCAGTTGTGCGCGATGGAACTGACGATCTCCTTGAAGGTGGGGTGGTGCTTGCGCGCCAGGAATTCCTCGGTCTCCTGCAGGGAGCGGCGGATCATGAAGATCACCGGGATGATCATGCAGCCGATGAAGAAGGGAATGCGCCATCCCCAGGCGTTGATGTCGGCCGGGAGCAGCCATTGGCTGAGCAGGTAGCCGATGACCGACGACGCCATGATGGCCACCTGCTGGCTGGCTGACTGCCAACTGACGTAGAAGCCCTTGTGGCCGGGCGTCGCCATTTCAGCCAGGTAAACCGACACCCCGCCCAGCTCCACCCCCGCCGAGAAGCCCTGCAGCAGGCGGCCGATCAGGACGAGGATGGGGGCGGCGATGCCGATGGTGGCGTAACCCGGCACGAAGGCAATCAGGATGGTGCCGAAGGCCATGATGCCCAGCGTCACGATCAGCCCCTGGCGGCGACCGATGCGGTCGATATAGCTGCCCAGGAGAACCGCCCCCAAGGGACGCATCAGGAAGCCCGCGCCGAAGGTGGCAAAGGTCAGGATCAGAGATGCGTATTCGTTGTCGCTCGGGAAAAACGTCTTGGAAATGTACGTGGCGTAGAAGCCGTACAGAAAGAAGTCGAACATCTCCAGGAAGTTGCCGCTGGTAACGCGCAAGACCGTAGAGATCTTCGAGGCGCGGGCTGCTTTGGTGTTTTTCATGGTGGGCTCCAAAGGCTAGTGAGCGTTGTCGTTGGCCGGATCGAGCCCGGTCTGCCGGATCAGCGGGGCCGCGGTGGGTGAGGCGAGGTAGTTGATGAGCGCCTTGGCCGCTTCCCGGGCCTTGCTGTCTGCGACGATGCCGGCGGAGAAGGGCGTGATCTGCTGGGCGGCGTCAGGCAAGGCGCCGACAAGATCGATCCCTGGGATCGGTAACAACTCGCTGATCTGCTGCAGCCCGATTTCCGCCTCCCCCCGGGCAACCACCTGCCCCACCGGTTCTGCGGGGATCATTCGGCTCTTGCCCTTGATCTGTTCGGCAATGCCCATGCGCGGGATAAGCACCGTCGACAGGAAGACGCCGCTGGCGCTGTCGGAGTAGGCAATGCTCTTGGCCGCCAGCAGGGCTTTCCTCAGGCCCTCCATGCTTGAGATATCCGGCCGGGCCGCTCCGGCCTTGACCGCCAGACCGATCCTGGAGCGGGCCAAAACCTGGTGCTGGGCGTCCAGTACCTTGCCATGGCTGATCAGTTCATCCAGGGAAGTGCCGACCATGATGACGACGTCGATGTCTTCCCCCCGGGCCAGGCGATTCGGAATTGCTTGCGGGGTCTCACCCATGGAAGGTCCCCAAGCGATCACCAGATGGTGGCCGGTTTGCTTTTCGAAGCAGGGCGCCAGTGCCCGGTAGGCGGCAGCAAAGCCGCCGGAACTGACGACGTGGATGTCATCGGCAGCGGCGATTGAAACCATGAGGCCGAGGCTGGCTGCGATGATTCCCCGCAGCATGCTCCGGCCCGGCGTCCAGCACGTCATCATTTGTCTCCTTTGTGTTTATGGTGGGCCGCTGCAATAATGCATTCCGCGGATTAAAAGGTTAATTGCATTTATTTCATGGATTAATGAGCCGTGCGCATCAACTTCGAGATCAGCGAACTCCAGGCCTTCATTGCCGTGGCGGAGAAATCAAGCTTCAAGGCGGCGGCCGAGAGCCTGTTCATTTCCCAGCCCGCATTGAGCCGGCGTATCGAGAAACTGGAGGCCAGCTTGCAGATTCGATTGCTGGAGCGGACGACGCGGCGTGTCTCCCTGACGGATGAAGGCCGGCAGTTTCTGGGGCACGCCGAGGCGGTGATTGAAGAGCTGGAGATGGCCATGCAGGGCATGGCGGAACGGACGGTGCTACGCCGGGAGAGCCTTACGATCGCCTGCGTGCCCTCGGTGGCGAATTACCTCTTGCCGACGGTGCTGAAGGAATTTGCCTCAACCCACCCGGGCGTCCGGGTCAAGGTCATTGACGAGAGTGCACGGGACGTCTTGGATTGCGTGGTGGCCGGACAGGCGGATTTCGGCGTGAATTTCATCGGCACCCAGGAGGCCGACATCGATTTCAAGGCCATTTATACCGAGCACTATGTCCTGATGGCACGAAACGACCATCGCTTGGCGGGGGAGAAAACGGTGGTGTGGGCGGACCTGGCCGGTGAAAAGCTCGTATCCGTCTCGCAAAGCAGCGGCAATCGGATGCTGATCGATAACGCCCTGGCCAAGGTCGCAAGACGGCCCAGCATCCAGTACGAGATCAACCATGTGACTGGCGCCATCAGCATGGTGGCCGCCGGGCTCGGTGTGGCCGTATTGCCGGGGCTGGCGCTCGGCGACAATGTGTATCCCAATCTGGTGAGCATTCCCCTGACGGATCCGGACATCACCCGGACGCTGGGACTGATCACCCGCAAGGGCGGACGGCTTCAGCCGGCGGCGCAGGCGCTGTCTGAACTTCTGGAGCAGGCCGTCCGGGCCTTATGAGCGGCCGGCGCTAAGGTGTGAGGGCATGTGCCGATGGCTTCTTGCGGTAAAGCATCAGCGTGGAAACGAGGCCGCAGCCGGCGGCGAAGCTCATCCAGTAGCCCGGTGCGGCCCTGTCACCGGTCTCATTGATGAGGAAGGTGGACATCGCCAGGGTCACACCCCCGAACAGGGCTGCGGCCAGGCTGAATGCCAGCGAGAACCCCGTGACGCGAATCCTGGATGGAATGAGCTCGATGAGCGCCGGGATCATGGCGCCGTTGTAGAGACCGTAGTACATGGAGAAGAGCAACTGCACGCCCAGTAGTCGGGGCAGGCTCGGGCTGCCCGCCAGCCAGGCGAACGCGGGATAGGCGCTCGCCAGCGCGAGCGTGGCGATCGTCATCAGGACCGCCTGCCGGCCGACCCGGTCGGAAAGCGCACCGCCGATCGGCAGCCAGAGAAAATTCGAGACTCCGATGCAAAGCGTGACCAACAGACTGTCAGTGGCTGACAGATTGAGGACGGTGCGGCCGAAGGTCGGGGTGTAGACCGTGATCAAGTTGAACGTGACGGTCGTCATCGCCCCCAGCAGCATTCCGTAAAACACCGTCGCCCAGTGGGCACGCAGGGTCGCGAACAGCTCCCGGGTATCCGGCGGGTGTTTGCAGGCATGAAACGCGGTTGTCTCTTCCAGGTTTCTTCGCAGCATGAAGATGCAGGGAATGATGGAACAGCCGATCAAGAAGGGAATGCGCCAGCCCCATTCGTCAATCTCCTGGGGGGAAAGCCAGTGGTGCAGCCCGTAGCCGAGAGCGGCAGCAAGGACGATAGACACCTGCTGGCTTGCCGATTGCCATGCCGTGTAGAGGCCCCGGTGTCCAGGGGGAGACATCTCCGCGAGATAGACGGACACCCCGCCCATCTCCGCCCCGGCCGAAAAGCCCTGCAACAGACGGCCGACGACGACGAGTATCGGAGCCAGAATGCCCAGGCTTGCGTAGGAGGGCACGAGTGCGATGAGACCGGTGCCGCAGGCCATGATGGCCAATGTCACGATCAATCCACGGCGCCGCCCGACCTCATCGATATAGCCGCCCAGCACGACAGCCCCGAGGGGACGCATCAGGAATCCGGCACCGAAAACGCTCAGCGCCAGCATCAGGGAGGCGAACTCGCTGCCCGACGGGAAAAAGGTCCGGGAAATACTGACGGCGAAGAAGCCGAAAAGGAAGAAGTCAAACTGCTCGAGGAAGTTGCCGCTGGTGACCCGCAAAATCGCCCTGACACGGGACTGGCGAGCGTACTCGGATTCTTCGGCATTTTTCTCCTGGCTTTCCGGGTCCATCTCTTCTCATGGCGGGCGACGAGGTCAGTGCTCGGGATGATATCGCTGCGTTGGTGCCGATGGCAGCTTCCGGACTACTGACCACGCCCGGTTGTCCGTTCGCTGTGAGCGACCGCCTTCCGCCCCCTCGCATCACGTTTCAAACCTGCCCCTCCCGCCTTGCCGCGCCGCGCATTGACATCACGATGCGGCGGCGTATTCTCAAAAGACACGCGGCCCATTTCGGGTGGGCCATGGCGGGAGATTGAGTCCGGCGGATGTTCGAGGCGCTCCATGGAGTGACCCTTCGGCCCAGCAGTGGCCGCACCGGCCGGTTCGTGATCCATCTGGAGGAGGTACCGTTCGATGTGGAAATCCCTGCACATTGATCCCAAGAAGTGCACCGGCTGCCTGCAGTGTGAAATGGCATGTTCGGTAGAGCACACCGGGGTCATCAATCCTTCCAAGTCGCGCATCAAGGTCTTCAGTTTCGAGACCGAGGGGCGCAAGGTTCCCTACACCTGCACCCAATGCACCGAGGCCTGGTGCATGAACGCCTGTCCGGTGGATGCGATCCGCCTCGATGCGGCGACGGGTGCCAAGCAGGTCTTCGACGACGTCTGCGTGGGCTGCAAGGTCTGCACCATCGCCTGTCCCTTCGGTACCGTCAATTACAACCAGGACACCGGCAAGGTCCAGAAATGCGACCTGTGCGGCGGTGATCCGGCCTGTGCGACCGCTTGTCCGACCGGTGCGATCACCTATGTGGACGCCGACTGGACCGGCCTCGACCGCATGCGGGCGTGGGCTGCCAAGGCCAACACGGCCGTCACGGAATAAGGAGGCGACCATGGGCTGGAACAGGAAAGTGCTGCGTGTCGATCTCACTGCCGGCACCTGTAAGGAAGAGCCGCTCAACATGGAGTGGGCCGACGAATACCTTGGCTCCCGCGGGTTGGCCACCAAGTACCTGGTGTCGGAGATCGACCCGAAGGTCGATCCGCTGTCGCCTGACAATAAAATGATCATGTCCACCGGGCCGCTTACCGGCACGATGGCGTCCACCGGCGGCCGCTACACGGTGGTCACCAAGGGGCCGCTGACGGGGGCTGTCGCGTGCTCCAACTCCGGCGGCTTCTTTGGCGCCGAGATGAAGTTTGCCGGCTGGGACATGATCATCTTCGAAGGCCGCTCGCCGAAGCCGGTGTATCTGTACGTCGAGAACGACAAGGCCGAACTGGTCGATGCGACCGACCTGTGGGGCAAGAGCTGCTGGGAGACCGAGGAGGCGATCAAGCATCACCACCAGGACCCGCTGATCCGCGTGTCGTCTATCGGCCTGGCTGGTGAGAACCAGGTGCTGTTCGCCTGCATCGTCAATGACCTGCACCGGGCAGCCGGCCGCTCCGGCGTTGGCGCGGTGATGGGCTCGAAGAATCTGAAGGCAGTGGCCCTGCGCGGTACCAAGGGCGTGTCTGGCATCAAGGACATGAAGGCCTTCATGAAGATCACTGCCGAGAAGAAGAAGGTGCTGGCCGACAACGCGGTGACCGGCCAGGGTCTGCCCAAGTACGGTACCCAGGTGCTGATGAACGTGATCAACGAGATCGGCGCACTGCCGACCCGCAACCACAAGGACGTGCAGTTCGAGGACGCGGGCAAGATTTCGGCTGAGGCCATGCACGAGAAGCGGCCCACCGACGGCAAGCCGCAGCTGGTTACCAACGCGGCCTGCTTCGGTTGCACCATCGCCTGCGGGCGTATCTCCGAGATCGACAAGGGCCACTTTACGGTGGTCAACAATCCCAAGTACTGGGGCGCCTCCGGTGGCCTGGAGTACGAGGCGGCCTGGGCGCTCGGTGCCGCCAACGGCGTGGGTGACCTGGAGGCGCTGCAGTACGCCAACCTCCTGTGCAACGAGCAGGGCATGGACCCGATCTCCTTCGGTGCGACCATCGGCGCCGTTATGGAACTGTACGAAACGGGCGTGCTGACCAAGGAGCAGCTTGGTATCGAGGCACCTTTCGGCTCCGCCGAGGCGTTGGCGCGCCTGGCTGAGATGACCGCCCGCGGAGAGGGCTTCGGCAAGGAAATCGGGCAGGGTTCCAAGCGCTTGTGTACCAAGTACGGCCACCCGGAACTGTCGATGACGGTCAAAGGCCAGGAATTCCCGGCCTACGATGCCCGTGGCATCCAGGGCATGGGCTTGGCCTACGCCACGTCCAACCGGGGCGCCTGTCACCTGCGCGGCTACACGGTGGCGTCGGAAGTGCTGGGGATTCCGGTCAAGACCGATCCGCTCACCACCGAAGGCAAGCCGGAGCTGGTAAAGGCCTTCCAGGATGCGACGGCGGTGTTCGACGCAGCCGGCATCTGCGTGTTCACGTCCTTCGCATGGACCGTGGCCGATGTGCAGCCGCAGATCGAAGCGGCCTGCGAAGGCGACTGGTCGATGGAAAAGCTCAATGCGATGGGCGAGCGGATCTGGAACATGGAGCGCCTGTTCAACAATGCGGCGGGCCTGACCAGCAAGGACGACAACCTGCCGCCACGCCTGACCACCGAACCGGCCAAGACCGGTCCGGCCAAGGGCCTGGTGAACGGCCTCGCGACGATGCTGCCTGAGTACTACAAGTTGCGCGGGTGGACGCCGGATGGGGTGCCGACCGCCGAAACCCTGGAGCGCCTGGGGCTCTGAAGAAGCGGATGGCGGGCGGTGTCCCGCCATCTCTCTTCATCCTTTCCTGCTTCCCGCGCCGATGCTGCTTGACGGCACGCGTCGGCGCGATCCTGATTCGAGGATTTCCCGATGAAACACCTCATCCTGGGCAACGGGCCGGCGGGCGTGGTGGCCGTCGAAGCCCTGCGCCGCGCGGCGCCGCGTGACGAGATCGTGATGGTTGGCTGTGAGAGCGAGCCGTCCTATTCGCGGATGGCGATTCCCTACCTGCTGGAAGGCAACATCGACGAGTCCGGCACCTGGCTGCGCAAGACGCCGGACCATTTCGACAAGCTCGGCGTGCGTCAGCTCAATGCCCGGGCGGTGGCGCTGGACACCGCGCAGCAGCGGGTGCTGTTCGCCGACGGCCATTTCGAGAGCTACGACCGCCTGCTGGTGGCGACCGGTTCTCACCCAGTGCGCCCGCCGATCCCCGGCGTGGATCTGCCGGAGGTACAAACCTGCTGGACCCTGGCTGATGCGCGGGCCATCGCCGCCCATGCCAAACCCGGCGCACGGGTGATCCAGCTCGGTGCCGGCTTCATCGGCTGCATCATCATGGAGGCTTTGGCCAAGCGCGGTGTCGAGCTGACCGTCGTCGAAATGGGCGACCGCATGGTGCCGCGCATGATGACGCCCAAGGCCGGCGGCATGATCAAGCGCTGGGTGCAGGAAAAGGGCATCCGTGTCGTTACGTCGGCGGGGGTTGAGCGTATCGAGCGGGGCGACGCCGGCGGCGCGCCCCTGACGGTCAAGTTGTCCACCGGCGATCTATTGCCCTGCGACCTGCTGATCGTCGCGGCCGGCGTGGCGCCCAACATCGCCTTCCTGGACGCGACGCCGGTGCATGTGGCCAAGGGCGTGCTGGTGGATGCGCGCATGGAGACCTCGGTACCGGGCATCTTCGCTGCCGGCGACGTGGCCGAGGCGCCGGACCTGTTCACCGGTGCCCACCTGGTATCGGCCATCCAGCCGAACGCGGCCGACCAGGCCCGCGTGGCGGCGATCAACATGGCCGGCGGCAACGCGCGCATGCCGGGCGTGCTGGCGATCAACGTGCTGGACACCCTGGGGCTGATCTCCACGTCCTTCGGGCAATGGTGGGGTGAGCCGGACGGGCAGGGTGTCGAGCATGTGGACGAGGCCGCCTACCGCTACCTCAGTCTGCAGTTCAAGGACGACGTACTGATCGGCGCCACTTCTATCGGCATGACACAGCACGTGGGGGCGCTGCGCGGGATGATCCAGGGCAAGCTCAAGTTGGGGCCGTGGAAGGACGTGTTGTTGCATGCGCCGCAACGCTTCTTCGAGGCCTACCTGGCGGCAACCCAGCCGGACTCGGTGGCCCGACATCACCCGGTGGCCGCCTTCGCATGAGAGTCGTCTTCAAGCTGTTCGCGTCGCTGTCCGACTACCTGCCGGCCGAGCGGCGCGGCAACCGCATCGAGCTCGACGTGCAACCCGGCACGACGGTCGGCGAGCTGATCGCGCGCTACCAGCTGCCGGAGAAGAGCGCGCACCTCGTGTTGGTGAATGGTCATTACATCGCGCCTGCTGGGCGTCCCGAACACGCGCTGCAGGAGGGCGACGAGCTCGCCATCTGGCCGCCAATTGCTGGAGGCTGATGCTTGCTGCGGGGGGAGGACGTGTGCGCGCCGGAGGGCTTCGTACGGGAGGTCGGCGCGACGCTGGCGGAGTTCGAACGAGGCCTGCGGCTGGCGCTGCCGCAGGGCGTCAGCGCGCTGAAACCGGGTCGGTTGCGTGCCGATGACGGCTGCGCGGTGCTGGAGGTGGACCTCAGCGAGATGCCGGAGCGCTGCATCGGTCTGTTCCGCCTGCCAGTGCTGCATGCACGCCTGCGCTTTACTGCGGGCGACCGCGCTGCGCGCACGGCGCTGCTGGCCCGCATCGATCTCGCGATGCAGCGCGGCGGCGGCTGAGCCGGTATTGTTCTGCGCATGAATGGACTCACGCAGGCCTTTTTCGACGCCTTCGCCTTGCTCGCCGGCTTCGACCAGCAGGTCGCCGGGATCGTGCTGCTGTCCCTGCGAGTCAGCGGCTTGGCGGTGTTGTTCGGTACGCTGGTCGGGCTGCCGCTGGGTGCCTGCCTGGGCGTCGGGCGCTTTCCTGGCCGGACTGCGTTGGTGGTGATCCTCAACGGCTGCATGGGCCTGCCGTCGGTGGTGGTGGGGGTGGTGGTCTATCTGATGCTGTCCCGCTCCGGGCCGCTGGGTGAGCTGGGGCTGCTGTATTCGCCAACGGCGATGGTTGTCGCCCAGACCCTGCTGGTGGTGCCGCTGATGGCGGCCATCGCCCGGCAGGTCGTCGAGGACGCCTGGCGGGAATATGAGGAAGAGCTGACGGCGATGCGCTTCGGCTGGTTCGACAGCGTCCGCGTGTTGCTCCACGACTGTCGTCACTCCCTGCTGGTGGCGGTGCTGGCGGGCCTCGGGCGGGCGATGTCCGAGGTGGGGGCGGTGATGATCGTCGGCGGCAACATCGATCATTCCACCCGCACGATGACCACCGCAATCGCGCTGGAGACCAGCAAGGGCGACCTGCCGCTGGCGATCGCGCTGGGCTTGGTGCTGCTGTCGGTGATCCTGCTGCTCAACGGCCTGGCCCATGCGCTGCGCCAGTGGGCGCTGAGGCGCTACGCATGAGGGCAGACGACATGGCGCCGGCGCCGTCCCTGTTTCCGCTGCGCATCCACGAACTGTGTTGGCAGGCCGGAGGACGCAGGGTGCTCGACGGGCTGAGCATGGAGTTGGGCGGTGAGGGCATCACGATCCTGCTCGGCCCCAACGGGGCGGGCAAGAGCGTGTTGCTGCGCACCCTGTGTGGCCTGCTCGAAGCTGACAGCGGCGAGATCGAATGGGGCGGTGGAAGCCGTCCCGAGTTTGGCGTGGCGATGGTTTTCCAGCAGCCCAAGATGCTGCGCGATTCTGTGCTCGGCAATGTGGAACTGGCGCTGCGCCCGCAGCGCGTGCCGGCAGCGGAGCGGCGGCAACGGGCCCGTGCGGTGCTCGAACGTGTCGGCCTGGCCCATCGGGCCGATGACGGCGCCCGTGGCCTGTCCGGCGGCGAACGTCAGCGCCTGGCGCTGGCGCGGGCCTGGGTGACGCGCCCGCGTCTGCTGCTTCTCGACGAACCGACCGCCAGCCTCGATCCGTCCTCGGTGGAAGCCATTGAGCGTATCGTGCGGGAGATTCGCACCGAGGGCACGCGCATCCTGATGACCACCCACAACCTTGGTCAGGCTACCCGCCTGGCCGACGACATCGTCTTTATCGACGCTGGCCGCGTCTGCGAGCACGCGCCGGTCCAACGTTTCTTTGCCCGCCCGGCCTCCCAGGCCGCGCGGCTCTACATCCAGGGAGAACTACCATGGCGTATGGCGTTTTGAAGTTCCTCAGGTCGGTTGCGCTGGGTTTAACTGCGCTGGTTTCCGTGGCCCAGGCCGGCGAGACCATCGTGGTGGCGTCCACCACGTCCACCGAGCAGTCGGGCCTGTTCAATTTCATCCTGCCGATCTTCGAGAAGGAAAGCGGCGTCTCCGTGAAGGTGGTCGCCCTTGGCACCGGCCAGGCACTGGACGTGGGGCGGCGCGGCGATGCGGACGTGGTGCTGGTGCATGATCGGCCGGCCGAAGAGAAGTTCGTTGCCGACGGTTATGGCATCGACCGGCGCAACGTGATGTACAACGATTTCGTTCTGGTCGGTCCGGCGGCGGATGCGGCCGGCGTGAAGGGGGCGAAGGATGTGACCGAAGCCTTCGTACGTATCGCCCGTAAGGGCAGCCCCTGGGTGTCTCGCGGCGATCGTAGCGGGACGCATGCGGCGGAACTGCGCTTCTGGCAGGCGGCGGGCGTGGAGCCGAAGGGGCAGGCTTGGTACAAGGAGGCCGGCTCCGGCATGGGGCCGACGTTGAACATGGCGGCAGGCATGGGGGCCTATACGCTGGCCGACCGCGGCACCTGGGCCAGCTTCAAGAACCGCCAGGATCTGACCATCCTGTACGCGGGCGACCTCAAGCTCTATAACCCTTACGGAGTGATGTTGGTGAACCCGGCCAAGCATCCGCACGTGAAGCGGGTTGCCGGCGAAAAGTTCATCGACTGGCTCACTTCGGCCGAAGGCCGGCGGGCGATCTCAGCCTATCGCATCGGTAATGAACAGCTGTTCTATCCGCTGTCGAAGTGAGGCGATGGGCTCGGCCTGTGTGCTGCAGACGGGAAGGTTGTGAGTCAGGACTGTGGGGGCGAATGAATTCGCCCCCACAACCCCCGCAAGGGAGAGGCCGGAGTGTGCTTACTCGGCCTTCGGCTGCGTCAGGATGGCGTGGCCATGCTCCAGGCGCTCCACTTGGGCCAGGGTCGACACCGGGACGCCAAGTGCCTCGATGTGCTCGCGGCCCTGCTTGAAGCGCTTTTCCACCACGAAGCCGGCGCCCAGCACCTCGGCACCGGCCTCCCGCACCATGTCGATCAGCGCGGTGGCGGTGCGGCCGTTGGCGAGGAAATCGTCCACGATGACGACCCGCTGGCCGGGCTTGATGTAGCGCTGGGAGATGACCAGCCGGGTGTGGCCGCCCTTGGTCGGCGACGGGATGATCCGGGAGATTGCCGGCGCCTCCACCTGCGGCGAATACTTCTTGGCATACACCAGCGGAACGCTGAGGGTCTGGGCGACGATCAGCGCCGGCGCGATGCCGCTTGCCTCGGCGGTGAGGATCACGTTGGGCTGGAAGAAGGACAGGCGCCGCGCCAGTTCATGGGCCAGCTCGAAGATGAAGGCCGGCTCGATGCGGTGGTTCAGGAAGTGGTCGATGCGCAGGATCTGGCCGTTCTCGACGGTGGCTTCCTTTTCAATGCGATGGACCAGCGGGGCGTAAGGGGCGGTGAGATCGAGATGGGGACTCATGGTGTGGCTCGTTTTGCGTCGCGCCGGCGGTCGGATGGCCGCCTGTACGACGAGTTTATCAATTTGACTTTCAGTGGCCTGTGGCAGTTTCCGCAAGACGCTGCAGGCGGCCACGTACCAGCTCGATGTGCTCGCGCAGGGTGTAGAGCTCGGTGCTGAAGGCCAGCGGCAGCTTGCGGTGCAGCGCGCGCTGCTCGATGCGGTCGAGGCGCACGATAAAGGCATCGATGGCGTCCGTGTCATGAGCGGTAGCCGGCGCCTGGTCGAGCTCGTTTTCCAGGTATTTCAGCTCGCCGTACCAGCGGTAGATGCGGGAGCGGATACGCCAGTTGTAGATGCCCGGCAACACTTTGGAGAGGGGAATCACCACCGCCACCAGCGGCAGCAGCATGACGATCAGGCGGTCGATCAGCACCGCCAGCCAGAACGGCAGGTAGCGCTGCAGGAAGGGTGGGCCGCTCTCATAGAAGCGGCGCGCCGACGGATGCAGCGGCAGCGCATGGTCTTGCGGCGCAGGAAAGGCGCCGGCCGCCTGCAGCAGGCCCGGTGTGCTGTGAATCTCCCGGGCATGCTTGAGGAGCAGGGTGACGATGGCCGGATGAATGTCGGCCTTGACCACCAGGTTGGCGGTGGCGGCGAGCAGGTGGATGTCCCTGGCCGGCCGGTCGTTGGCGATGTCGATGGCGCCACGGGGCAGGGTGACCGTCAGCAGGTGCGGGAAGTGGCGCACGTAGCCTTCCGCCTGGACGAAATCGAGCAGCTTGATGCCCTCCGTGTGGAGCAGCGCGTCCACCACCGGCGCCTGCGGCGCGCCAACCACAAAGAAGGCATCCACCTCGCCGCGTTTGAGGGCGTCTACCGCGTCCATGCCGCCGATGGCTACCAACGCCGGGTCGTGGGTGGCAAAGCCATTGGCCGACAGCAGCTGCAGTGCGAAGAGCTGGGCGCCACTGCCCTGCACGCCGACGGCGATCTTCTTGCCCTTCAGCTGGGTCAGGCGCTCGTAGTCGTCCTTGCCCCGGTAGAACACCCACACCGGCTCCAGGTACATGCTGCCGAGGGTGGCCAGGTCTTCCGAATCCGGTTCGTTGGCAATGCCGCCCTGCACGAAACCCGCGTCCACGCTGTCGTCGGTCTTCAGGCGCATCAGGTTCTCGACGGCGCCGGTGGAGGGGCGCAATTCAACCTCGATGCCTTCCTGGGCCAGCTTGTCCCGGTAGCGCTCGCCGAAGAACTGGTAGGCACCGCCAACGGCCCCGGTGCTGATGACGATCTTCTTGGGCGGCGCCGGCCGCACGAACTGCCAGGCCAGCGCGAAGGCAGCGATGACCAGCAAGACGGCCGGCAGGGCGAGGACGAGGAGGTCGCGACGGCTGCTGGTAGTGCTCAGGCGGCGCATGGGGAGCTCCTGTGATGGCAGGTGGATTCAGGGGGGCGAATGTTACGCCTGTTCAACAGCCTGTGATGTGAGCATGGTGGCAAAAAACCTTGGGATCGGCGTGCCGATTCGCCGTAGAATCGCGCCCTTCGACCGTGAGCGGTGTGTGTTGAATTAGATGGGAAAACTCTTGCTTGCACCCATGGAGGGGCTGGCCGATTACCTGCTGCGCGACGTGCTGACCAAGGTGGGCGGCTACGACGGCGCAGTGACGGAGTTCGTCCGCGTCTCCGGCAGCCTGCTGCCCCATCGCACCTATCGCCGCATCAGCCCGGAGATCGATAACGGTGGGCGCACATCCGGCGGCACGCCGGTGGTGGTCCAGCTGCTCGGCAGCGATCCGACCGCGCTGGCCGAGAACGCTGAGCGGCTGTGCGAGCTGTCGCCGCCGGGGGTCGATCTTAACTTCGGCTGCCCGGCCAAGACCGTCAACTCCCACGGCGGTGGCGCCATGCTGCTGGCCGATCCCGAATGCCTGTACCGGATCGCCGGTGCGGTGCGCCGCGCGGTGCCGCGGCACATTCCCTTCACCGCCAAGATGCGCCTCGGCGTGGAGGACACCTCCCTCGCGCTCGATTGCGCGCGGGCGCTGGAGGCCGGTGGCGCCGAAGGCTTGGTGGTGCATGCCCGCACCAAGCGCGACGGTTACCGTCCGCCGGCCCATTGGGAATGGATCGCCCGCATCCGCGACGTGGTCAAGCTGCCAGTGGTGGCCAACGGCGAGGTGTGGAGCGAGGACGACTGGCGGCGTTGCCGCTCGGTGAGTGGCGCGGACGACGTGATGCTCGGCCGCGGCGCGGTGTCCGATCCCTTCCTTGCGCGGCGTATCGCTGCAGGTGCCGAAGTGCCGGCTGACAGGGACGCGGAGTGGGGCGAGTTGCTGCACCTCATCGGCGACTTCTGGGAGCGGGTGCAGTTGAAGGTCGAGCCGCGCCACGCGCCTGGCCGCCTGAAACAATGGATCAACATGCTACGGCGCAATTTCCCGGCCGCTGAACTTCTTTATCAGGACCTGCGCGCTCAGCCCGAGTGCCGGGCCATCGACCAGGTCCTGCGCCGCCATGGCGTGCCGCTGCTGCAGGCCGCCGCCTGACCCAAACCGATGTACGCCAATTCAAAGATTCCCGAGAGCGCCCAGCAGGGCGTCCATGAACATCTTGTCGAGCGGGTGGCCAAGCACGCCAGCTGCGAGTTCCGCAAACCCGTCCTCGACCACAACAAGGCGGCCTTCGAGGCCAGCCTGGCCGGCTGGGATGGCAAGGCACCGCTGATCCTCGATTCCGGCTGCGGCGTGGGCCACAGCACCATCCAGCTGGCGCGGGCTTTTCCCGACCACTGGGTGATCGGCGTGGACCAGTCGGAAGACCGCTTGAGTCGCAAGAAGCCCTACCCGGACGCGCTACTGCCGAAGAACATGATCTTCGTGCGCGCCGACCTGGTGGACTACTGGCGCCTGATGGCCGACGCTGGCCTCCGCCTGGCGCGCCATTACATCCTCTATCCGAATCCGTGGCCGAAGATCGGCCACCTGGCGCGGCGCTGGCATGCGCACCCGGTCTTTCCCTTCGTGCCGCGCCTCGGCGGACGGCTGGAGTGCCGCAGTAACTGGAACATTTATGTGGAAGAATTCGCCATTGCGCTGGGGCTGTTGATCGGCCGCCAGCTGCCGTGGGAGTCCTTCGAGGCGCCGTCGCCGCTGACCCCATTCGAACGCAAGTACCGGGATTCCGGCCAGACCCTTTACCGGTGTGTGGTGGAGCTCGATCGCCAACCGACCGTGGAGGAAACCCCGCAATGACCACCGCTCAATCCATTCCGTTGACCGAAGAAGAACTTGAGCAGCTTGAAGAACTGCTGGTGTCGGACGAAGTGCCGGCCGACTGCATGAACCTGGAGATGCTTGACGGCTACCTGGCCGCCATCGTCGCCTCGCCGCTGCCGATTCCGGTGGAAGACTGGCTGCCGGCGGTGTGGACCGCCGACGAGGGTGAGGTGGGCTTCGGCTCCGGCGCGTCCCTGCAGAAGGCCATCGAGCTGGTGCTCCGCTACCACAACGACTTGATCGCGATGATCGGCGATGAAGAGGGCGACGAAGAAGGCGAGGCTGAGGGCTGGCAGCCGTTCTGCTACGCCCAGGGCGGCGACGACGATCCCGCCATCGGCGAGGAATGGGGCAACGGCTTCGAGCAGGGCTTCGAGATGTGGCCGTCCGAGTGGCCGGACAAGGTAGGCGACACCTCCATCGCCGAGGCGCTGCTGGAAACCATCCTCGGGGATGAAGAGGAAGTCGCAGTGCCGGCCGATACGGAAGCGCAGTTGGCTGAATTGGAAGAGAAGGGCTTTGCGGTCCAGCACCTCTACCAGAACTGGCGCGCGCTCGGTCTGCCGGCACCGGAGCCGGTGGCGGTCAGCGCCGCGACGGGTGCAGCCAAGAGCGGCCCGGGCCGCAACGAGCCCTGTCCCTGCGGTAGCGGCAAGAAGTACAAGAAGTGCTGCGGAGCGAACTGAGCTGTGGCTGACCCTTGCCTGAGCTGCGGTGCCTGTTGTGCCAGCTTCCGGGTGGATTTCCATATCGCCGATCTGGAAAGCACGCCCGGCGGCTGCGTGCCAGTGGCGCTGACGGTGCCGCTCACCGCGACGCTGGTGCGCATGCGCGGTACCGATGAAGCGGAGCCGCGCTGCATCGCGCTGGCCGGTGAGGTGGGCCGCGAAGTGAAGTGCACGATCTACGAAAAGCGCCCTGGCCCATGCCGGGATTTCGCGCCCTACGCGGCCCTCAACCTTGGCGATGCAGGCTGCGCAAAGGCCCGGCGGCGGCATGGGATGGCCCCGCTCGGCGAGTGAATCCATGCCCTATCAAGCCGCTTGGCGGCGCGATCGGGCTCTGACACAATCCCCTCCGACAGCAACGTTTCCTTAACACACGCAAGGGGTGTCACCATGACCATTCGTTTCTCCGTCGAAGGCGAATTCATCCAGCTCGACCAGCTCCTGAAGGCCGTGGGCCTGTGCGGTTCCGGCGGCGAGGCCAAGCAGCGGGTGGCGGACGGCGACGTGTTCGTGGACGGAGATATCGAGAACCGCAAGCGGGCCAAGCTGCGACCAGGCCAGCGTGTGGATTTTGCCGGTGAAACCATCGAGCTGATTGCCGCGGATGTGGCGGAGACCGTGTAAGCGGCAGGTTTTTCGGAGTGACGAAGGGGCGAGCGTATCGCCCCTTTGTTTTTTGTGCTCGCAGAGTGGGCGGTGGAGCGTTCTGGTACCGGCGGTCGTCTTATTTCTTTAGTGTTTCATACACCGGCGTGATGAGAATCCAGGGTGCCCGGGGCGCGGTTGATTCTGCGTCCCGATTTCAGCGCGGATGGATGTCCCCATCCTTGTATAGCCAGCGTCCGTCGATGCGCACGAAGCGGCTGGTTTCATGCAGGCGGTGAGCCCGTCCGCCGATCTTGTAGCGCGCCACGAATTCGACGATGGCGTGATCCGCATCCTGTTGCGCGTGACGCTTCACCTCCAGCCCCAGCCATTTGGTGGGTGGATCTTCGGCCAGGTGCAGGTCGGGAGGCAGGAAGTCTGGGTGCCAGGTGGCACGCAGGTAGCTTTCGTTGCCGAGCGTGAACGCAGTGTAGCGGGACCGCATCAGGGCTTCGGCGCTCGGTGCGCTGACACTGCTGTCGATGTATTGGCCACAGCACGCAGCGTAATCGGCCGGAGAGCCGCAGGGGCAGGAGGGCATTGGCAGGCCTGGTGGTCGTGGGTCGGGCCGGTATTTTCGGCGGGATTCCGGCTTGGCAGCAAGGTGTGTGGCATTCGGTGTCTGCGCTTGAGATTTCCGGCTCAGGGCCGATAAGTCCGGGATACAGGGAAAGTCCGATTGATAGCGGGGTGGTCGACGGTCCTTCAACGGCAAGTCGGCAGTGGGGAGAGGAATGGCGTTCGGAATGTGGATGAAGGGGATCCGCGCCAAGTTGATCGCGATTTTCGTGGTCATCAAGGTGGTTCCCCTGGTGTTGCTGGCCTTGCTGGCGTGGAGCATGGCGCAACGGTTGGGCCAGAGCGTCAGCGGCCAGGCGGAGTCCATGGCGGAAGCCATGCTGGCGACAGTCAAGCAGGTGGGCGACGCGGCAACCGGGGATGCCATCCGCGCCCTCGACGACCGGGCCCGGGAAGGCATGGAGCGGCTGACCACGGATACTGCCCGGGCCGTGGCGGCCTTTCTTTACGATCGGGACTCAGACGTGCGCCAGGCCGCTGAGCTGACACCTGACCCGGCGGTCTATCGCCGCTTCCTGGCGCACCGCAGCCGGACCCTTTACGGGCATGGTAGCTGGCAGCTTTCTGCGGATCAGAAGCGCTGGGAGCCTGTCGAGCCCGAAGCTGCCGATGCCAGGCTGGCTGCTGATCCGCGCCAGGCCCTTGGCGACAATGCGAAGGCTTTCAGTGCGCGGCCGCCCGAGTTCCTCGGCGTTGCGGAGCAACGTCCGCTGTTCGTGGAAATGAGCTTCATCGATACACAGGGGCGGGAGCGGGTCAAGGTTACGACGGGAACGCTGACCCAGCCCGGCCTGCGGGATGTGAGTCGGCCGGAGGGCACGTTTCTCAAGGCCGAGCGCTACTGGCCGGAGCTCAAGCGGCTGAAGCCGGGCGAGATCTATGTTTCGGAAGTCATCGGTGCCTACGTGGGCAGCCGGGTGATCGGCGCCTACCTGCCGGAAAGCGCGCGCAAGGCGGGTGTCGATTTCAAGCCGGAGGAGTCAGCCTATGCGGGAACGGAGAACCCGGTCGGCAAACACTTCCGCGCCATCGTGCGCTGGGCCATGCCGGTGGTTCAGGGCGGCAGGGTGACAGGCTATGTGACGCTGGCGCTCGATCACGACCACATCCGCCAGTTCACCGACCGCCTCAGCCCGACCGATCGCCGCTATACCCAGATCAGCGATGCCATTGTTGGCAATTACGCCTTCATGTGGGATCACAACAGCCGGGCGATTTCCCACCCGCGGGACTACTTCATTCCCGGCTACGATCCCGCCACTGGCGAGCCGGTGGTGTCCTGGCTGGATCAGTCCCTGTACGAGGCCTGGCAGGCCTCCGGGAAATCGGCGCAGGATTTTCTGGCCGGTGTGAAGCCCTTCGATGGCCAATCGTTGAAGAAGAAGCCGGCCGCTGCCCAGATCAAGGCTGGTACGGTGGCGCTGGACTGCCGTTATCTGAATTTCTCGCCTCAATGCACAGGTTGGAACCAGCTGACGGAGAAGGGGGGCTCAGGCTCTTTCGAGATTTTCTTCTCGGGCTTGTGGAAGCTCACCACGGCGGCCGCAATTCCCTATTACACCGGCCAGTACGGCCGCACGCCGCAGGGCTTTGGCTTCGTCACCATCGGCGCCAACGTGGATGACTTCCACCGCGCGGCGACCGAGTCTGCCAAGCGCATCGGCGCCACCATCGCCGAGCGGGACAGGGACTTTCAGGCCCGTCGTCAGGGGCTGCTCGAATCCATCGGGCGTAACCTGGCTGAGACCGCAACAGCCTTGGGCCTGTCAACCTTGATGATGGGTGGCTTGGTGATCGTCGTCGCGATCTGGATGGCCCAGTTCATCACGCGGCGCATCACCGACATGATCCAGGGGCTCGGCCGTTTCGAGAAAGGGGAGATGTCCCATCGGCTGGAAGTGCGCTCTGACGACGAAATGGGACAGTTGGCGTGCTCCTTCAACCGCATGGCCGACACCGTGCAGGAGTCCTTCCAGCGTTCGGAAGAGGCGCGCAGCAAGGCCGAAGATGCTTACCGGCTGAAGTCGGAATTCCTCGCCAGCATGTCCCATGAGTTACGCACGCCGCTGAACGGCATTCTCGGTTATTCCGAGTTGTTGCGTCTGGAACTGACCGAGCCCGACCAGCGGGAGTTCGCCGCGACCATCCACAGTTCCGGTGAGCACCTGCTCAACATCGTCAATGACATCCTCGATCTGGCCAAAATCGAAGCCGGCGGGATCGAGCTTAAGCCGTCGGACGTGGAAGTGGCACGACTTGCCAACGAACTGGTGGCGGCGCACCGGGCCCACGCCCGCGCGAAGGGCCTGGGGGTCGAACTGGAACTGGCATCGGATCTGCCGGCGACAGTGCGCACGGATGTGTTGCGGGTTCGGCAGATCCTGAACAATCTGTTGAACAACGCGGTGAAGTTCACCGAAAATGGCAAAATCGGCCTGCGGGTCAGTCGGGATGGTTCCCAGCTGGCCTTCGCGGTCTTCGATACCGGTCGCGGAATTCCGCCCGAAGCGCTGGAACTCGTCTTCGAGAAGTTCCGGCAACTGGACCATTTCGTCACCCGCGATCATGGCGGCTCGGGCCTCGGTCTGGCGCTTGCGCGGGAACTGGCCAATCTTCTGGGTGGGGGCTTGACCGTGGTGTCGAGGGTCGGCGAAGGTTCGACCTTCACCTTCCATCTTCCTTTGCAGGAGCCCGGCTCCTGAGTCATCCATGAGCGAGCAGTCTCCCGAGCAGAAAAAAGTCCTCGTTGTCGACGACAACGCCATCAACCGGCGTCTTGCCATTGCCTTCCTGAGCCGGCTGGGGCTGCAGGCGCAGGAGGCGGAGGATGGCCCCACGGCGCTCGAGCGCCTCCGAGCGGGCAACTTCGACATCGTGCTGCTCGACATCAGCATGCCTGGCATGTCGGGGGAAGAGGTGCTGGCTGTGCTGCGTTCCGACCCGCGCTTCAGCGGTTTGCCGGTGATTGCCTATACTGCCCATGCCTTGCCGGATGAAAAGCAGCGTCTGATCGATGCCGGCTTCGACGAGTTGCTGATCAAGCCGATCACCTTCAAGGCCGTCGAAGATGCGCTGGTGGCCTGTTTCAGCAAGTAGGCCGGACAGGTCTTGCACGCCGCGAGCCAGCTGCAAAATTGGATTGGTGCAGGCGCACAATCCTGAGAGAAATAAAATATAATATATATAAGACTTGGCTCCGGTCTTTTATAACAATGGTGCCAGTCCATTAGGGAGAGGCGCCCAGGGCCTAACCAGCCGGTCGCGCGCGTCAGCACCACCGTCATGTAACCACCGTCTAGGAAGGATGTATCCATGCTTGAAGCCTACCGCCAGCATGTTGCCGAGCGCGCCGCCCTCGGCATCCCGCCGCTGCCCCTGTCCAAGCAGCAAACCCAAGCTCTGGTCGAGCTGCTGCAGAACCCGCCGGCCGGCGAAGAAGCTTTCCTGGTGGAACTGCTGACCTACCGTATTCCCGCCGGCGTGGACGACGCCGCCAAGGTTAAGGCCGAATTCCTGGCCAAGGTTGCCAAGGGCGAACTGTCCGTCGGCCTCGTTTCCCGCGCCAAGGCCACCGAGCTGCTGGGCACCATGCTGGGCGGCTACAACGTCAAGCCCCTGATCGACCTGCTGGCCGACGCCGAAGTGGGCACCGTGGCTGCCGAAGGCCTCAAGAAGACCCTGCTGGTCTTCGACTTCTTCCATGACGTCGCCGAACTGGCCAAGGGCGGCAACGCCAACGCCAAGGCTGTGATCCAGTCCTGGGCCGATGGCGAGTGGTTCACGTCCCGTCCCGCCGTTCCCGCCAGCCAGAAGCTGACTGTTTTCAAGGTCACCGGCGAAACCAACACCGACGACCTGTCGCCCGCTCCGGACGCCTGGTCCCGTCCGGACATCCCGCTGCATGCGCTGGCCATGCTGAAGAACCCGCGTCCGGGCATCGAAGCCGACGAGCCGGGTACCCGTGGCCCGCTGAAGCAGCTCGAAGGTCTGGCTGCAAAGGGTAACCAGATCGCCTACGTCGGTGACGTGGTCGGTACCGGTTCTTCCCGTAAGTCCGCCACCAACTCCGTGCTGTGGTTCACCGGCGAAGACATCCCCTACGTTCCGAACAAGCGTTTCGGTGGCGTCTGCCTGGGCTCCAAGATCGCCCCGATCTTCTTCAACACGATGG